>CAYVMS010000058.1:0-16553 GCA_964452615.1 uncultured Occallatibacter sp.
CGCGGAAGTTGCCCTTGGCGATCTCCTCTTCAAGATCCTTGTTGGTGGAGGCGATCAAACGCACATCGACAAGGATGGGCTGTGTGCCGCCGACCGGCGTGAACTGCTGATCGTCGAGCGCGCTGAGCACTTTGGACTGCGTCTTGAGGCTCATGTCGCCGACTTCGTCGAGAAAGAGCGTCCCGCCGTCGGCGCGCTCCAGCGTACCTCGCTGCTCGGGCAGGCCGCCGGGTTGAGCGCCGTGACGGTAGCCGAAGAGTTCCGCCTCGATGTGCGCCTCGGGAATGGCGGCGCAATTCAGTTCAACAAAAATCTGGTCGCGGCGCAGGCTCTCGGCGTGAATGGCACGAGCAATCAGTTCCTTGCCGGTGCCCGATTCGCCGTAAATAAGCACGCGTCCGTTGGTGGGCGCCATGAGGCGAATCTGCTGGCGCAGGGCTTTGACGGGCACGCTCTCGCCGGTGAGCACCGAGCCCACATTGAACTGTCGTTTGAACTCCTGGTTCTCGGTGCGCAGGCGGCGCGCCTCGACGGCGTTCTTGAGCACGATGAGTGTGCGTTCGAGCGAAAGCGGCTTTTCGAGAAAATCATACGCACCGAGTTTGGTGGCCTTGACGGCGGTCTCGATCGAGCCGTGGCCGCTGATAATGACCACCTCTGGGCGCATTGCGGCCGCCTGGCGGTGAATGTCCCCCAACACATCGAGGCCGTCGCGATCAGGCAGCCAGATGTCGAGCAGAACCACGTCATAGGGCGAGTCTTCAAGCAGCACCAGCGCCTCAGCCGCGGTGGCAGCAGTGGCCACGCCGTAGCCCTCTTCGCGCAGGATCTCTTCGAGCGATGCGCGAATCTCCGCCTCATCGTCCACAACTAGAATGTGATTCATTGAAGCGGTCCTCCGGGCGAGACTATAGAGTCGGCAGAGTTGGCAAGCGTGGCCGCGCCGGGCTCGGGCAGCGGCTCCATCAGAGGCAGGCGGAGCAGAAAGCGCGCACCCTTGGGGCTGTTGGATTCGGCGCTCAGCGAGCCTCCGTGTTCCTGCACAATCTTAGCCGCGATGGAAAGCCCAAGGCCGGTGCCGCGCTGCTTGGTCGAGTAGAAAGGCAGGAAGAGGCGCTCGCGAATCTCATCAGTGAGACCGTGGCCGGTGTCGGAGATCTGAAGTTCGACCGCCGTCGAGTCTTCGCTGAGCGAGCTGGAGATGCCGAGCACGCGCAGCAGACTGCCTTGCATGGCCTCGGCTGCGTTGTCGATGAGGTTGGCCAGGGCGCGGCGAATAGCCTCAGGATCGGCCAGCACCAGCGGCAATCCCGGTTCAAGGTCACGCTGAATCGTGATACCTTCGAGCCGGCCGGCGAAGAGCATCAACGCCTCCTCGGCCACTTGATTCATGTCGCAGGCGCGCGGCTGCGGCGCGGGAAACTCGGCCAGCGCAGAGAATTGGTCCACCAATGTGCGCAGCGTACCCACGCAGCCCAGAATCACCTCGCTGCACTTGCGGATGATGGCGGGCGAGTCGGGCTGGCTGCGATCCAGATGCCTGCCGATCCGTTCGGCGGAGAGCGCGATTGGGGTCAACGGATTTTTGATCTCGTGGGCCACGCGCTGTGCCACCTCTTTCCACGCCAACTGGCGCTGCGCGCGCAGCAGCTCAGTCGTATCCTCGACCACCAGCACGGTTCCCGGACGGCCGCGAGTCAACTCAAAGCGCGCGCTGGTAATGGCCAGATGCATGGTGCGGCCTGCGGTGTGAGTCTCAATCTCAGTGAAGGCCGCGCCCATGCGGCGGCTGCGGCGAATGACGCCGGAAAGATCGTCGGCGCACTCGGCGGGGAAGAGCGACTCGATCTTCTCACCGCCCAGGCCGATGTCCACGCGTCGGCCCATCAATGCGGCAAAGGCGCGATTGGACTGCAGGATCGTGCCTGAGCTGTCGAGCGTCACCACGCCCGACGGAATAGTCTCAACGATCGTCTCCAACTCGCGGCGTCGCTCTTCGATGGCCAGGTTGGCGGCGGTCAGTTGTGCGGAAGAGCTCTCGGCCAACTGCCGGCTGGTGTCAAGATCGGCGGCCATGTGATTGAAGGCCCGCACCAGTTCGCCCATCTCTCCGGTAGCGTCCAACGCAGCGCGATGGTCGTATTTGCCCTTGGCAATTTCGGCCATTGCCAAGCCCAAAGCCTCCACCGGACGAGTTATCTGGCTGGAAAGGAACCGCGCCACCCAGACACTGAGGAAGAGCGCAAGAACGGTGACCACCAACAGGATAAGGAAAAACCACGTGCGAATCTGATTGCGCTTGTGAAATAGAACCCAGTATGTGGCCGAGCCGGAGCGGATGCGCCGCGCGGTTTGGCTCAGCCCCTGAGGCATGGGCAACGCCGTCACCACAATCTTCCCCGAAGCAGCATTCGCCAGACCCAGCGCGTACTCGCTACCCGCCACATTCATCACTGGCTCATCGCTGCGACGCGCGGCGGAAAGCAGGTTGGCAGAGAGCGGACCACGAAGGCGATTGGCACTCTCGTTCACCCCTTCATCCAGCCACGGCAGGACGGTAACCGGGCTCGAATCCGGCGGAGCTTGGAAGCTGGTCATGACGCGCCCGTCTTTGTCGTAGACAATGACAAAGCCGCCGTCCAGTGTGATGCGGTGGGAGATCAACACTTCATCGAGCTCTGGCAGGCTCTTCTCCGTGGCGCCTGAGGCCTCGATGGATTCTGCCTCTCCACGCGCATTGCTGGTGACGTATTGCGCCAGCTCTTGAATCACTCGAGTCGAGTCATCGCGCAACTCCGAAGTATTCGGCGAAAACCAGCGGTCCATCGAGCGGTTCATCAGCAGGAAACTGAAGAGAAACATCAGGGCCGCCGGAGCCAACGCAATCAACACTGCGCCCAACACCATGCGAGAGCGCAAACGCGCGCCCAGGCCGCTGCTGCCCTGCCCTGCATAGACCTTCAACGTGTCCCGCAGCAACAGCACAAGCAAGAGCAGCAGCAGCAGAAACACCAGCACGATGAGGCCAGCCGAGAGCAATGTTTCGCCAGCGGTCGCAGGATTGAGAAACCACACCTTGGAGGTGTTGAAGGCTTGCAATCCGCCAAGCGCTATACAGATCAGCAGCACCGCGCACGCTTGCAAAACAATCGATCGCCATCGCTGATTGCCACTGAAGAACATGGGGCGATTATAGAACTGCGAGGGGACTGTGGACAGTTGTCAGTGGTTAGGAGGCACGTTTCATGGAGTCCTTCGGATGAGGAATTACGGCAACTACGCCTACCCAATCACGCTGGCTGCCGGGGCCCATTGGCGCTGCTGGCTCTGGCCTACACCGCGGCAAGTGAGCATTCCCATCCAGGTGTTCAATCCCTCGGCCAGACCCGCATCCTGGCGCAGCGCCTCGCGCACCCCTAGGTTGGCCATGCGCAGCAGATACTGAAAGGTCGCGTTGGTCAAAGCGAGCGTGGAGGTGTGCGGTACTGCGCCGGGCATGTTGGTGACGCAGTAGTGCACGACGCCATCGACGAGATAGCTTGGATTGGAGTGCGAGGTGGGCCGGGCTGTCTCCACGCAGCCACCCTGGTCGATGGCAACGTCCACGATGACCGCGCCCTTCTTCATCTGGGCCACCATCTCGCGCGTCACCAGCCTGGGTGCGGTCGCGCCGGGAATCAGCACAGCGCCGATTACAAGATCTGCCTCGCGAGTGGCGTGGGCGAGGTTGTAGCTATTCGAGGCCAACGTCGAGATCCGCCCGCCGAAGTGGTCGTCCAGCTCGCGGAGCCGGTTGAGGCTAACATCGACGATGGTTGTCTTGGCGCCGAGACCTAGCGCGATTCTGGCCGCGTTCGAGCCGACGATGCCGCCGCCGACGATGGTGACATGCGCCGGAGGAACGCCTGGCACGCCGCCTAGCAGAATGCCGCGCCCGCCGCGCTCTCTTTCCAAGTATGCGGCTCCCACCTGCACGCTCATGCGGCCAGCCACCTCGCTCATCGGCGTCAGCAGAGGCAGCATGCCCTGGCGGTCGCGAACGGTCTCATAGGCGATGCCGATGACCTTCGACTCAAGCAGCTTCGCGGTCAACACAGGCAGCGGCGCCAGGTGCAGATAAGTGAAAAGCACCAGCCCCTCGCGGAAGAATGCATATTCCTTCTCGATGGGCTCTTTGACCTTGACGATGGTTTCGGCCTTTCCCCAGACGTAGCCTGCCTCGCCGACGATCTCAGCGCCCGCGTTCTGATACTCTTCGTCGGGAAAGCCGGATTGTGCGCCGGCCAGTGTCTCGACGAGCACGGAGTGGCCGGCCTCGGCGAGCGCCTTGACTCCCGCAGGCGTGACGCCCACACGGGACTCGTTGTCCTTGATCTCTCTGGGAACGCCGACGATCATTGCGCTTGCTCCTGTCTGGGGTTCAATCTATTCAAGTTGGATGCAAGCTGGGAAGAGCCGATTCTGACAGGAAGGAAAATTGCCGACGGCAGCTCAAACATTGTGGGGACGCAAGTCTTACGCCGCCGCCAGTGACTTTGGATGAGCTTTGCCAAAGTTTTAGGGTTTCAAAGCAAGGCAATCTATGGTCCAATGTGATTGATTCCAAAGACGGGAAAAAGGGGAGTGGCTGATGGAAGAGGATCCGAGGTTTCCCAATCGAAAGAAGCGGATAGACTTGGACATGACAGCTCTCGGCAAGCCCGTGGGGACCGACCAGCCTGCTTCCGACGGCGAGCCAACGGAAGAGCCGCGACTACCTGTGAACGCCTACAGTGTCGTCGAATCACCCCAAAAGACCATCGCAGATCAATTGAAGGAACGGACGGAGTACAAAGAGGATCCGAGGTTTCCCAATCGAAAGAAGCGGATAGACTTGGACATGACGGCTCTCGGCAAGCCTGTGGGGGTTGACAAACCGGCTTCGGAGGGCGAGGCAGCCGATGAACCACAACTGCCCGTGAACGTCTACAATATCGTCGAATCAGCCCAAAAGACCAAAGAGGATGAACTCAAGGAGAGGGCCGAACTCTACTCCTTTCGAGAATCCATTCCAGAAGCCAACCGAGCCAGCGTGGAGGCTCCGGCATATATTCCCATTGCTGAGTCACCGGTCTATCATGCGCCCGCCGGAGAGGGCGAAAAGCCGAAGGAGCCGATTCAGAAGCTCGCCGGGAGCATGACCAAAGTCTTTATCGCTATCAGCGTGGGCTTCGTCATTCTCATTGGAATCGCAATCGTAGCTGCCCTCTGGACTCCGAACAATCCAGAAGGACGATATGATCTGGGATCGGTCACTTCCGATGCGGTTGGTTTGAAGGGCCATTTGTTCACCCAATGGGACAAGCAGTTGAATTACCGCCTGTCGATCGAGCCCAGCGATCCAGACCGGAAGGCTGCGTTTGCGCTGGCAGTCGCCAGTTCGCCCCATCCTCTTTCCGTTGAAATTCACCTGCAGGACTCGCAAGGCTTCGTGTTGTGCTCCAAGGAGATCTTGTTGAAGTACGATGCCCGGAACGCCATCGAGATTGCCCCGCCCAGCCCTGCCCAAGGCGGAAAGACCGATGCGCAGGCGCCCTCTGGAGCCCAGCCGGCGCAAACAACCGATCCGGCGCAAGCGGAGGCTCAAGAAGCCGCGCGGGAGAAGGGCAAGGACATCTTCAAGAATCAGGTTGGGCCAGACGGCCAGGTCGCCTCTATCGGCGCTCAAGGCGAGATCCCGTGTACGGCGAGAGGTTATGAAAAGGCGGCTGCATGGAGTTTTTCAGCGGGCTTCCCGACGATCGCCGAACAAGATCAACTGATGGAGCACCAGCAAGAGAAGGTCAACGGAGTGCATCCGGCCGCCGCCGAAATTGTGAGCATCCGCAAGAGGGCGGCTGCAAAGGCCGCGCAAAAGGTCGTGCCTTTCTCCATCGAAGGAGACGACTCAATCGTCGATTTTGATGCTTCGCGCGGAACCATCGAAACGACCTCGGGAAAAGTCTTCTTCATCGACAAGGCGAGCGGACCAATCTCCGATCCCAGATGGCAGGAATACCCCGTAGAGATCCATTACCGGTGCGGTCAGAGTGCCGAGTGTGTCCTCATGCACCATGGCGCGGGCGCCCTGCACGTGAGGCTGCGGCGATAGGCTATCGCCACGCACGCTTACAAGCTCGCGATAGCCTCACTTTGCGGCTTGCAAGTTCTAGAGCCTTTTCGGATTTACTGTAGACTTCCGTCCGTGCCCCACCCATTCCGCGTTTTTCTGCGGAATGGGTGGGAAACCTGCAAAATTCTGGTCTACACATTTCCCGAAGATGCGCTAAGCGCACTCGATCCGGTTTCGGCCGTTCTGTTTGGCTCGATAGAGCGCCTCGTCGGCCAGGTGAAGCAGTTCATCGCGCTGTTCCACCGAAACGGGAGAAGCGGTATTGACTCCAATGCTCAGAGTGACTGTAATCTCATTGTCGCGTGCGTTGATCGGCTGCTCAGACACCGCCAGGCGGATGCGCTCGGCCACTTCGAAAACCGCATGGGGTTCGCACCCTGGGACAAGGACAAGGAACTCCTCGCCACCATAGCGTCCCATGAAGTCGTAGGGGCGAAGAGAGGCCTGCATCCGCCTTGCGATCTCTCGCAGCGCAATGTCGCCACAGACGTGGCCGAATTGATCGTTGATGATCTTGAAATGATCGACATCGGCAACGAGCACTCCGATGGCCGTCTTTTTCCGGGCAGCTTTGGCGCACTCGCGTGAGAACAGATCCAGGATGGCGGGACGGTTCCAAATAGCAGTTAGAGAGTCGTGCGTGGCCTCGTACTTCTGCGATTCATAGGCGATATGCAGTTTGTTTTGCAAGTCGATGATGCGCTGACCGGAGCGCAGACGGGCCTGCAACTCCGGCGTGTTGACGGGCTTGGTCATGTAATCGTCAGCGCCGGCGCCGAGGCCGCTCAACAGGTCCTGCTGGTCGCTTCTTGCCGTCAGCAGAACAATGTAGGTGTAAGGCCGGTCTTTGAGGCGGCGAATGTGCTGGCAGAGGACCGTTCCGTCTATGCCGGGCATCATCCAATCCAGGAGAACGAGGGGCGGCGCATCGTTGCCTTGCAGGATTCTCCAGGCCTCCTCGCCATCCTCGGCTACCAGAGTCTCATATCCCCAAGAGGAAAGGCAGCGCGTGAGATACAAGCGCTGCATGGGATCGTCATCGGCGATTAGCACGCGCATGGCTTTCCTTTCCCAATGCAGCAACTGCTGCAGTGAACTTGAGCAGATGTATCTCCAGACGGCCAAAGACCTCCGGAGCGCGCAACAGGTCACGGTTGAGCGCCATGTCTTCCAAAGCCTGGGAGATCTCGATGTGCGGTCCAGCGCCGAAGATGCTTAGCGAACCTTTCAGACGATGGGCGGAGCGATGTACCGCGTTTGCGTCTTCGACGCGAACCGCCTCGGCTAAAGTCTCTATCATGCGCGGTATCTCCGTCAGCGCCATATCGCAGAGCTCAGCCAGCAACTGACAGTCGCCGTCCAGACGGGCGAGAATCTCCGCTTCATCGAGCCGGAAAACAGCATCTTTGCAAGTGGCGTTTGGGTCGTGCATCGCTCTCATTTCCTCATAGTTCCAAAAGATTCAACTGCTCCGGCAAACTCTCCGATTGCGACTCAAGGCTGAAGAAGCGGCCAATGGCCTCTTCCACGCGCTTGTAGCTGACGGGCTTTGAAACATAGTCGTCCATGCCGGAATCGAGATAGCGATCGCGGTCTCCGCTCATCGCATAGGCAGTCATGGCGATGATCGGAATGTGCGCTCCTGTCTTCTTCTCCATGGCTCGAATGCGCGCCGTTGCCTCGGTTCCATCCATCTCCGGCATCTGTACATCCATAAAAATCAGATCGAATTTTCCGTGGCTCCAAAGCTCGCAAGCCTCGCGGCCGTCACATGCCAGCGTTATCTCATGGCCCATTTTGTTCAGCAAAGCAACGGCTAGCTTTTGATTGATCGAATTGTCCTCAGCGACCAGGATGCGAAGTGCGCGGCCTACTGGGGTGGGGGCGGGCCTCTCGATGGCAGGCTGCTCAGACAGTATGCCTAGCCCCGCGCGTATGCTCGCCAACAACTCGGAGGCGCGGATGGGTTTGACAAGATAGGTCATCACGCCCAAGGAGCGGCAGCGTGCTGCGGTGGCAATCTGGTCGCAAGAACTCAGCATCATGATGACTATGCCGCTCAAGAGTGGATTGGCCTTGATCTGCCTGATCACCTCCAGCCCGCTCATCTCCGGCATAGCCTCGTCGAGCAGGATCAGTTGGTAGGGTTCTCCGCGCTCTTTGGCGTTCAATAGCATGGCAAGACCTTCGGACCCCGAGGTGGCGCCCTCCGGTCTCATGCCCCAACGCCGCATCAATTCGATCAGAATCTGCCGATTCGTCGCGTTGTCGTCAATGACCAGGGTGGAGACGCCGCGGATATCGTCGAAGCTGGGCTTCAGTTCGGCTTCTGTTTGCGCGGACGCCTCATCGAAGACAGATGTGAAGAAGACAGTCGTGCCCGTACCTGGAGCGCTCTCGATCCAGATGCGGCCGCCCATTGCCTCGACCATGCGCCGCGAGATGGTCAATCCAAGCCCCGTTCCACCATAGTGGCGCGTGGTGGAGGCGTCGGCCTGTTCAAAGGCCTTAAAGATCCTTTCCAGGTTGCGGAGTTCTATACCGATCCCCGTGTCACGAACTGCGAAGCGGAGCGTCGAGCGCTTCCCCTCAACGGCATCCACTGTTACGGTAACGACAACCTCACCGGCCTCGGTGAACTTGATAGCGTTGCCCACCAGGTTGCCCAGCACCTGGCGCAGCCGGTTTGGATCGCCCAGCAGAGCTGCGGGAACCTCGGGCGCAGCGATCCACGTCAACTCCAGACCTTTCTTGCCGGCTTCAAACGCAGAGGCTTTCAAGACGTCTGCCACCGTATCGGCAATGCTCAGAGGCACCGAATCCAGGGTGAACTTTCCGGCCTCAATGCGCGAGAAGTCGAGGATGTCGTTGATGATGACCAGCAGCGAGTCGGCCGAGGTTTTGACCATGCCGAGGAACTCGCGCTGCTCCGAAGTCAGATCCGTAGAAAGAGCCAGCTCCGTCATGCCGAAGATGCCGTTCATGGGAGTCCGGATTTCGTGGCTCATGTTGGCGAGAAACTGGCCCTTGGCCTGGTTGGCCTGCTCGGCGGCATCCGTCGCCTGCCGCAATTCCGCGGTTTGCAAATGCACCTGACGCCGCAACATGCTCACCCACCCGATTGCAAACCCGGCGATGACCAGCAGAATGGCAAGCACATAGACCACCCGCTCCAAAGTCCACCACGGCGGGTTGGTGAGCACACGGATATCTTCCGGTGTCCGCAGCAGCAGGACAAAGGAATCAGGATCGAATCCCTGAGCCCGGGAGAGGTGGTCGGCATCCACCTGCAATTGGTAAATGCCGGTGAGCCGCACAAAGCTGCCGGGACGCAATCCATCAAATGAGCTCAACGAAACGTCGTCGTCGATCTGCGCATTGAATGTACGCGTATTGGATTCCAGCACCAGAGTTTTGCCGCTGGTGCCGTTGACCACGCGGAGCAGGCGGGCGTCCATCTGCACCAGTTGGTTATCCAGGATGTCATCCAGATTTCCCGGATCAACGATCTTTGGCCTGGGCGGGGCGGCAGTGCCGACCTTCGATACAACGGCATCTTGCATCACCGGCGTGTAGACGCTGCCTGAGGTCATATAGCCGGCCGCTTCCACCTCATCTCCAATCTGCAGATTTTCTGATTGAGTCTGGACTTGCAGCCCCCCGGTGGCATCCTCGAGATAGAGCCCGCGATCCAATGAATTCATTGTGACGGTGCCCAGCACTTTCACGCGATGGCTAAAATCGATGCGCGTAGAAAACCGCAATAAGCGGGCGATGGGAATAGGGCTGGATTGCTCTGTGTTGATCGGGGTCCCTTGCAGTTTCGTAAGATCTTCCTTGCGCGAAAAAGACAGCGAGTAGCCTATAGGCTGCCCGTCCCGGTTGCTGACCGCACCAAAGACTCCGCGAATCCGCACATTGGAATCAACGAGGCTTTCCAGCCAGCCGGGCTCCAGATTGACCGTCAATACGTGAACCTTTCCCACCGAGGAGACAAGTTCCAAGAAAGGGTGAAGCGGGTTTGAGACGTCAACTGAATGTACGATCCCGTCCAGACTCACCCACTGCGAATCTTCAGCTCCGCCGGCGGCCTGCTCGGCAGTGATCGGCAACGGCGCAGGCAGGTGTCCTGCTCCCAGCACGCGAACCTTCCGGGCCGCGACAACAGGGGCATAAAGTCCCGAGTCGGTGACTCCCTCAATTTCCACTTCCTGCCCTGTTTCCAACGGGTCGGTCATGTATTTGATAAAAATGCCGGCGCTGGCATCCTGGAGGAAGGCATAATGCCAGTTCCCATCAAAGTATGTGATCAAGCCGCGCAAGACCACTTTCTGCGCGCGCGATGCCTCGCGGTTGTCCAGATCTCGTACAGCCGCCGCCGTGGTCAGTATTTGAGGAGGAGTCTCACCGCCTGATTTAGCGCCCGACGAGGCGCCACGGTTGGTCTCTATCACGCGGAATTGGACTTCCACCATATCACCGTTGTAGTCGCCTGGAGCAGGAAAGCCGATAGCTTCAACTTCGGTGCCTGGACTAAGAGATGGAGAGTCGTGCGATAACAGGCGCAACAAGCTGGGAATGCCGGTTATCACAGTCACCTGTCTGGCGGAGTTCCCCTCCTGGGCTACAACCGTACCGCGAATTCGAACGCGATGGATATCCTGGTAGCCGGGCTGCGCCGCGAAGTCCTGAAGAGAAGTAACGAGGGGAATGACTGTTGGCGGTGGTATGTCGACCGTGAGGCCTGCTTGATTTGGCACCCAAAGATGAACAGTTGGCGAAGTGCCATCGCCGGAATCTTCCACCTGGGGAACACCGGCCACGGTCACCTTCGCATCCACGAGACTGGCCGGGCTAACGGGCGCGGTAGAGCGGGGCATAACTACCCTAACTTCGTGCCTGTCCAGCACCAAAATCATCGAGAGATGCCACGCATCCAAACTCGCCTCGCGCACGATGCCTTGCAATTGGATGCGGGTATTGCTGGTCGATCGGCTGGGCAGGGTTTTCAAGGAGCGAAGCTCAGCTTCGGGCAGCGCGCTGTGGCCGTCCGGAATAGCCACACCGTCTGCCAGCCCGACGCTGCTGGGACCGAGCAAACGGTTGTAGCGCGCGGTCTTGCGAGCCGTAACCACAATTACACGTCCGGCCTCGAAGGTCTGCTGTGGATCCCTGAGCGCGATCCTGACCGCACCGGTCTCGTCCTGAATGTAGAGCTTGTCTTGATCGGAGTAAGTTACCGTGCCACGGAGTCTGACACTGCTGCCGTCTGGCAGGGTTCGCAGATCGCCGATCGAATCAAAATGCCCCGCAAGTCGCCAGTGGGGCAAAACCTGCATGACGCCGATCCATGCAAGAACAAAAGCCAGCAGCGCCATTGCGGCCCAGCCGGCATTCCTCAAAAACAACGATTTTGAACTCTCTTCGCCTGTGCCAGATTGGGGTTTCCGGCTCCAAAGTGAAAACCAGCTTCGATCGAACCAGCCTTCTGGCATTATGATCCTCGCCGCCACGCGGGCGGTCTCAAGAAGACCTGCTCACAACACAGGAAACACTCTCAATCTGTAAGATCGTTGGAGCTTCTTTGCGTGTTTACGATTCTAGTTCAATTTTCCTGGAATATTGCTGGCGGTCCTGCTGTAACAGGGCTGCCTGTCAATCCGAAGGATGCACTTGGGTAACCGTCTTCGGCGCCAGTGCGGCGACTAAGCGGGGCTTCCTGGATTCAGAATGGTTATAACTACAGTATTTTCATATAGATATTGCCAGGCAATCGCTATCACCGGTGATGAGCTACCAGGATCATGAGCAGCAGAATCACGACCGGGATGAGAGCCAGACCGGTGTAATAGAGAATCTTGCGCGAGAGCTGGGACTTGCGCTTTTGCCAGTCCCGCAGCTCAACCCTGTCCTCCACGCCGACCTGATCCAGATGTTCCAGATCCCGGGCAAATTCGCTTGCCTTGGCATACCGGTTCTTAGGGTCTCTCTCCAGCGCGCGATAGATCACCTCCTGCAATTGAGCAGAGATCGCAGGATTTGCGACGCTGGGGGGCAGAGGATGATTCAGCAGCCGGTCATTCATCGCAGCCAGGGGCGAGGGGCCAGAGAATGGCAGCTTGCCTGAGAGCATTTCGTAGAGAATTACGCCCATGGCGAAAATGTCAGTGCGGCCATCGCCGCGCTTGCCCTTCACCTGCTCCGGCGCGATGTAGTTTGGCGTCCCAAGCGTCTGGGTGAAGTTGGCATAGGTGAGCCGCCGCGCCGCCGAGTCGCCAGCGATGCCGAAGTCGATGAGCTTGATCTTGTCATTGGCATCGACCATGATGTTCTCTGGCTTCAGGTCGCGGTGCACAACGCCGTTGGCATGGATGTAGTCGAGGGCATCCAGCACCTCAATAGCAATGCGGATGGCGCGGTCTTGCGGAAGCTGGCCCTCTTCATCGAGGATCTTGCGCAGCAGGCGCCCCTCGCACCACTCCATCACCATGTAGATGCGCGATCGCTTTTCGCCGCCGAAGACGCGCATCACCTTGGGATGATCGAGCTTCTCGCCGATGCCTGCCTCTCTCATGAAGCGGTCGAAGAGGATGGGATCGGCTTCCATGTCAGGGTGGGGAATCTTGAGAGCGACCTGGCGGTGATCGCGCGAATCGGTAGCGCGATAGATGGTGGCCATGCCGCTGCGGGCAATGGGCTCTTCAATGCGGTAGGAATCGATCTGCGCACCGGCCTCGAAGCCGTCGTGATAACCCATCGAGCAGCACTCTCCAACAATTGAACTTTCTTTACTTTACTGGGAAACTGCATAAGAAGACTAAGGGTTTCGTAAGACTCTTGTCGACCCCCTCAGAAACGGCTCAAACCGGCAGCCGGTAAGGGCGACCGCGGTACATGCCCACCTGCTCGACAGAACGAACACGAATCACTTGCGCCGTGGTGTTGTCGCCCCCGTCGATCTCGACGGCGCGGGCCACCAGTTCAGTGGCGATCTCCTGAATGTTCTTCTTCTGCGAGACGATCTGGGCCAGCAGCGTCTCGGGCATCTCGTCGTGAAGCCCATCCGTGCACAACACCAGCACATCGTCGGGCAGTAGGGTGAGGGCGGTGGTATCCGCCGAGATGAACATCTCCGGCCCGATCGAGCGAAGCAGCACGTGGCGGGAGTCGGACTCGGCGGCCTCCTGGGCCGTGAGCAAGCCCATCTTTCTCTGCTCGTTGACCCAGGTATGGTCCTGAGTGACTTGCTTGGCCTGACCCCGGCGGACCAGATAACAGCGGGAGTCGCCCACATGCGAGACGACCGCCTGGTCGTGGCGCAGAGCGCAGGTCACCAGCGTAGTAGCCATCTTCCTGCTTTGATATTGGGGATTGAGCGTGCAGTCGTGAACCGCGGCGTTAGCCTGCTGGATCAGGCGCGGCAACAACGTGGAAAGCATGGTGCCGGAGGGCGCTTTCGCAAACTCCTCGGCCAGAGTCTTGACGGCCGTAGCTGAGGCGACTTCTCCCAGGTCCATGCCGCCTACGCCGTCGGCAACGGCGAAAAGGTAGCCATGGCTGCGTCCCTGCCGCCGCGATGAGGGGATGAAGGAACTCATCGCGTCCTCGTTGTTGGTGCGAACTTTGCCAAAATCGCTGGCCTGGCCGAACTGAACGTCTAACATGGGCACCGCTACCTGAAATATCTTCTCATTGGATGTGCCGAGGGTGGTTTGGAGATTGCGCAACATTTTCACCTCACAGCACCGCTGGGTGGTTCTCCCTGCCGCGACTTCCTGAAGAAGTCGAGGCAAGGATGCCACCCAGCGGTTGAGTTTCGGTTGTGACGCCGCTATCGAGTCAACGACTTGTCTCCGAGCTTGGATTCAAGCAGGATTGACTTGCCTTTGGACTTGGAAGAGCGGATGAAGTAGATAGCGCCGTAGATGCCCCAGACAGCCGAGATGCCTAGAGCCAACAGCGGTTCCTTGAATGTACCAAGGCCGAAGACCGGGCTGATCAGGTAGAAGGCCATGCAGACCAAGTTAGCCAGCAACCCGAAGCCAGGGATGAGATAGTGCCTGACAAAGCTGAAGTCAGGACGGTTGTGGAAGGCCACCATGCACAGGAAGCAGCTCAGTGCATACAGAATAAAGGTGCCGAAGTTGGAGGTGAGGGTGATGGTTAAAAGCGAATTGGGAAGCGCGGCTAACTGATCGTGCGTGAGGTAGCCGACATTGGAGAAGATGCCGTGTGGCAACGCTGCGATCGCTGCGTCTGTGGGCGCACTGGCGTCGCCGAAGACCAGTGATACAGCGATCACGCCGATCACCGCGCTGATGACGACCAGCGTCCAGATGGCCTTGCGCGGGCTGAGCGACTCGGCGTGCAAGATGCCGAAGTGCTCAGGAGCCTCGTCGTCCTTGCCCATGGCATAGGTAACGCGGGCGCCGGTATTCATGCAGCTCAACGTAGTGCCGATCAGCGCGAGGAAGACCGTGAAGGCCTCAGCCAGCATGAAGTAGTGCCCATTACCGTGGCCCAGCAGCGCATCGCCGACGATGATCATCATGTCGCCGATAGGGGCTGCCGAAGTGACGGCGCTTGCCATCGTATACCCAGAGTTCAGGAAGTAGTTGGCCGCGAAATACTCTATCAGGTAGCACACCAGCCCCTGAATGAGCAGCGAAGAGATGACGGCTATCGGAATATGCTTGGTTGGATTTTTAGCCTCGCCTCCCATCGAGGTCACCGATTCAAAGCCGACCAGGATCAAAATTGCGACCGTAGCCTGAATGAACAAGTAACTAAATTTGTGAGGTGCAATGACCGAGGTTGCGCTGGGATGCGAGAGGAAGGCGCCTGTGGAATCCTTCTCGGGATAATCGATAGTGAAGGGAACCTTCTTGCCAGACGCATCCAGCAAGGGAAGAGGTGCGCCGCTGGCGTCGCGCAACGTGGCGCCGGTCTTATCTACGGCGAATTGATAGTCGTAAGTCGCAAGCGTCTGGCCGTCGTACTGGAAGGCCGGCGAACCGGCGGGATGACCTGCGCGATAGCCGATTGCCAGTACGCTGAAGACGAGCAGAGCGGAGATCTGGATGATGTTGATGGCCAGATTGACGGCTGTCGAAGCCCCCGCACCCTTGGATGCGATCCATCCGACGAAGACCGAGAAGACCACAGCCACCAGCGCCATGAAGATCGGTCCGGGATTCGAGCCGTTCATAAAGTTGGGATAAAGGAAGCCGACGACATAGCCGACAAAGACACCTGTAACCGCCACCATCACACCGGGATAAACCCAGTAGTAAAGGTGAGAGCCCCAGCCAACAATGAATTTGGCGACGCGGGCATACTTGAACATCTTGTCCTTGGACAAGAGAGCTTGCTCGGCGTAGTAGTAGCTGGAGCCGGTGCCGGGGTATAGCTTGGAGATTTCTGCGTAGGCGACCGCCGTTGCCAAACAGAGCAACAGGGCGCCGAAAATTCCGATCCACATCGCTGGCGCGGTGGTTCCTGTGCCGGCCTGGATGACGAAGGTGAGCCAAAGAAAGGCGCCGGGGGCAATGAGAGCCATTGCGTTGCTGGTCAGCCCGGTAAGACCCAGGGTGGCCTGCATTTCAGGTGCTTTTTGTTCTGCCATGTGCATTCTCCTGGAAAGTGAAATTCCTTTGTGTCCGCTCCCGGCGGTTAGCCCCCGGGATCTTTCGTTTGGCTCGCCCGGGTCTGCAAATTTGTCCGGGCCGAATGGGATAACTTCTTGAGTTAGCTAAATGCTAGTGCTGAACCGATAAAGATGAAATCAGGAAACTTGAATCTCTGGCAGACTTCCGAATAGTTAGCGGGAACGCTGCATCAGATGGGAAGGGTGATCCCGGCCTGACCGGTTATGGACCAGGCCGGAACGATGAGTTATGACCACTTACCGCTTGGGTCCGAAGATGGCCATGTACCTCGGCTATTTCTCGGTAGTGTTTTTGCCGAAGATGAAGCCGAATTCAAGTACGGCCCGGAATTGGTTCGAGGCCGTTCCCGTCTTGCCAAAGCCGTCGCCCTTCGTGAAGTTCGTTGCATCGACAAAGGCAAGATCGCTGCGAAGGTACATGCCTCCCTTTTGGTAGGTTGGCGTTGCAGTGAAAGTAACGCCCCCGCTGCCGACTCCAAAGCCCAACAGATTGACCGATTTGTCTGTTTTGGCAGTTGCACTCCCCGAACTCGTGAGGTCTTCCACGCGCACCGGGAGCGAGAAGCCGCTCTTAAAGGCGTAGCTGACGTTGATCGCGCCGCCGGTTGCGGATGTGGCCTCGCCAACGCCTACCTTCACATTGGTCGGCAGCTTGCCGTACTGGAAGTATGGCGAAACGATCCACGGGCCCTTGGTGTAGGTATAGATCACCGCGTGCATATAGCCGTTGTTCTG
>CAYVMS010000059.1:0-16500 GCA_964452615.1 uncultured Occallatibacter sp.
TCTTGATAGCGTCGAGAACAATCGAAGCTCCAGCAGAAGCTTGTCCGAGACCAGGCGGGTGGCCCGCATCTCGATTATCCCCTATACGATTGGGTGGCCCAGGTCTCGCCTTTGAGACCTGGGATCGAGAAGCCCATCCCTGCGCCATCCGGTCCAAAATGACTCGACCTCTACAGTTCCTTCGATTCCCGTCGCGTAGTGCCGAAAGCTGGACCACTTCCACTCTTCCGGCTTCTCGACCAATCCGCGCCGGACCGGATTCCGATGCATGTACCTCAGCTTCTCGACGCGCTTCTCTTCGTTATGCACGTTGAAATCGTAGTATCGCGCCTGCCAGAATGGCCTCTCCTTGCTTTGAACGGAAACAGATAACTTCAAGGCTTGAACAGCCTTGGATAGAAGCGCCCTCTTCGGCTCGCTAACGAGCAAATGAACGTGGTCCGGCATGACGACATAGCCGCAGACCACGAAGTCGTATCGGACGCGCATCTTCTCCAATGACTCTTCAAACAGCGCCCGCGCCGGTGCTGTGCCAAGGTTCTGGAAGCGGCGATAGCAGCCGAAGGTGATGAAGTGGAAACAGCCGCATTGCTGGAAGCGAACTAATCCCTTCGGCATGCCTTCATCCTAAATCCGATAGAGGCGGCCTAGGGTCAATCGTCTCCCACATCTCAAAATTGAGATGTGGGCCACCCGGAGTTAGTAGTCAGACCTGGGCTCCGTCGTCCAAGTGTGCACTGGCTACTTCGCGATCCGAGGAAGCGCTTCCCTTTACAATCGAATTCGTGAGCCACTCTTTTGAAATTGGTCCCGTCCATGTGGGCGACGGCCAGCTTTTCTTGATCGCCGGTCCGTGCGTCATCGAGTCCGAGACCCACGTGCGCACCATGGCCGAGCAAATTCAGCGCATCGCCGCGGACCTCGGCATTCCCTACATCTTCAAGGCCAGCTACGACAAGGCCAATCGCACCAGCGTGAAGAGCTATCGCGGACCGGGGTTGGTCGAGGGCACGCGCATCCTGGGCCGTCTGGCAAAAGATACGGGCCTGCCGGTGCTGACCGACGTGCACGAGGCCGCCCACTGCGAAGTGGCCGCCGAAGCCGTGGATGTGTTGCAGATTCCAGCCTTCCTCTGCCGCCAGACTGACCTGCTTGTCGCGGCAGGCAAGACCGGACGGGCTGTCAATATTAAGAAGGGGCAGTTCGTTGCACCGTGGGATATGACGCACCCGGTCGAGAAAGTGCGTTCGACAGGCAACGAGCGTGTCTTCCTCACCGAGCGCGGAGCCAGCTTCGGCTACAACACGCTGGTGGTCGACTTCCGCAGCTTGCCGGTGATGCGAAGCCTCGCGCCGGTTGTTTTCGATGGGACGCACTCTGTGCAGCAGCCTTCCGCGGCTAACGGCGTCAGCGGTGGACAACCGGAGTTCATTCCGCTGCTGGCGCGGGCCGCTGTGGCGGCGGGGATTGATGGATTGTTCCTTGAGGTCCACGACGACCCGGCGAATGCCAAGTCCGACGGTGCGAATGCACTGGATTTGAAGATGTTGAAGCCTCTACTGGAGAGGTTGCTCGCGATTCACGCTGCGGCGGGAGCGGAGTGACGGCAGGATCGTTGTCTTATGCCTCTTGAGGCGTGAGCTTCCCGCAAGTGAGAGACGCTCACGCCATTCAACCGTTTTTGAAATCCCTGGCTATGCCGCAATTCGTCTAGACCTTCTGGGCTGATCCCGGCCCACCATAAGCGCAGGAAGGATGGCGTTGGCGCACCCGCGCCGGTGCTCCTCCAGGTCGAACCTGGCGCGCTCCATATCGACGTTCTTCTGAGCCGCCAGCACTGTGCTGACACGGTAGCGCGCGGAGCAACGAGCCTCAGTATACTCACTGAGCACTGCCTCATAGGCTCGTTCCAGATATCCACAGATTGAGCAACTCATAATTACCTCCTCCGGCCTTTAGCCAGACCTGCGGAATTGGGGATGATGTCAGATGGCCAACATCGGCTGAACCGGCCCGGAGGCCAGAAAGCAGTCGAGTGTTAAGCTCACTCGCTTTTAGTGCGTTGTGCGGAACCCGGCGCATGCCCGGCATTTCCTCTTAAGATTCCATCTCACTCGCAAGCGCCCGGTTCGTGCGGCGTCAGGACGGGAACCCGTAACATTGGGCTGACTCGCACTGCTCTCTGGGAGCAGTACTTGAATTGCCTGACATCCCAATCACGGTGATGCGCAGGCTAGAGTGAGTATGTTCCAGCAAAAAGTCCTCTGCAAAAGACAGGCTGCTCGTTGTTCCACCCGCCTCGATTCCAGAAGAGCTGGCCCTCGGGGTTTGGCTCACCGGTCTGAACGAATGTTGGCTCCGGCTTCGGCCTGCAGAGAGACGTTCCCTCTTATCGCTTTTGTTGGCGAGGATCATAGCGGCTCCAATTTTTGTTTGGCTGGTTGCTCAAGCAAAGCCCACCCGCCCGAGCCATGAAGGCCAGAGGCGAGATGAACGCATCTCGACTTCCCTAAGCTGAACGCACCCGGACTCGCCCGTGTGCCGCCTGTGTCTTGGCAGGAACATCTTATCGGCGGCTACATTTTTCAAGCTTCGTTTATATGAGAGCCTTATGTCGAACTCTGGGGAGGCTCAAGAAGACGAGATTCGCGTGTGGCGTACCTCAGACGGTCTGGCTTAGATCAAACAATCTGAATGAGGGGAGAAATGCCCACTCGTTAACAATGTTCTACGCCGATGCTTGATCTGTGTCAAGGAGTTTTTCGTGTCAGGAACTGTTTCACATGTTTTCATAACATTTTTTAACGTCTTATTCATCCGAATATTAGGATTTCGCACGGCTCTTTCCTGCTGGTAGCATCTCTTATATGATTTTTCAGCCGATTCGCACCTCTCACCGCGACGGAATAATTGCAATGGCAGCGGTGGCTCTTTGCGCTGTATTCAGCCCCTCTGCCGCGTTCGCGCAGGAGACTGCGCCGCTGCAAATGCAGGCAAACTCTTCGCTTGACCGCGCGCATATTGAAGAGGTGCTGAACGGTCTCAACCGCGGACACTCCGTTCAGCAAGTGGCAATCTCCCCGGACGGCAAGCGTCTCGCCTGGATTCAGCACGTGAAGGAGGGCGAAGAGATTCGCATTGCGCCGCTGGATGATCTGCTTCAGGGTGCGCCGCCCAAGAGCGAACGGATCACAGCGGCAACGAAGCCGGAGCTGCACTGTGATGAACGCCAGCTCGCATGGGCGCCGGACGCTAAATCGCTTGTCTTCTTCTCCGATTGCGCCAGGCCGGAACAGCTCGACCTCTACTTGACGCGGCTGGACGGCAGCCCCGCGCGGCGGCTGACAGAGCTGAATGGAGACGTGGATGCCCCAGCCTTTTCCCCCGATGGAAGCCGGGTGGCCTTCTTATATATTGAAGGCGCGACGCGGCCGGCCGGAGCCTTGGCGGCAATGAAGCCTCCGGCAGGCGTCATCGGTGAGGAGGGCGTGGAGATTGAGCGGGTTGCCACTGTCGCCGTGGATGCGTCAAAGCCAGGCGCTCCGTTGATGGCCACTCCAGCAAATCTCCATGTTTATGAGTTCGACTGGCGGCCCGACTCCAAGGGGCTCGCTTACGTCGCCGCCGATCCGCCGGGCGAGAACAACTGGTGGGTGGCGAAGCTCTATATACAGGAGTTGAGCGGCACTCCCAGGGCAATTTTTGCCCCTGCCGAGGTTCCAGGACCGCTGCATGGCTTGCAGATTGCCGTGCCACGCTGGTCGCCCGATGGCAAAGTTATCGCGTTCATCGGCGGGTTGATGAGCGATCAAGGTTCAACGGGAGGCGATATATGGATTGTCCCGGCAACCGGCGGCGATCCAATCAACCTGACGCCAGACCGAAATGCGACAGCTTCCTGGCTCGAGTGGAACGGCACGGAACAACTCATTGTCAGCAGTCTGAAGGGGGGCAATACGCAACTGGCCCGGCTCACGCTGCATGGCAGCGAGTCGGCCAGTTTTGATCGCCCGTTTTTTGACCTCCCCGCCACGGTCGGCGACGGGCGGTTGGAGATGAGTCTCTCGGCCACAACCGATCACAAATTGTTCGTCTTCGTTTCGAGCAGCTTCGACCATCCCCAAGAGATTTTTCTTGACGGATCAACCCGCTGCCCGGACTGCGGGTTCATCTCGTCGTCTCCTACCCAGCTCACGCACCTCAATGATGGCGTTGAGCCTGCCTGGGGCAAGTCGCTCTCGCTCGGCTGGAAGAGTGGTAAATCCTACATGCAAGGCTGGCTGATGCTGCCCAAAGACTACGACCCGGCCAAGAAGTACCCGCTGATCGTAGAGGTGCATGGCGGACCGGCGGCGGCGGCAACCTCGCACTGGGGCAGTGGCAGCCTGAGCGCTACAGCCTTTTCGGCGCTCGGTTACTTTGTATTGCTACCCAACCCTCGGGGCAGTTTCGGCCAGGGTGAGGAGTTCACCCAGGCCAACCGCAAGGACTTCGGCTTTGGCGATCTGAGCGACATCCTTGCTGGCGTGGACGCGGTCGAAGCGAAGTATTCGGTGGACCCCAACCGCGTTGGCCTGACCGGCTGGAGCTACGGCGGATTCATGACCATGTTTGCCGTGACCCAGACCCAGCGATTCAAGGCAGCCGTGGCGGGCGCGGGCATCTCCGACTGGCAGAGCTACTACGGCGAAAACTCGATCGACCAATGGATGCTGCCTTACTTTGGCGCATCGGTCTACGACGACCCCGCAGTGTATGCGAAGAGCTCCGCCATCAACTTTATCCGTGCCGTGCACACGCCTACGCTGGTGCTGGTGGGGGACCGGGACGGCGAGTGTCCCGCTCCCCAGTCATTTGAATTCTGGCACGCGCTCAGGGACCGGCACATACCCACACAACTTGTGGTCTACCCCAACGAGGGACATGGACTCACGGACCCGGCTCACCGGCGGGATGCGATGGAGCGGGCTGCGGAGTGGTTTGCACGTTACATGCCTCCCGCGCCTTAGCCGCAGCCTGGCACGTGATGGAGAGGGGACGGAGCCTTTGAGGCAAGGACCAGGAATCGTCCGTCGCGGCATGATGCCGGTTGCCACCCCTTCCTGATACACTTTTCATTGGAGTTTCGATAGCGTTTTTCGTCAACCGGCAGCCTGGCAAGAGCTGGCGCCGGGAGCCGGTCAATTGAGCGGATTTCACCGGCGGCAGGCCACCCATGGCGTGTTGACGGATCGCTTCATCGAGCGTCTCTCTAATCTCCGCAGCCTATTTTGGGCGCCATCGAAGAGGGCCTTTTCTCCCCTTGTGCCCAGCGACGACAAGCTGTCGCTGAGGACCAGGCAGAAAGAGCCATTCGGAAACGGCAAATGCAGGCAGCGGCGATGGAAAGTTCGCTTTTAACCCAGGTTTTCCGACGGCTTCGGGAAAGACCGTTCCGCGGTTCGATAAGGCGGGGCGGGGAGGATTCATGCGGCGGTTTTTGACGCTTGTTTGCTTGTTGTTCCTTGCCATTCCAGCCGGGATTTCGATCTCCGGCTGCACCCGCAACCCGGGCGCCAACTACTGCAATGGACTGGGTTACGGATTGAAGATCAGCGATGTTGCCTCAGTCACGCTGCAACCCGCGACGACCGGGGTTTCAGTGGCCTACGGGCAAACCCACTTAATGAATTCGCCCACGTTCGCCACCTGCAAGGGCACCTCTGCCAGCGGCGGCACGGTCACCTGGGGCACGACAAACCGCCAGTTGGTCGACATCTCGCCTACCGGCACCATCTGCGCTGGAAGCTGGAACCGGAACAGCGGCGGCGGCATCGCCGATTACACCATCTGCACCGCGCCCAATCCAATGCCCACGACCAATGGCCTGCCGTACGCCACGGCGTATGTCACGGCCACCGCCCAAACGGTGGTTTCCAATCCCGTGGAGGTCTACGTGCATGCCCCGGTGACCTCGGTGAACCTCGTCACTCAGCCTCTGTCCGGAACCGTGCTGCAGCAGTGCTATTCCCAAGGCACCCAGGCCACCCTCGATGCTGAGGCCTGCTTTGCCAGCAATGGAACACAATATGAGCTTTGCGCTCCGGCCTCAGTAGTTGCCGGCAACAGCTATGCCTGCCCTGGGAAGGTGCCTCAAGGTGCTACGCTCCCCGACTGCACAGCCGCGATCGGCACGCTCAGCTACTCGGTGGGCACCTCCAACATCGCGGAGATCGCCACCAATACCGTTACCAATCAGGTCACCATCACCGCCGGACAGCCGGGCACAACAACCGTCACCGCGTCCGTAGCGCAATCGGGCTCTTCGGCCGGTTATTTCACGACCTGCCCGCCAAAGTCGATCTCGGTGACTCTCGCCAATGGACAGACGGCAGGCACCATCACCCAGGGCGTGACGCAGAATCTCGTCACCACCATTCTCGACACCAACGGAAATTCCATCACCGGCCTGGACCTCGACTATCAGTCCACCGACCCGATCGACATCTCGGCAAGCACCACCGGATCCATTACCACAGCCTTCCCCGGCGTGGCTTCGGTTTTTGCCATTTGCCAGCCGTCCACATGCAATCCCTCGCCCATCAACGAGGTCGGCTTGTTCGGCACTGGCCTGCCCATCTCCTCGAACAAGGTCACCATCACGACTCCCGGCACGGCAAGCGATTATGTCTGGTATGGGGCTCCGGGCCAGTCGCAGTACATCGTCCCTGTCGATCTGCTCACCGGTACCGTCGGCTCCACAGTGCGCCTCCCATACGTTCCGAATTCAATGATGATGGACCGGACGAGCACCAGTCTTTACTTCGGTTCCAGTCAGGAACTGATGATTTACACCATAGCCTCGGGAGCGATCACCAAGCAGGACACGAGCGCCCCCGGAGTAGTGCTGGCCGTGGCTCCAAACAATTCCGAAGTGCTCATCAACGATCAGGTGCGCCAGGTCTTTTATGTCTACGGCATCGGCAACGGCACGTCGACGATATTTGGCGGCATGGGTTCCGCTGCTGCCTGGACCCCCGACTCGAAGACTCTCTACATCACCGACAGCGCATCACTCGGAGCCGGCCACTCCAATACCTTGTACGTCTATGACGGAAATACCGGCTGGACCACCTGCACCGCTGGAACCGGATCGACCTGCGCGGATGCCTTCATCGGCGCAAAGAACCTGGCGCTCACCATCCCCAGCGTGGGAGCTTACTTCAGCGGCAATCCCACTGTCTCCCGTACCTGGTGCCCCACCGGAACGGTAGGCAACTACGGCAGCATGCTCTTCTATCCGCAAGGCGATCTGCTGAACGTGCAGACCGACGTGCTCGCAGCCACTACGGATGGAAAGCACATCCTGGGAGCCGCGGTCTCCGCTGGCGCGGTCACTCTAAACGATATTGGAGTTTCCGTTTCGCCCGCCGAATGCAGCCTCTCCACTCCACTCTCCACCAGCGCAGTGCTCGACGCCTCGCTCCCCGTCACAGTAAACGCGGCAAACAGCGTCAATCAAGTGGTCGCGTCGCCGCAGTCCAACCTGGCGTTTCTCACCTACACCAATAACGGAGCCACGACCGGCGCAACGCTGCCGTATTATGTGCCAGGAAGCGGCACAGTCAACTACGTGACACTTGCAGGCAGCACGGCGATAACCGCGCCCATTGCCGGCGCCTTTACCCCGGATAGCACGCTCTTCTTCGTCTCCACGGCGGGCGACAACAAGATTCACTACATCAGCATTCCCACCACCATCAGTCCCTCGACTCCGCCCACCGACACGCAGCAGATCAGCCCGAATCTGCCGGCCTGCAGACCAGTCCTGGATGTCGGTTGCACTCTGACCACTCCAACGACCAACCCGGTTCCGGCCACGGTGATCGTCGTCAAGCCCCGCTCGACCACTTAACCTGAATAGCATTCCGCAAGAGAGGGCCGGCCATGTGCCGGCCTTCTTTTTTTTGGGCGAACACCCGCTCTCTAGCTCCTGTTCATTGCAACTCTCGCTTCAGGGTCGGCGTGGAGAGCGCAGAAGATCAATTCCCCCGCCCGCGCAGGATAAAATCAAGAGATGATCAAGGGGATCTCCTTTCTTCGTCCAGCAGGCAGCCGCGCAGCTTATGACCGGCTGGCGAGCTTTTTTTGCGCGCTGGGATTTGAGCCCGGCAAAGGATGGGACGACCACCCCACCGCAGACAACCCGTCGCTCGCAAACAGCAGCGGCGTCTCCTTTCTAGCTCCGCTCGGCAATCTGGAGTTTGTCGATGGCCAGTTCCCTTCCACCGCCAACGTGCTGGTGGAGGTGACCGCTCTCGATGCCGTGCATCAGGCCGCCGCAACATGGCTGCGAGCGCAAGAGCCCCAGATCGAGTCCGGTCCCACAGCAATCGCGCGCCTCTCCGACATCACTGAAACGCATTGGAAGTCGCGCATCTTCACCGTCGAGCCGGAGCCGGGCTTCGCATTCAGCTTCTGGGCCTGGACCGATCCCATGCGCGGCAAGCCGGTCGCTGTCGAAGGCGATCTCTCTGCCACGGGCATGAAGTTCGCCATCATCACCGCCCGCTGGAATGCTGTGATAACCGAGCGGCTGCTCGAAGGCGCGCTGGACGCCCTGTTGCGCAGCGGCGCAAAGCGGGCCGATATTGAAGTGATTCGCGTGCCGGGCGCGTGGGAGATTCCCGCCGCTGCGCGCACTGTGGCCAACCTCGGCAACGTGGACGCCATCATTACCCTCGGCTGCCTCCTGCGCGGCGAGACGGCCCACTACGAGGCCATCTACAACGAGGTGGCTCGCGGCATCGGCCAGTCGCAGCAGGAGACCGGCATTCCACACAGCTTCGGCGTGCTGACCTGCGAGACTCTCGAGCAGGCGCTCAACCGCGCCGGCATCAAGGCCGGCAACAAGGGCTTTGAGGCAGCCGTGGCGGCCATCGAGATGGTGAGCCTGAGCCGCAAGCTGAATCAAGGCAGCGGATCTAACGGACAAGTCTTTGTCAGCGGCGTGGAAGGTGGAGCGGCTTGACCAGCGGGCAACATCACTCATCGGGGCGCCGCAAGTCGCGCGAGCTGGCCATGCAAATGCTCTTCCAGGCAGACATCGGCAAGCAGACGCCGGAGCAGGTGCGCGCCACATTCTGGCAGGCCGCCGGCGAGGTTGAGCCAGAGGTCCAGGGCTTTGCCGAGGATCTCTTTCGCGTAGCCATCGCCCACCAAGAGCAGATCGACGAACTGATCGTGGCCAACTCAAAGAACTGGCGGCTCGAACGCATGCCCGCTGTCGACCGCAACCTGACGCGTATGGCCGTTGGCGAGATGCTGGGCTTCAAGGGAACGCCCTTCCCTATCGTGCTCAACGAGGCGCTTGAGATCGCCCGCCGCTACTCGGCCCCCGAGTCCATCAACTTCCTCAACGGATTGCTGGACTCGATCGCCCACAGCTTGATCGACAAGTGAACCATCCGCGTCACTCTTAAGCAGTTGCGCTAAGTCTTTTTGCCTTTCCCCAGAGCGCCCTTATGTGGCACACTTGGAAACATGGGAAGCAAAGACAAAGGCAGAAAAGAAGTCAAGAAGGCACCCAAACCCAAGCCCAAGCCGGAACCCGCGCAGAGACGCGAGACCTTCACTCCGGCCCCGCCAAAATAGGTCCTTTGAGGCCATCGGGCTTGCACTGCTTGAGCGAGACCGCTCACAGTGTGCACTTGGAGTGTCAAAGTGTTGGATTGCCGTCATCGCATCCAGCGCCGTAATTTGGTGCGCCCCGCATCCGACATTTTGGAGCCTGAATTGCCGGTCTCCCATCTCTGAAAGACCAAGCCTCCAAGGTTCCATTGGTTCTATCCGCATAGATTAAAGTATTTTCAGATTTACTGTAGACTTCCGTGCCCCATTCCGCGTTTTTCTGCGGAATGGGTGGGATACCTGCAAAATTCCGGTCTACACCATTCCCGAAAATGCTTTAGTATTCCTCGGCAGGTTCGGCGACAGGCAGAATGTCGTTGCTGCTTGCAACCCATACGTAGAGGGTTGGCAACAGAAAGACTCCGATGATCAGGTTAGCCAGCAAGCCCCCAACGATGACGATGGCGAATGGACGCTGCGAGTCTGAGCCAATGGCATGAGAAAATGCCGCGGGTAGCAAACCCAATGTGGCCACAAGCATTGTCATCATGATGGGCCTTAGACGCAGGACCGCGCCATCGACCGCAGCGTCAATGATGTGTTCTTCGCAGGAAACTTCCTTACCCTTGCCGCGCGCGCGCAGTTGATTGATGAACTCGATCATGATGACGCCGGTCTGAACCGAAACGCCGAAAAGCGCCAGGAAGCCGACCGCCGAAGAAACTGAAAAATTCGTATGAGTCAGGAACAGTGCGAGTGGACCACCGATGGACGCCATCAAGACGCTAACCAAGATCAGCAGAGCCCATTTGTAGGAGCGGAACATGGTGTAGAGGATCATGAAGATGGCCAGCACCGTGATGGGCACTACAATTGCCATGCGCTTGTCGGCGCGCTTCTGGCTTTCGTACTCGCCGGCCCATTCAAGATGGTAGCCGGTGGGCAGGCTCACGTTGCGATTGACCTTGGAGATTGCCTCTTCAACCGTGGAACCCAGGTCGCGCCCGCGCACGGAATACTTGATTGCGATGTAGCGCTCGCCGCCCTCGCGGTTGATCTGCTCGGCGCCGTCGTCGGTTGAGACTCGGGTCAGTTGTGCGAGAGAGACGCGTTCGCCCGATGGCGCTAGAAGGCGCACGTTCTGGATGGCCTCGCGTGTGTCGCGGTATTGCTGCTGATAGCGCAGAGTCACATCGAAGCGAGCTTCGCCCTGTTGGACTTGGGTTATAGCATTGGCTCCGACCGCAGTCTGAACAGCGTCCTGAATGTCGGCGACATTGATGCCCCAGCGAGCTGCCGCGGTGCGATCCACCTGGAGATTCAGATTGGGTTGGCCAACGATACGAAAGATGCCCAGGTCGCCGACGCCCGGAACCGACGCCATCTGCGCCTGAATCTTCTCGGCTTCATGTTCGAGGGTTCGCAGGTCATCGCCATAGAGTTTGACAGCCAACTCTCCTTTCACGCCAGAGACAGCTTCTTCCATGTTGTCGGAGATGGGCTGAGAGTAATTCCAAATTACGCCAGGGAACTTCGACAGCTCTGCATCCATAGCGGCGATCAACGCTTCCTTGTCTTGATGAAAGACGGGCCGCCATTTGTTCTTCGGCTTGAGATCGACAAAGTATTCCGTATTGAAAAAACCGGCAGTATCGGTGCCGTCGTCGGGACGGCCGGTCTGGCTCACGACCTGCGTAACTTCAGGGAATGATGCCATCACCAGGCGCGCCCTGTTGGTGAAGTCGATGCTGGCTGTAGGACCTTCGCTGGGAGGCAGCGTGCCACGCACCCATATTGAGCCTTCGTCAAGGTGGGGCAAAAACTCCGAGCCGATGGGACCGCCCAAGGTGAGATAGACCGCGACGAGAAAGAGAGCCGCTGCGATGGCAACGGTCAATTTGCGGTTGAGAATAGCGGAGCGCACAGCCGTGCGATAGTGCCTGGTGAGCCAAAGCAGAATTGGGTTTTCCCACTCATTGGCATCTTTGCGGAAGAATAAGCTTGCGAGCACCGGTGCGACAAGGATGGCAAACAGCAGCGCGCCAATCAGGGCAAAGGTGACCGTCCAGGCCATGGGCTTGAAGAGACGGCCCTCGACGGCCTGCAGGGTGAAGATGGGCAGATACGCAGTGATGATGATGCCGCGGGCAAAGAAGACCGGGCGCAGCACCTCGTGGGCCGCGTTGCTGATCTTTTGCATGGGCGTTCGAGTATCGCCTTGAATGTTGAGGTGACGCACCATGTTCTCGATCATGACCACGGAGCCGTCAACGACCATTCCAAAGTCGAGAGCGCCCAAAGAGAGAAGGTTAGCCGGAATGTGGCTGAGGTCCAGACAGATGGACGCAAACAGAAGCGCAACCGGAATGGTGAGCGCTACAATGATAGCGCCGCGCACATTGCCGAGAAAGAGAAACAGAACGATCACCACGAGAATCATTCCCATGGTCAGGTTATGCTCGACCGTGTCGACTGTATAAGAGACGAGATTGGACCGGTCGAGAAAAGGAACGATCTTCACGCCCTTGGGCAGGACGTGCTCGTTCAGTTCCTTCACTTTGTCATGAATGCCGGCGAGGACTGGATCTGAGTCGTCACCCTTTTGCAACAGGACGATGCCCTCTACGGTGTCGGGATTGTCAACGATCTTGCCGTCTTCGCGGTGGGTTGCCTTGCCAATTTGTCCGAGGCGGATTTTGGGCCCTTGGGCAACAGTTGCAATGTCCTTGATCTTGATTGCCGTGCCGTTCGCAGTCTTGACGACGGTATTCTCTATGTCTTGTACGGTGGTGAAGAGGCCAGCGGACTGCACGTTGATCTGCTGCGCGCCTTGCTCGATGAAACTGCCTCCGCCGTTGGTGTTGTTGGCAGCGATCTGCTGCTCAACTTGACCGATGCTCAATCCGTAAGAGACAAGCTTCTCCGGATCGAGCCGGATCTGATACTCCTTGGTGGGTCCGCCGAAGCTGGAGACATCAACAACACCCTGTACGCTCTTGAAAGACTTCTCCAGCGTCCAGTCTTCCAACGACTTCTTCTCCATTACGTCGTAGGCGGGGTTGGTGCTTTCGAGCGTATACCAGTAGATTTGGCCAACAGGGCTCCAGTCAGTACCCATTTGGGGCACTAGATTGGCGGGCAGATTAACCTGGCTGAGCCGTTCAAGAACGTGTTCGCGATTGACGTCGCTCGTTGAGTTGTCGTCGAAGATCAGCATGAGGCTCGACAACCCGGCCAGCGTCGTCGAGCGAAGATGCGTAAGATGAGGAATGCCCGCCATTTGAATCTCGACAGGCACGGTGACCTGGCGTTCGATCTCTTCGGCGCTACGTCCCGGCCACTGTGTGATGATCTGGACGTAGTTGTTGGCCACGTCCGGATAGGCCTCAATCGGCAGGTTACGGAAGCTGATAATGCCCCAGGCGGTGAGAACAACAAGCCCACCGATGACCATCCAGCGGTTCTTGAGCGCGAAATCGACGAATGCGCGAATCATCTACTGGTTCCCCGCTGTTTCAAGTAGCAGTGCATTGCCGACGACCTGTTGGCCGGGCTGGATGCCAGAGAGAATCTCCTGGCGGCTTCCATCCATCATCTTGCCTGCATGAACCTCAGTGCGCTTGAACTGATTTCCATCGACCGGAAGGAAGACCCAGTCGCGATCATGCAGATGAAGAACAGCCTCTGCGGGCACCACCGCGTGGATTTCTTTGCTCTTGCTTGTGAACGTAGCCGTGGCGAACATACCCAGCTTGAGAAAGCCAGGGTTGGCCACCTCTATGCGAACTTTGGCCGTGCGCAGCGATGGATCGAGAACGGGGCCAATGTCGCTGATACGGCCCGTGAGCGAGCGATCGGGAAAGGCGTTGAATTTGATCCTTGCTTCCTGGCCGAGTTGAAGCTTTGCAATGTCGTTCTCATAGACATCGCAGACAATCCATACCCTGGAGAGATCGGCGATCGTGAAGGCCGTGGCCGAGCCGGAGAGGCTCACGCCTGCCGCAGCCGCGTTGGTGACGTTCTGTGCCACGATGACGCCGCTGATCGGCGCATAAACGTTGACCGCACTGCTTGGGTGAGCCTTGTCAACGCCCAGCGTCTGCAGTTGTTCCTCAGCGGCGCTGAGGTCGGCTTGTGCATTCTTTTCCGAGTCCTCGGCCTGTTCGAACTGAGCCTGGGAAATGGCGCCATGCTTCAAGAGATCGTCGGCACGCTCGAAAGCCTTTTTTGCAAGTTGCTCGTCGTTGGCAGCCTTGAGATAAGCGTTGAAGGCATTGGTTACGTCAGGACTTTGCACTTTGAGCAACAATTGGCCTTTCTTGACGTTGTCATCAAGGCGGGCCTTGATGTCGACCACGCGGCCATTGGCCAGTGAGATCACTGGCACTTCGCGAGAGACGTCGGGGAAGACGGCCCCAGTGGCCGTCAACTCGACAGCGGACTCAATTTGAGTGGCTGCGGTCAATGGAAACTTGGCCGCATCCTTGGGGTCGATGGTGAGCAGATTCATATCTGCCACTTGTATGACTTGAGCCTGAGGCGGCGCACCATCGCCTTCGTCTTTTGATTTGCAGCCGGAGAGCGCGAGGCCTAAAACTGCGACCAAAGCAAGTACCAACTTGAGTCGGGAATAATTCATGCGGAATGAAGGGGTCATTGAATTACCTCGCGTCCTACAGCTAGATTCAGTTGTCCGGCGGCGGTCAGATAGGAGCCAATCAGTTGCAGGTAAGCTAATTGCACTGTGCGGTAGTCGCTTTGTGCATTTAGAAAGTCCATCAGTGAAGCGCCACCGTGGTCGTAGGCATAGGTCACGGTGTCGCGCACTCGCAACGCCTGATCTTTGTACTGCGCTTTGTAGGGCCTGAGCAGAGCTATGCTGCTTTCGACCTGCGCGTAGGCCGAATCTACGTCACTGAAGACCTCGACGCGCGCGGCTTCGGTCAGTTCCTTGTTGCGGTCAATGTCGATCAGAGTGCGCTGCTTTTCACCCTGATTGCGATCGAAGATTCTCAGCGGAATGCTGACACTGGCGCCTAGCGTCTGGAGGCCATTCGGATTATTGTTCGAGGAATTCCACGTGTACCAGGTGCTGAATGTCGGATCGGCCGAGCCATTGGCGACGGCCAGCTTGTGGTTGGTCTGGGCCTGTTGGATGGACTCAAGCGCGGCGCGAAGATCGGGACGCGCGTCGAGTGCAATCTGGCGGAAATCCTCAAGCGGCTTGAGCGAATCGGCGAAATCAAACGGGCCTGTTACATCAAACTTTTCCACTGGAGTACGGTCGTCGAGCAACTGCAACAACTGTATCTTCGCCGTGCGCAGGTTGACGATTGCCGTTTGAATCTCTTGTTCATATTGCACGCGGAGCAGTTCGATGCGGTCCAGATCGATCTGGGCGATGTCGCCAGCCTTGTACCGGCTGCGGCTGATCTCAATGATCTTGTCGTAATAAACAAGGTCGGCCTTGGCAAGCTCTAGAACGGCTTTAGCCTGAAGCGTCTGGATGAATTGCGAACGAAGATCGAAGAGCAGGTTGCGCTCCAGATCCTCATGCTGAGATCCAGCAATCTGTGTGCCCTCTTTCGCACTCTGTAGACGCAGTTCGCGCTTGCGTTCGCGCTCGTGCAGATAGCTGATCCCCGGTTGAATGTCGGTTCCACTCAGCGGTTCCCAAACACCCTTATTGGGGGCGATTTGCGTCCCGTCGGACGCCACCGTGACCTGGGGGTTCGGCCTAAGGTAGGCCGTAATCTCGGCAGCCTTCATCTCATCGACGCCTAGCGCGTCGGCCTTTAGGGCGGGATTGGCAGCTTCAAATTTTGCCTTTACCTGATCCCAGGTAAGACTCTGCTGCGCCGCAATCTGCGCTGGGAGCAGAACCGATAGCGCTGCCACTGCCGTAACAGACAGGGAAGAAAGAATTCGCTTCATACGCAACCTTGCGCCGCGGTTTGCACGGCGATCACAGGTGGATCAGAGACTCTGAATGTGAAGTAACGGAAGGCGAAAGATCAAGCAGCCGGCGGAGGGCGGTTCTGGATGGGGGCCAGAGCAGGGTTGTCCACTGTTGGGACGGGGAAACTGGAAGGCGCAACAAACCGCACGAAGCCTAACGATGGCGTTGCGAAAGCCGGCGGAGCCAGCGCAGCGACGGCAGGAAAGATGGAGTGAGGGCATTGAGCCGCATGGTTGCGCCGCGCGCAGCAGTCGACTTCTGCCGGGTTCTGAATGGTCAGAAGATCGTCGGTGACCGAGATTACGGGGAAGAGAATGGCGATAAGCATCGCCAGCGCGGCGAGTTGAGTTCGCCGGCTCGCGCCCTCCTGCCGGGCATGGCGTGTCCACAGGCGCACAATGGCGACTGCCAGCAATACCCAAATGAGATTGAGGACTATCTCCATTCTGACTTAATTCTACATGGCTGGTCGTGCCCCAGATTTGACGAAGATTGCAGTCAGGTGTGACATTTTCCTTACGAAAAGGCATCTTTACGCGTTTTTGACCACGAATTCTCGCGCCCCGCCCTGGCCCAACAAAAAGCCCCAGCGGGTTGGCCGGGGCTTTTATGGTTGTTGCGTTTTGAGCTTTATGCGCTGAAGAGCAGGATGCCTGCGGGCTTTTCTTCGGTGGCATTCTCGTCGGCGCTGACCGGCCGGTAGTAAAGCTGGTCGGCGTCGAGATAGACCTCGAGGAAGGCCGGCCGCGCGGTGATCTGCCCAGCGATCAGAGCCTCTGACAAGGGGTCCTCGACGTAGCGCTGCAGAGCGCGGCGCAGCGGGCGCGCACCGTAGCTGCGATCGATGAGGGTCTTGTCGAGAATCCACTTCTTGGCCTCCTCGGTGACCGAGATGGTGATGGACTTCTGCGCCAGGTTGGCGTTCAACTGCT
>CAYVMS010000060.1:0-6003 GCA_964452615.1 uncultured Occallatibacter sp.
CAAAGAGCGCCTTCTTGATTTCAATAAATATGTCCTGAACTCCTGCGTTCGCTTCACCGTCCACAAGGAACGTCCAGTCCAAATCGCTGCCCTGCGTACACTCGTATCTCCCGAGCGAGCCATGCACGATCACACTGGTATCCGGCCCTGGCTTTCCTTCAAGAATCTTTGAAAGCTGTTGGAGTGTGTCCTCTGTCCTTCGGTGCGCGTCCTCAATGTTCTTCCAATGGCACCCAAGTATCCGCTCAAGTTCCGCAAGAGGCGATTCGCTTTGGCCAGCACATGGGCTACCAGACATCGCTCTTCCTCGATTCCAATCAAGCTGCTGTCGATTTGCCCAGCCGTCTCCCTATCCTAGCAGCGTTTCCTGTGGAAGCTCCACGACCTTCAGTTTCCCTCCAAAACGTCCTGCGGAGAGAAGCCTTACGGCTGGCTGCCGCCTTCGGATCGGGCGACCTGGTCGATGATTCGTTGGATCAGGACTACGCGGACGTGGATGTGGCTGGCTACATCGGGGACAAATTCAGTGATGAAGTTGTCGATGGGAGCGGTGGCGAGGCCGGTGGCGTAGCGTTCTGCGCTGGCGGGCAGGTTGGTCTGGCGGCCAGGCACATAGAGGTTACTCACCTCATCGTCGATGGCGAAGCCGAAGATGTTGGCGTAATTAGGCATTCCCTCGCCGTTGTCGCCCTGGGTCCAGACGACCTGCAGAATGGCGTGCCCGATGCGGCGTGGGATCGATGCGCTGGGCGTGCGATGGTAGTGCGGATCCTGATGGGCGATGGAGGGAATCAGAAAGGTGCCGAAGAACTCGCCGGTGATGTCCTGGGTATAACTGACGCCGACGTACTTGCCGAAGCCCTTCATGCCGGGGCCGTAGGGCGAGTCCGCATCTGAGCCGACGGCGATGGCGGAGCTGCCGAGTATGGTGATGGCATTGAAGGGATCGACAATGTTGCGAATGGCCAGCCAGCCCTTTTCTTTGGGTGTGAGCGGCTTGACCTGCGGGCCCGTGACAAAGCGCGCATACCAGTTGATGAGCGGCGTCAGTGGCGGGCAGGGGACAGGCTGGAGGGCGGAGTCGGGGCTGGCGCCGTTGGCGGCGATGGCTGAGCCGGCGGCTGCTCCCAGCGCCGCTGCCTGCGCCGCTGTTCCGGCGGAGCGGTCGGCCTGACAAGGCCCTGGTGTGAGGGGTTTTGCGTGTCCCGGTCGCTGTGCTTGCGGGGCATCGGGCAGCGGCGGCTCGGCGATGGCTGAGATGGGAGCGAGAAGCAGAGCCGAAACGAGCAGCAACAGAGGGGCGCGACGGCTTATCCGCGCCGGGCTCAGCTTCCACGGGTTGACGGGGCAATCCATCGCGATCTTCTCTTGCGAACAACTTTCCAAAAGAGACACGTCCTCGCCGACGTGAGGTTCAGGTTACGTGCAACCATACAACGGGTACGAGGAAGAAACAATCCATACTGTACATGCGTCAGGGGCTGAAGCCCCGCATTTGTATTGTCGCGTTTGCGGCACGGCTGAAGCCATGCCCTGATACAGAACACCTTCTGAATCGAGTTTTCAGCAACCCGTAAAGCTTGTTTCCCTTCGAGGATCGGATGAAGCCGATCCAAGAGCTTTCTATCAGTCTGACGCGGATTTTGTGCGAAAGGTAACAGCGAAGTTTGCAAAGAGCGATCAGTTCGGTGGCAGGAAACACCATTAAATAGTGATCATTGCGGCACCTTTGGGCATTCGGCGATTGACGGGGCGACGAGCGCACCGCAGACTGAGGAGGAGGCGGGCCGGCAGAGGCTGCCCTGCGCGAGGTGATCCGCTATGAGTACTAATCCTCCTCCGGGTTACGGACCCGGCTCGGGCGGTGTTGGAAGCCGCATCGAGGAAGCTGTTGAGTTGATCGAGATGGAACTGCGCCACGCCATCGCCTATGTGAATGACGCGGTGGTTCCGCAGGTGCGGAAGGAGTCGATCTCTGCGCTTAGGACGGTGGCGGAGAGGCTGCGCGAACTGGCGGACAAGTTTGAGCAGGGCGGGGGTTCGAAGAGTTGATGAACAGTGAGGTCGGGGTTCATGGTATCCCAGGTGTCAGAATCGAGACCTGGGGCACCCAGATTTCCAGGGGTATGCGGGCCGGGTGGGCTGGACTTGTCTTTGCAGTCCTTATCTCGGGCTGCGGGCACAAGGAGGCTCACGCTCCGTTGCCTGCACCTCAGGCGGCTCCGCCTCCGATTCAGAGTCAGGCTCAAACAGCGACTTCGCAGACTGCGCGGATTGCGCCCACTCCTGCGCCGCCGGGCGGGGTGAGCGATGAAGACCTGGACTACATCAATACGCACAAGCCGGTATTGATCGAGGAGGGTTTGGCGACCTGGTATACCGCTCCCTACAAGGGCCGCAAAGCCGCCAACGGCCAGGTTTTCAGCGACCGTGCGTTGACCGCGGCGCATCGTACTCTGCCGATGGGTTCGCTGGTCGTGGTGACTAATTTGACGACCGGCCAGTCGAGCGCCATGCGCATCACCGATCGTGGGCCGTTTGCCGAGGACCGGATTCTTGATCTGACAATCGCGTCGGCGAAGGCCACGGGCATCTATCGCAGCGGTCTGACGCGCGTGCGGATGGAGGTCTACCGAAGCCCCAAGCCGATCGATACCGGCGGGCGTTGGTGTGTGCAGATCGGCGCATTCAAGAGTGAGAACAAGGCAAAGAAACTCAAGGCGCAATTGCTGCGCAAGTATCCCGCAGCCAGCGTAATCGAGTTTCCCGGCGAGGCAAGCTACTGGGTGCGCATCCGGCCGCAGGGAGACGATCGCGAACAGGCCACGCTGATCGCGCGGCATCTGAGGCCCGCCGAGGGCGAGGCTTACCTCACGCGGCTGGACTAGGACTACGATTGAATTTCCGTAAGAAGCTCAAACGGGTGAGGACCGGGCCTGAAGGCCCTCTTAATGCGCCCACATTCAGAGGGCTGAAGCCCTCTGCTCCCTCTGGACCCTTCGTCCCATAACTGTAGGACTAGGAGCTTATCGCTGGAAGCTATTCCGGCGGGGGATAGAAGGGCAGTTTGTCGTTCTTCTCGTTGGCGCAGCGGATGGTGGCCTGCTGGGAGATAGCGTTCGCGGGCAAAGTCGCAGCCAGAACTCAGCCTGCAACAATAGTGCTGACAAAATGCATCGGGGCGATCTGTCTTCTGGCGATGAGAGAATGGTGGGGCACAGGTTGGGAGTGCTCGGGTGAAACCATCCGCAAGCTCGATTGCCGCAGAGCAAGCTGCCAACCAGGAAGAAGCCCATGGCTCTGTCACACCGATGGCTGCTGGCCGCTAGCTGCATTCTGATGCTTGCAGTCGTGGCTCCCCGCCTTGGTCCAGGGCCGAGGAGTGTGGCTCCGCCAGGGCGAATCGAGCAGGCCACTACGCCCTCACCAGTTGCACAGCCCGCCTCGCAGTCCACTCATCAGGCATACTCGCTGCCACCGGACAAACTGGCCAAGGCCATCACGCTCAGCCGCATTGAGATCGCGCTCGATATTGCCGGTTCTCTTTGGGGGCTGGCAGTTCTCTGGTTCCTGCTGTCCTCGCGCTGGGCTGCCCGGATGTCCGCGTGGACTGAGCGCCTGTTGCGCCGCCGCTGGATGCAAGGGCTGCTCTTCTTCGCTGTTTTTCTGGTGGTGACCACGCTGACCAGCCTGCCGCTGGATCTGATCGGCCACGTAGTCAGTCGCCACTATGGCATCAGCGTGCAGGGCTGGGCGAGCTGGTTCGGCGATCTGGCGAAAGCGCTGGGGCTCTCAGTGCTGCTTGGCGCTCCGATTCTGCTGCTCTTCAACTGGATTGTTCGCGTCTCGCCGCGCCGTTTCTGGGTGTGGACATGGCTGATCTCGCTGCCGCTGATTGTTATTTCGGTCTTCGCCGCTCCGCTGCTCGACCCTATCTTCAACAAGTTCGAACCCCTCGCGAAGACGCACCCCGCGTTGGTCGCAAAGCTGGAGACCGTCGTCGCCCGAACTGGAACCAGGATCGCTCCGGACCGCATGTTCCTGATGAGGGCCAGCGAGAAAAGCAACGGACTGAATGCGTATGTGACTGGCGTTGGCGCGACCAAGAGGTTTGTGATGTGGGATACGGCGACCGACCGGCTGCCCGACGACGAGGTGCTGTTCATCTTTGGCCACGAGAGTGGACACTATGTTCTCAACCACATTCCCAAAGGAATCGCCGTCGGCGCCGTTGCATTGTTTTTTGTCTTCTGGGCTTGTGCCGGGATTGCTGGCTGGCTGGCGCGGCGCTTCGGCGCGCGATGGCAGTTGGGGGGCATTGAGGCAGGCCAGAACGCGTTCGCAAGCCGCCAGGGATTTCTGGTGCTGCTCTTCGTTCTATCGGCGGCTGGTCTGGTGCTGCAACCGGCCAGCAACACCTATAGCCGCCGCATCGAGCATGAGGCCGACATCTACGGCCAGGAGGCCATCCACGGCATCGTCGCCGATCCGCAGAAGACGGCCGTGAGTGCATTCAATCACATGGGCGAAGCGTGGCTGGAGGATCCCAATCCCAGCCCGTTGGTCGAGTTCTGGGAGTACAACCACCCCAGCGTGCAGACGCGGGCCAACTTTGCTTTCCATTACGATCCATGGGTGAATGGCGGGAGGGGCAAGTTCTTTGAACGATAGTGAATAAGGCACGACAAACGCAGATCTGCGATGGCTAGTTCCTGATCCCTCAGTCCCTGCCTTTACAATCTTCCCATGCAGTTTCTATCGCTCTCCCGCCGCCGCGTTGACGCCTTTCCACCCGAAGCATTCACCAAAGATCTGGCCGCTCGCGAGACTGCGCGCGTCAAAGAACTCTATGCTTCCTGCCTTCTGCGCCAGATCTGGAAGCGCGGCGATATGCCCGGCACGGCGATTGTCTGGGAGGCCACCGGTGAAGCCGAGGTGCGCGCCGCTCTTGACTCGCTGCCTATCTTTCAGGCTGGAATGCTGGAGATCGTGGCGGTCGTCCCGCTTGAGCCGTATCCCGGCTTCGGCGCGGCCCAGTAGCGCAGCCGAATTGGTCCGACGGCAATTGACCCTTGGAATCCACAGCGTCTCTCACCCCGTCGCGCCGTACACTACTCTATTACAGCGTTTTTTTTGGCACGAGAATTGAATGAAGGAGCGGACTCGAAATGGCCTACCCCACAAACTACCGCTATACCCGCGAACATGAGTGGATCGAACTCACTGGCTCGATCGGCACCATAGGCATTACCGACTACGCGCAGAACTCGCTCGGCGACATCGTATACGTGGAGATGCCGAAGGTGGGCGACCCGGTCACCGCCAACACGACCTTCGGGTCGGTCGAGAGCGTGAAGGCGGTCAGCGACCTGTTTGCGCCCGTCACCGGCACTGTGACTGCCATCAACGAGGAACTGACCTCGGCACCCGACAAGATCAACGAAGCTCCGCACGAGACCTGGATCATCAAGGTCGAGCTGGCCGACCCCGCGCAGTTCAACGCTCTGCTCGACGCCGCGGCTTACGAGACATTCATCGCGGAAGAGAGCTAGAAGGCAAGCTGTTAGCTCTTAGCCTTTAGCTTATTCCCGGATGTAAGCGGCTGCGTCAAATCACCATGCTCCCTTTCGGCAGGCCGAACGGCTGCCTCTCTCACGAGCTTTTAGCTAAAGGCTAAAGGCTAAAGGCTAAAAGCTGAATTATGCGCTATCTTCCCAAGTCTCCCGCTGAACGCGAAAAAATGCTAGCCGAAATCGGCGCGGCTTCGATCGACGACTTATTCGCTGTTATACCCGCAGATGAGCGCCTGGGCCGTGATCTGAACGTGCCGCGCCAGCATGCCGAGAGCGAGATTATCGATTATTTTCGCGCGGCGGGGCGCAAGAATGCTACTAACTACGCCAGCTTTCTCGGCGCTGGATGTTATCGCCACTACCGCCCGGTGATTATCGACTCACTGGTCCAGCGGGGCGAGTTTCTGACGAGTTATACGCCCTATCAGGC
>CAYVMS010000060.1:6103-15878 GCA_964452615.1 uncultured Occallatibacter sp.
GTGGGCTATGACGGAGAGACAGGCCGCATCGACCTTGGCGCGCTGGGAGATGCGGTTACTACGGAGACAGCCGCGGTTCTCGTACAAAGCCCTAACTTCTTCGGAGTGATCGAGGATATTCCGGCGATTGCGGAGATTGCTCATGCTAAGGGAGCGCTGCTGATTGTCTCGATTGCGGAGGCAGTTTCGCTTGGTGTTGTTCGGCCTCCAGTCGAAGCGGATATTGTCAGCATGGAGGCGCAGTCCTTTGGTGTAGCTCTGAGTTATGGCGGGCCATTCTGCGGGGTGATCGCAGCTAAAGAAAAATATGTCCGCCAGATGCCGGGTAGACTTGTTGGACAGACGGTTGACGGGTCGGGTTATCGCGGATTTGTTTTGACGTTGGCCACGCGCGAGCAACATATCCGGCGCGAGAAGGCGACCTCGAACATCTGTACCAATCAAGCATTGGTCGCGCTGATGGCTACGATCTTTCTGAGCGTCTACGGCAAGGAAGGGATTCGCGAGTTAGCCGAGCATAACCTGGCCAAGGCGAGTTACGCAGCGCAAGCTCTTTCGTCGCAGCCGGGTGCGAAGCTGCGGTTTACAGGCGCGCCGCGATTCAATGAGTTCGTTTTGCAGACCGAAGAAGCTCCAGCGCAATGGAGCCAGCGGCTGATGGATGCGAAGATTGTCGGCGGCATTGATTTGAGCCGCTGGTATCCCGAAATGCAAAACTGCACCCTTTGGTGCGCGACTGAAGTCATTACCCGTGCCAACATTGATAGCGCGGCCAGCGTGCTGGCAACACAGCCTGTAAAGGTGCCTGTTTAGTTTCGATTTGTGGTGGATGGAGTTTTGTAACAGGGCATGACTTTAGTCGTGCTGCTCGAGGCCCGAGTGGAGATGGGTTTAACCCCTGCTATGGCGAGACCGAGCCGAGTTCGTTCCGTCCCTACGGGACTGAGAGTTTATTGGAGGACGCTGACCCAGGACTGCGCTGCGCTTGTCCTGGGCTATTCTCCTTCGCTCCCTCTGGGAGTTGAAGTCGTGCCCTGTTACAAAGCTCTAAGAGGAGCCTGGGCTTGAGCCCTTGAGGTAGAGAGAATGGCAGCAACAACTGAAAAGACGAATTTCACGACCCTTGGCAAGGTGCGGCCGCACCAGACACAGAACGAGGCTTTGCTCTTTGAGAAGTCGTCGCCGGGGAAGCGTGGTTATAAGTTGGCGCCGCTCGATGTGCCAGCGATTGATGCCGCTGCTCTGCTCGGCGAGGCGCATCGCAAGGTTTCGGGTGAGTTGCCTGAGTTGAGTGAGATCGAGATCATCCGTCACTTCACGCGGCTCTCGACTTGGAATTATTCCATCGATCTGGGAATGTATCCGCTTGGCTCGTGCACGATGAAGTACAACCCACGAGTGAATGAGTGGGTGGCCCGGATCGAAGGCCTTGCGGACGCGCATCCTTACCGGCCTGACTCGCTGGCTCAGGGGATTCTCGAAATCATCGACAACCTTCAGAGTTGCCTGCTGGAGATTACCGGCATGAACGCGATTACTTTGCAACCGGCGGCTGGCGCGCATGGCGAGTTTACCGGAATTCTGCTGGTTCGCGCATGGCATGAGTCGCAGGGCAATCCGCGCAAGAAGATTCTTATTCCTGACTCGGCGCATGGGACGAACCCGGCCACTGCGGCGATTTGCGGTTATACGGTCGAGAATCTGAAGTCTAACTCAGAGGGCGGCATCGACTTAGAGGCGCTAACTCGCCAGGTGGATGAGGAGACCGCCGCGCTGATGATCACGAACCCATCAACGATTGGTGTCTTTGAGAGCCAGATTGCTAAGATCGCCGAGATCTTGCACGCCAAGGGCGCGCTGCTCTATATGGACGGCGCGAATATGAATGCGCTGGTGGGCAAGGCACGGCCGGGCGACTTTGGCGTGGACGTGATGCACCTGAATTTGCATAAGACCTTTTCGACGCCTCACGGCGGCGGCGGGCCGGGCTCTGGGCCGGTGGCTTGCAAGGCTTTTCTTGAGCCATTTTTACCGACTCCGGTGTTAGTTCAGGATGAGAATGGCGCGAAGCACTGGAGTTATGATCGGCCTAACTCCGTCGGACGCGTGCGCGCTTTCTATGGGAATGTCGGCATGTTTATCCGCGCGCTGGCTTATATTTTGGCCAATGGCCCGGATGGGCTGCGACAGACGACGGAAGACGCAGTGCTCAATGCCAACTATATTCGCACCAAGTTAGAAGATATTTACGAGTTGCCGTATAAGACGGCCTCGATGCACGAGGTGGTATTTAGCGATAAGCGGCAGGCGGCGAAGGGTGTCAAGACTGGGGACATTGCCAAGCGGCTGATCGACTACGGGTTTCATCCCTATACGGTGAGTTTCCCGATGATCGTAGCCGGAGCGATGATGATCGAGCCGACGGAGAGCGAATCTTTGGAGGAACTGGACCTATTTATTGAGGCAATGCGCGCTATTGCGCACGAGGTCGAGGAGACTCCGGAGTTAGTGAAGACTGCGCCCCACTCGACGCGCGTTTCGCGGCTGGATGAGGTGCAGGCGGCGCGGAAGCCGATTCTTCGATGGAGACCCACTGTATAAGAGTGGATCGGGTACTCCACTTTTCGAGAAGAACTTAGTGGATTGGGTTCGTGGTATCCCACCCTAGTCGCAAAAACAACGACGCGACGAGGGTGGGGCACCCGGCTCTTCAAGCAGGCTTGCTGGTGTTGCGGTATAGCTCTTCCAGCGCATCGCAGGCTGTGCGGAGGCCGTCTTCCCTGGCCAACTGTTTGGCGACACTCTCGGCACGCTTGGCAAGCAAGGGATCGGCGAGCATCGCCTTGATGCGGCGCGCCACGCGGAAGGGCGTGTAGCTGCCGCGCTGAATCACCTTGGCCACCTTGAGGCGCAACATGCGGCGTCCGTTGTCGGGCTGGTCGTGGGAAAAGGGCATGATGAGCATCGGCTTGCCGGCGCGCAAACATTGCGCGGTGGTGCCAACTCCGCCCTGGTGGACGACCATTGCCGCGCGGTTAAACAGCTCTGAGTAGGGCGCGTACTCGGCTACGCAGATCGAGTCGGGTAGCTTGGTTTGCAGCCGGTTGCGCGGGTCAGTTCCGATTAAAAGCACCGCGCGAATCCCTAGCTGAATCGCTGCCTTGGCAGAGAATTCATAAAACTTTCCGGCAGCCAGTACCGCAGCCGAGCCCAGGGTGAAGACCACTGGGGGCGTGCCGTCTTTCATAAACTGTTCTAGATTGGGCGGCAGCGCCTGATTGCCCCCGTCGGCATCGTAGTAGCAGAAGCCGGTGATGAGCGTGTGCGCAGGCCAGTCTTTCTGCTCGACGCCGAGCACGCGTGAAAACAGGGCCAGGACAAGACTTGGCGAGTGCTTGGCATCGAACAGAGGATTGGCGCCTTTGGGCAGGCCCAGTTCACGGCGCAACTCGTAGATGGGCTCAGGCCATTTGCGACTCACAAAGCGCGCCACCCGCTTGATAATGCGCCCAAAGCCAGGCACAGCCCTGTCGGCCCGCGCCAGCCGCGGATACGGTGGCAGCACTGGCGGGTCAAAGGCGGAAAAAAAGGACAGCGGCGCGAGTACGTAGCTGGCCCAGGGAATCCCCGTAACCTCGGCGACCAGAGGACCGGCGTAGTTCAACTCGCCCAGCAGCAGCAGGTCGGCGCGCGCGGGCTTGGTGGCCGCGTCGAGCAGGTCGTCGTAGGTCTGGCGCAGCACGGGAAAGAGAAAGTCGCGCAGGCCGCGCTCCGTTCCATGCTTGATGTCGTAGATCATCTCAACAAGAAGAGTGTTAGTGGGGTCGATGTCCGGGCGGACGGCGTGGAATTCGAGGCCCAGCGGCCGGATCTTCGGTTCGTAGACGGCGGGGAGCGCCATGACGGGCGTGTGGCCGCGGCGTTTGAGTTCGAGAGCAATGGCGATCAGCGGGTTAGTGTCGCCGTAGGTGCCGATATTCGAAAGAACAATGCGCAAAGTGAGGTCCCCAAGGCCGTTTTTGTCCAACCTTATGAGGGTAATGCATTGGGGGCATGATGGGCCTTGCCGATTCATCTCAGTGCAAGCTGAAGATGGTATTCTTGGCGGGTTCGAGAAATCCCAGGAGCTACCAATGCCCGTTCAGCGCAGCATTCGCCATTTATATTCAGCCTTTATTGCAACCGTCCTGCTTGGCGGCCTGCTTGCCGCTTCGGCGCTGCTCACTGCGCAAAAGCCCTACCACATTGTTGACCGCTGGAAAGTGGGCGGTGAGGGTGGCTGGGATTATCTGCTCGCCGATCCTCCGTCGCACAGGCTTTATCTCACTCGCGGCGCTCACGTCGATGTGCTGGATACGCAGACCGGGAAGCTGATTGGCTCGATTACCGGGCTGCACGGTACGCATGGCGTTGCTCTCGATAATGCCGGCAAGTTCGGTTATATCTCCGATGGCGGAGGCAATGCGGTGGTGGTCTTCGACCGCGCCACGCTGGCCACAGTGGCAACCATCCCTGCTGGGCAGAACCCCGACGCTATCGTCTTTGAGCCGGCAACGCAGACTGTTTGGGCTTTCGATGGCCGCAGCAAGGACGCAACGGTGATCGATGCCTCGACTCGGAAGGTGCTCGCTACTATTCCGCTGCCCGGCAAACCGGAGTTTGCTGTTGTCGATGGCAAGGGAACGATCTTTGACAATATCGAAGACAAAGGCGAGATTGTTCGCCTGGATGCCAAGACGACGAAGCTCACCGCTGAGTGGCCGCTTGCGGGCTGCGATGGTCCTACTGGGCTGGCCTTTGACATTGCTGGCGGACGCCTCTTTAGCGTCTGCGATGGCAAAAAAATGACCGTGACCGACGCGAAGACCGGAAAGCAACTCGCAATGGCCGCGATCGGCGATGGCCCCGACGCTGCAGGCTGGGATGCGGCAAACAAACTGGCATTTTCGTCCAACGGGGTCAGCGGCACACTCACCGTCATCGACGCCAGCGCCCAAGGCTATCCGGCCATCGAAGAGTTGCCGACCCAGCGTAGCGCACGCACGATGGCCTACGATCCCAGCGCGGACCGAATCTACCTGGTCGCCGCAGAGTTTGGCCCGCGTCCCGAGCCGACCGCAGAGAATCCACGACCACGGCCGCCTGTGATCCCCGGCAGCTTTACCGTTCTGGTGATCGTGCGGTAGAGAGTGTGCGCCCTTTTTGTGCGCGGATTTCAGAAATTCCGAGATAACCCGGTGATTGGCCCCAGGGGCCGGTTCCGGGTATAATTGAGATTCGGCAACCGCCGGGGGCGCGTATCTTCTGATGCCCCGTTGGATAAGTCTTGAAATGCGGGACTTTTTCGAGCGCTGAGACGGCTTGGTGCGGCGGCGCGAAACACCAAAGTTTGGAGCGAAGTCATGGCACAGGTATGCGACATCTGCGGGAAAGGTCCGCAGTTCGGCAACAATATTTCACACGCCCACAACGTCACACGTAGGCGCTGGAGCGTGAATCTACAGGCGGTTAAGGCGCTCGTGAACGGCAACGCGAAGCGCATCAGGGTTTGCACCAGCTGCATCAAGACCGGCAAGATCGCCAAGGCGTAAGCCCTGCGGTCGCCGAGTTCCCCGGTCTAAGCCTGGCTGATTTCGAGAGCTGAGGCCAGGACCAAAACTCAGGGGAAGGTTCAAGATTGAAGCAAACCCCGTCCAGCCCGGACGGGGTTTTGTTGTGTCTCAAATCCGCAGCCTGGAGGTTTACCCCTCCCCGGAAAGCGACAAAGGGGCGTTTGAATAGGCCTCAATCGCTCTTCCCCGAGCCTGACTCCGCGGCGGCAGGCAGATCCAGCGCCACCATGGCGAACCGGGTCTTGCCATCTGCGGGATTCTCAAAGCCCACGATGTGCTGGTGGCGTTTTGAACCCGCCTTCAACTCCAGATCCCCTTTACCCAGGTGGTAATCCCCTCTATCGATCTGAACATGGTTGTTCTTGTCGTCGGCGCAAGTCAGCCCCTCGTGCGTGGTCGATGGCGCTCCTACCGGAGAATTGCCCTGGCAGGTAATTACGTCCCCAAAGCGTCCCAGCGCCTTCTTATAGAAATCAGCCACCTTATCTTGAGAATCCGCGGTCTCATAAGAGACCGCCCGCACCCGCAACTCCCACTCGCCAAAGCCCAGATGCACGTCGGCCGACTTGTGTTTGTCGTCGCCCTTCACAGCCTCTGCGCCGGGATAGACCGGCAAGCCAAGGTCCACCGCGGTGGTCTGGTCAGTATTCACGTGCACGCCACCGAATGGCGTATCCACCTGGACCTTCTTTTCATCGCCGTTGGCGCCTTTGTCCACGTTGACCCTGCATCCCGCAACTCCGCCCGTCAACGCCAGACCCGCGGCCAAAGATGTCGCTATCCATGTCATGTTTCGCATGGTTGCACTCGCCCTCTAGCCCTGATATACGTCGGCGCAGCCGGTGAGGTTCCCAAACCTGCAGAGGATGGTTCTGAGCCCATTAACGGATCAGTGCTCCGAGGGGCCGTCTTCCTTAGTGCTGGCAGCAAAGAAGATCGCCACGCCGAAGACCAGAACGATGACGGAAACGACGAAGAACGGGGAAGTAATGTCCATAGCTCAGGCTCCTCGCCGTTAGAGTATCAAAGAAAGGGAAACAGGATCTTTGCTATGGGTTCGGCTTGAGCGGACGGGCTTCGTTTGCTACGGAGGCGAGCGATTGCTTCGCAGGAGGCTCGAAAGCCAGACCTTATTGCTGAAATGGTTGGGCGGTTGCTGTGAGCCGGGAAACCTGCGAACCAGCACGGCTGAGGCTGTCAGCCGCGCGACATCCGGAATCAAACATTCTCAGTCCGACAGGCATACTCTCGCAGGCCTCCCAGAGCAGCACCTACCAGGAGCTGCAGACCTGAAAAATTTCACGTAATCGAGCAGTGTAGGTGGCGATTTAAGCTATGTACAAAGAAGTACTTATAGACAATTCCTGTTCACGGAATTCTTGGCCGACCACAAAAGAAAAGGCCGTTTGGCAGTTTCAACTTGCCAACTCCTCGCAAACGGCCGCCCCCGCATGATCGCGCGGTTTTTGGAAGACGTAACTACCAGCGAAGTAGTGGCAGGAGGCTGGAGTAGTCATCGGTCCAGAGACGGGCTTTGGGGCTTTCGTCAGGGTTGCTGACGTGAGCAACATCGGGCAATGAGAAGAAATCGGCGTTGTCTGTCAGCAGCATCCATGTGGAGGAGAACTCGCCGCGCTTTTCGTTTGGTGGGCTGGAGATCCTTCGGGCAGTCATGCCCGCAGCTTTCGCGAGTAAGGCAACTTCAGGTTCAAGATCGACGTGCTGATTCGAGATATGAATGGCGAGAATGCCGCCGGGAGCCAAGTGTCGCCGATAGACAGCCATCGCCTCAACGGTGAGCAAGTGCAGGGGAATCGCGTCGCCGGAGAATGCGTCGATCACCAGTACATCGAAGTTTTGAGGCGCTTCGCGAGTTAAAGAGGTCCGCGCATCTCCCTCGACGATCGCGACCTGAGCAGCCGAATCGCGAATATACGTGAATAGATTTCTGGCAATAGGTTGCACGGCTGGATTGATTTCATAAAAACGGATGCGGTCGCCGGTCTGCCCATAAGCGGCGATGGTTCCTACACCAAGGCCAACTACGCCGATGTTACGCGGCCTTCCCACGCAACAGTAGCGCAGAGCGAGGCCTACCCCGGAGTCTTCTGCGTAGTAAGTGGTGGGAGTGCGGCTTAGCTCCGCCGAGAAGATCTGCGTTCCGTGTTGAATGTTGCCGTTGGTAAGTGTGCGCACTACCGAGCCTGGGTATCCGAGCGTCTGGCGGACGCGAAGGCTGCCATAGAAGTTGCGGATAGCCAGAGGCGTGTCTCGCTTCAATCCCGCATATACCATAATGACCAATACAAAAATCAAAATGCTTGCCGTGGACCACAAGAGTCGCTGACCCCAATGACTCTTCCAGGTAACTGCCAGAGCCAGCAGGGCGGTGACAAGAAAAGTGAGCGGCAGATCGAAATTGAAGGAGAAGACTAACGGCGATACGATGCCGATGAGAAAGGAGCCAAGCGCGCCTCCCGCGGCAAACAGAAGATAGAAGAGAGTGGATTCTGAAGCCCGAACGGGACGCAGCGCATAGGCCTCTGTATGAAAGAAGAGACAGGATATGAAGACTTCCACAAGAAAGAAGATAAGCCCGATGCGAATGGGCAGAGTAACATCCACGTTGGAGAGCATATAGCCGAGACCGGCGAGCATCACTACCAGGAAGCGTGTGACGATAGCTCGCGGAAAGAGGCGTGGAAACTCGAAGGCAAGAATGATGGTAATCAGATACACGCCAAGCGGCAGAATCCAAAGCAACGGGATTGCGGCGATGTTAGCGGAGAGATAACTCGTAACGGCGCTCAACTGCATGGCCGCTCCCATGGGAAGCAACACCCAAAGGATCTTATGACTCAGTAGGGATGGCGCGGCTTGGGATTCGTCTTCTAGCTTCGGATTCGAGGGAAGCTGGATGGCGGAGCGAAATTTCCACGTTAAGACGGCGGACAAAAGCACAAACACTGCAAAGCCGCTGAGCCACAATAGACGCTGGTCGTGCAGAGTTAATTTGGGCTCGATGACGGACGGGTAGGCTGCGAGTGCCAGCAGGGATGCCAGATTGGAGAGCGCATAGAGGCGATAGGGAATGCCGCGAGTCTTAATGCGGGCGAGCCACACCTGCAATAGCGGACTGGTCGCGCCCAGCATGAGGAACGGGAGACCGATGGAGATGCCGAGCGCGGCAAAGATAGAGAGGATCGGGTGATCCGATGCGCGGCTCAAGTCGATCTTCTGCGTGGTCCAAATAATGGCAGAAACGGCGGCCAGTGAAAGCAGGACAAGATGCAGAGTCCACCGGGAGCGGCTGGCGAGCCAGTGGGCGTAGAGGTATGCAACAAGCAGAGCAGCCTGGAAGAAGACCAGGCAGGTGATCCAGACTGCGGCTGATCCGCCAAAGACAGGCACAAGCTGCTTGGCGGCCATAGGCTCGACTAAGAAGAGCAAAAAGGAACCGAGAAAGACAGTCGATCCGAAAAGGAATCGCGAAGGTTTCATGAGCGTTCTCGAAGATCCGAATTGTAGATTGCCCAATTACTAGATCGTCGCTGCTGCCGGCATGATTTCGTCCACATCCACCCATTGGGTCGGGTATTTGCCGGTGTAGCAGGCGGTGCAATAGCCGGTGTGTTCCTGGCCTTGGCAGCACTTCAGCAGACCGTCGAGCGACAAGTAAGCCAGCGAATCGGCTTCGATGAAGCGGCGAACTCCATCGATGGAGTTATTGGCAGCAATCAATTCGCGCTTGCTGGGAGTATCGACTCCATAAAAACACGGCGAGACAGTAGGCGGGCAACTGATGCGGAGATGCACTTCCTTTGCGCCCGCACCGCGCACCATGCGCACAATCTTCCGGCTTGTCGTGCCGCGAATAATCGAGTCGTCAATCAGCACGACTCTCTTGCCCTCAAGCAGATTGCGCACCGGGTTGAGCTTGAGTCGCACACCGAAGTCGCGCACGCGTTGCTCGGGCTCGATAAAGGTGCGACCCACATAATGGTTGCGAATGAGGCCGAGCCGGAAAGGAACTCCAGCCTCTTCCGCATATCCTAGCGCCGCTGTGACACCGGAATCGGGAACGGGAACAATCACATCCGCCGGAACTCCGGACTCGCGGGCAAGCTGGCGGCCCATCTGGTCGCGGCTCTCCTGCACCCAGC
>CAYVMS010000061.1:0-15841 GCA_964452615.1 uncultured Occallatibacter sp.
GCAGCAATCGCATCGAGAATCTGTGGCGTAAAGTGCAGTCCTGCCGTAGGTGCGGCGACCGAGCCTCGTTCGCGAGAGAAGACAGTCTGGTAGCGCTCGCGATCTGCCTCGGCATCGTCGCGATGAATGTAGGGCGGCAGCGGCATGTGGCCGATACGGTTGAGGATGGCGAAGAAATCGTCCACGGGCTTGAAGCGAAGCAATCGCTCGCCAAATTCGCCCCGTTCGACGACCTCGGCCTCTAACTCGATTGCACCGGTGAGCCCAGGAAATACGAGGATCTCGCCAATGGCGACCTTCCTTCCAGGGCGGACAAGAGCACGCCAGAGGTTTTCGCAGCAAGCTGGTTGAGGTTCGTGGTTTCCCACCCTGTCCGCACCGTAACAAGACGCAGGTCCTTCGACTCGCTCTGCTCGCTCAGGATGACAGTCGGATGGGGCACCCGGCGTCTGCGGGACTACCTGCTCGGTGAGCATTACTTCGATCTGGCCGGTTGGCTTTTCGCGTTCACGGCGCAGCGTGCGGCGGGCATAGAGGCGGGCGGGGATGACGCGGGTGTCGTTCAGTACCAGCAAATCGCCGGCGCGGAGCAGAGATGGAAACTCAGCAAAGCCCGCGTCGCGCAGAGCGCCAGTTGCGCGATCCACCACCAACATGCGGCTCAGCCCGCGTTCGGCGGGTGGCTGCTGCGCGATCAACTCCGCGGGAAGATCGAAGTTGAAGTCGGCGACGCGCAAGCCGGTCATATGCGCTTCCCGAAGTGATCGAGTGCCCGGCGGCGCGCTCGCTCGATAGCGGCGTTCAGTTGTTCGCGCATGGGCTCGAACTGACTGGCGTCAAGAGCGGCAGGAACATACGTTGGCCGCGCCCAACTGACGCAGATGCGCGTGAAAGGCTTAGGAACCAGAAAGTGGTCCCAGGAGCGCATCACCCACGCGTGTTCGGGCTCGAGGTGAAATGCGCCGATGGGCGCACCGGTAATCTGGGCCAGCTTGATGGGGCCCATCTTGGTTTGATAGATAGGGCCTCGCGGGCCGTCGGCGGTAAAGATAGCGGTCCTGCCGGTGTCGATCACGTGCGCAAGGCCGAGCAACCCTTCACGCGCGCCGCGGCTGCTCGAGCCTCGCACGGCGTCGAAGCCGAAGTGCTTCAGGATGCGCGTAATCAACTCGCCATCGAAGCTTTGACTGATGAGAATGACTGCTTTGGAGTGGCGGAAGTAGACGGTGCAGGGCAGTACGCATTGGTGCCAGAAGCAGAAGATCTCGGCGGGTGATTTTTCGCCGCTGAGGATGGGCGTAACGCCCTCCTCAGCGATCACCTCAAAGCGCCAGGTGCGGCCGATGATGGAAAACAGGGCCCAGATGATGCGCGGGACAACAGCCAGCACCAGGCGCTGACTGAGGGTAAAGTTAGGTTTGTCTTGAGCGGTCACTGATTCGATTCTAACTGTACTTTAGCCAGCGCAGCAGCTCCGGAAGAGTGGCTCGCTTGCCATACATCAGAATGCCCACGCGGTAAAGTCGCGAAGAGAACCAGAGCACGCCCCAAATCGTGAGCACAAGCAATATGACCGAGAGACCAAGCTGCCACAGCGGAACCACAGCCATACCCATGCGCGAGATTGTGACATAGGGCGAGGTAAGCGGACAGAGCGTTGCAGCGACGGCCCACGCTGAGTTGGGATCTTGAATCATCACCGAAAGAAGGCCCATGCTGGTGTAAAGCGGAACAATGGCCACCCACATGAACTTCTGCAAGTCCTGCGCAGTTTCGCAGGTAGCCGCGAGACCAGAGAAGATAGCGCTGAAAAGAGCAAATCCCAGCACAAAATAGATGGGGAAGAAGATGGCCTCGGCCCAGGAAAAGCGGATGGCGATGTCGCCGGTAAGCAGCGCGGCGGCTAGCGTTGTGCCCATGAATACCGTGGCGCCTGCTACCCATATTGCTACCTGCGTGATGCCCACGCCGCCTACGCCGAGCAGTTTGCCGGCAAGAAGATCGCTGGGCTTGGCGATAGCCAGCATCACTTCAAAAATGCGCGAGGTCTTCTCTTCGATAATCGCGCGGGCCATATCCAGCCCATAGAGCATGATGGGAATGGAGAGCAGCAGCAGCATGAGTGTCGCTTTGATCACGGTGGCTTTTCCGTTGCTCTTGCCGATCTTTCCGTCCTTGTCCAGTTGCAAAGCCTCAATGGAAACCTTGGCCAGCATCGCGTCGGCCTCAGACTGCGTCATGCCATTGCGGATCATGCGCTCGTTGACGATGCCGCGATTCAATGCGCTTTGCAGGCCTCCATATGGGGAGACATCGGCGGCGGAGAGTGAAGTGAGGGTCGCCGTGATCTTTTTAGGATCTGAGGAATCAATAGCCAGAACACCATCGATTGCCTTAGCGCGAACTCGCCTCTGCCACTCGTCCCGCTCTTCGCTGCTCGCCGGGGCTTGCACATCCACTGTGTATTGGAGGGCTTGGTCGTCGAGCAGTTGCTGACGAACCTGATTGGCGAGGAATCCATCGTCCGCCACGATCACGATGTGCATTCCAGTATTGGCCTTGCGGTCCATGTAATGGCTGAAAGTCAACAACGCGGCAATCAAGAGGGGCAGGGCAATCGTTGAGATTTTGAAGGCGCGGCCTCTGATCTGCTCCAGGTACTCGCGTTTCGCGATCAGCAAAATGTTATGCATTGGCCTCGCCTCCCACGGTCTGGATGAAGATCTCTTCAAGAGAAGGCTCAACCAGCTCGAAGCGGTAGATCGTCGCCATGGCTGCGGCTTCGTGCAGCAGCTTCTGCGCGTCGCCGTGCGGTTTGAGCCTGATCTCGGCGTGGCCGGAGTAGTTCTTCGCCTCTGCAATCTCTTCGCTGTTCAAAAAGTCGGGGTCTCCCTCAAACTCGACGATCACGCGATTCCGCTCATAGCGGCTCTTGATCTCGCGCAGGTTGCCACTGAGCACGGCCTCGCCATTGTTGATGAGGCAGATCGAATCGCAAAGCTTCTCCACCTGGTCCATGCGATGCGTCGAGAATAGAATCGCCCTGCCCTGCGCCTTGAGATCGAGCAGTGTCCGCTCCACCAGCACGGCGTTGATCGGGTCCAGGCCGCTGAACGGTTCATCCATAACGATCAGCCCTGGGTCGTGCAGCAGCGTGGCAATGAACTGGATCTTCTGCTGCATGCCCTTGGATAGCTCTTCGGTTTTCTTATGCAGCGAGTCGGCGATCTCCATGCGCCCGGCCCAATCGACGGCCCGCCTGCGCGCCTCTTCCGCCGCGAGTCCGTGCAGCCGGCCAAAGAACACCAGTTGGTCCAGGACCTTCATCTTTTTGTAGAGGCCGCGCTCTTCGGGCAGATAGCCCACCTGCTCAAGGCTGGTGCGCGCGAAAGGCTTATCAAATAGGCGGACCTGCCCCGAGTCGGGAACGGTGATGCCCATCATCATGCGGATCGAACTGGTCTTGCCCGCTCCGTTCGGCCCGAGCAGACCAAACATCTGGCCTGGCTCGATGGAGAGACTCAGGTTGTTGACGGCAACTTTGCTCTCGTAGGCCTTGGTCACTCCCGCGAGTTCGACAACTGGCATGGGTTCTCCTGCCGCTCAAGCTATAGTCCCGTTTATATGTTGCCGGGGGCGGGCCTCAATTGGAGTGTAGCAAAGCATCGTCGCCCAGACCGTACCCCGACCGCGGACACGGCGATTCTAGTGCCGCGCCACAGGTGCAGTGATTGTGAGCCCCGCGCTTCAGCGTGGGATTGGCAATCCCAACAATTCATACGGAGTCCCGTCGGGACAGCGCACACGCTCTGCGCCCTTCTATTGTTCTTGCTACAAGAATGCAAAAAAACAAACCGGGAGCGCCCCTTTTAAATATCAAACTGCTACCGCCACCCCGTAAAGCCGGGGGGTTCTCCCGTTTAAATAGAAAGACTTGAAAGCCGGCAACCCGAGGGAAACCAAAAAGTAACATTCGGGGTCTCAGCGAAGAGTGTCGGAAAGCAAAAAAGATGGTAGCCTTGTTGTCGATGCCCGAATACGAATTTCTCAGAACCGAGCCCGCGCATGGGCCAGCTTACAGGCCGCAAGCAATTGAGGAAGTTGACGTGCGTCAATCAGTCCTTGAGGACATTGCGTTAAAAACGCTTTACCTCTCCGGCTCGCTCTCCATTCTTGAGCTCTCGGAAAAAACACGGCTCAGCTTTGAGGTGGCCAAAGAAATCTCCTTCCACCTGCGAACGGAGATGCTCTGCCAGGTCAATGGTATGACCGGCAATATTCCTCAGATCGCAATCACATCGTCGGGCAGAACCCGTGCGGCCGACCTTCTCAACCAAAGTCACTACTCTGGCCCCGCTCCGGTCTCCCTTGAGAGCTATGTCGAGCAAACGCGGAAGCAGAGCGTCCGGAAACTGGAAGTTCATGCGGATGAGGTCAAGCGCGCCTTTTCGCATCTTGTGATTGACGCCTCAACCTTGAGGCGCTTTGGAACGGCTCTCAACTCTGGCAGTTCGATCTTCATCTACGGTCCTCCGGGAACAGGAAAGACCACTGTTGCAGAGACCTTGTCAAAGGTGATTGCAGAAGATGAGATCTGGATACCGCACGCGGTAGAAGTGGATGGCTCGATCATCACGGTCTTCGATCCTGCGATTCACAAGCGGGCGGCGGCACCTGGGCCAGCGAACAGGGACGAGCGCTGGGTGCTGTGCCAGCGCCCCGCAGTTCTGGTGGGCGGCGAACTGACGGCCGAGATGCTCGACCTGCAATTCAATCCCATCACCAAGTTCTATGTTGCCCCCGCGCAGATGAAAGCCAACAATGGGGTTCTGATCATCGACGACTTCGGACGTCAGAGGATTCGTCCGGAGGATCTGCTAAACCGCTGGGTCGTTCCCCTCGATCGCAGAATCGACTTTCTGACCCTGGCGGGAGGAAAGAAACTTGAAGTCCCCTTCGAGATGCTCGTCGTCTTCGCCTCAAACATGGATCCGGCAGAACTCGTTGACGAATGCTTCTTGCGCAGAATTCAAACCAAGATCAAGGTTGGCACGGTTCCCGATGCATCTTTCTGCGAGATCTTTCGCCGTGTCGCCGCCGAGTATCAGGTTGCCTATGATCCAGGCGTGCCTCAGGCTCTCATTGATTTCATTCGCAGCACGTTGAACAAGGAGCTGCGCCAGTGCTATCCCAGGGATGTAGTGAATCAGGTACTCTGGTCAGCCCGATATGAAGGCAGAAAGCCGTATATCGATTCAATGGCATTGGCTCAGGCAGTAGAGGCATACTTCCTGCAAAAAAGCTGAGATTGATCGGAAATCTGGTTAGCTGGGTATCCATTTGACCCAGATAAACCCAGCAAGAAGGGGCGGCGACGAAGCAGCGGATTGTGCCGCCTCATAACAGGGCACCGACTTTAGTCGTGCCGCAAAGCCTGAAACGTCAATGGCTTTGAAGTTAGCGGAAAAGCTCGTTCGGAACCCTCACCAGTGTCAGTCGTCCACCGGCTTCACCGGCCGCGAATGAATGAAACAAGAGCTGACGAATGCCTCCGCGAACGAGCTAAATTGCCAACCCCGCGCAGCGGGGCTGACTCGCTGCATTTGAACTCAGAAGCCTTTCTCCCCATCCCCTCCGATTGTCGAACTTGCAGCTGATCAGGTACTTTATTTCTTCTTACAGCATGGCTTTACAGATTGCGGAAGAACTCGATGCGGAGGGAGGCAGGGGTTTTAACCCCCGCAAACAGCTCGCAAAATGAGTGCCGGCTTTAGCCGCGGAGGAACATTTTCTGCCACAATCACCGGAGATTCCGAGTTTTTCCGCAGCCTGCTCAGTCCTGCCGTAAACGCAAAAAACGTTGCCTAAACAGTAACTACCGGCTAGCCGGTCGCTCGCCCATAACTCTTAAAACTGACTGCCAGTGCACGGTTCGCGGCGCGGCAGGTGAACTTGTTCGTAGGTTCCCCAAACAGTTCCAACCTCATTCAGCCGAAGGCCTTGGCGGGACTACTGTATGCCGTGTTGATTCATGCAGGGTCCGTAGGACTTATCTACGACCAGAATGTGGTCTTTGAGCCAATCGGAGAGGAAACCAACCAGGTCGGTGCTGAGCAAGAGATCGTCGTTTTGGAGGCGGGCAATGTAGTCCTCGACCTGTTTCGCCAAATTGCGGTGCAGAAGCCGGTGCTGAGGCAGATTGACGTAGCCTGCGGTCTCCATCATCCGCTCTTCGTCTGAGAAGTGATCGCGGGTATAGGTTAGAAGCCGGGCCAGCAGGTCGCCAATAATGGTCCCTGCTTTTCCTTTCGTCATTGCTGCGTGTAGTTCATTAATCGTGTCGAATAAAACGGTGTGCTGCTCGTCTAAGGCTTTGACCCCAACGGAAAACTTCTCGGACCAGACTACAAGTGGCATGAAGATTCTCCTGCCGGAACGTGTCGACATGAGAAAGATCGGCCATTTGAGCTAAAGAGTTGAGTTAGGGAGGCATTGGTTGGTTTGTCGATCCGGACAGAGCGCCGATTTTGGCCCAAGGCGGCTACCCGCCCGGTCTAGAAGTGGATCGGAGACGGATTGCCCGTATCACCAAGAGATCGGATAGAAGACTTTCAATCCCGTAGCAAAGGTTATTGATTCAACGGAGTGGGCAAAATTTGCCTAGCTGGCATCGGCAAGAGATGCCTAACTTAAGAGATTGAATTGGTCTACCACGGCAGGTTGAATCCCAACGGGATTACGCCCAGTACGAAGCAGGACTGCTAACGCTCTCTGAATTGGCCTCCAGATTCTGCTCCTCCTGATCGCAGTGGCTCTGCCGGTTCGCCTGTTCCTGGGACCCGTCGTCTCCACGCAGTCTTACGACACAGTCTTCCCCATCGTTATATTCCCCTGCCAGCGCTGAGGCGAAGCTCCTCAGCTTCTTTCTTGTGCGCTCGGCTTCCCTTTTTGCTTCCGCCCGCGCAGCTGCGTAAAGAGCGCTCGTCTGGATATTTGGATCGAATTGAATGTTGCGTGCGTGCATCCCTTTCTCCTATTAGGCGCACACCAGTCGTGCCGCGAATGCTTGCAGGGCGGGGTCAAATCCAAGCTTCGGGTAGCCCCTGCCGAGTCTGTTCTTGAACTATTGCAATTAGCGCGCCAAACTTTTAATAGGATTTATGGACCTCGTTGAATCGTTCTTCCCGCAGGCCAACCGCTAAAAAGTGTTGATGCAATCGTCGGCGTCCGGACTTTCAATTCAGAGATTAGACTTAAGCGCAAAAAAGGCCGATAGACCTGTAAGCACCTGCCTGTACGGGCCAGGTCAAAAGGAGCATATCAAATGGCGTTCTTAAACTGGAACGATAACCTGAGCGTGGGAGTAAGAGTGCTTGATGACGATCATAAGAAATTGATAGATATGCTGAATCGGCTTTACGAAGGGATGAAAGCGGGGCATGGCAAGGATGTAATCGGGAAAATTCTCGATGACCTGGTCAGCTATACCGTAGTACACTTCGCTCGCGAAGAAGATTTCTTTGCCAGGACCGGATACCCTGATGTTGAGCACAAGCAAGAGCACAAGGATCTGGTGAAAAAGGCAGGGACATTGCAATCAAGATACAAGAGCGGCGAGTGTGCGCTCTCGATCGAGACCCTGGACTTTCTGAAGGACTGGCTTGCCATACACATTCAAGGCGCTGACAAGAAGTACTCGAACCATCTCAACGCTGCCGGCATTCGTTAGATTCGTTCGTCGAAATTCAAGCGCCCAGGTTCTTGAATGTGGTTGGGGAAGGATGTCGCCCAACGTTCCACGCCCCCCGTTTAGGCCCGCAAATGACCTCAGGATGACCGAAATTGGCATTGGCGACGGGTTGCCGGTCAGACCGGAGGAAGATGTGCATGACGGGCTGCGCGATGTTCGATTCGCGTGGGCAATTCTTCTGATGCTCGGCATAGCAGATCGCATCGTTTTCCTATTGTCGCCCAACTCAGAAGTTACCAAGTAGTCATCCCGTTAAGCCCGGTTGAATACTGTGGAGCTGTGAAGGCTGTTACCGGAAAAACGCGGCCTTTCCATTCACAACGGAGCCAATCAATTTCCCCCCGCGGTCCACGGCCACAAGACTGGCTGGCCGCCCGACGTCGAGCGACCCGGCCAAATTGCCCAATCCGCTCATCAAGGCCGGATTCATGGTCAGCGTCCGCAAAGCCTCTTCAAGCGGCGCGCCGGAAAACTCCACAAGATTCGCCAGCGCGCGGTCAATCGTAAGCACGCTTCCAGCCAGAACGCCGCGAACCATTGCTCTGCCATCGGCGACTTGCACCGCAAATCCGCCTAACTGATATTCGCCGTCTGGCATTCCAGCGGCGCTCATCGCATCCGTCACCAGAATCGCGCGATTCGCGCCTTTGGCCCTCCACCAGAGCTTCACCATCTCCGGCGCGACGTGGATGCCGTCGCAGATCAGCTCGGCAAAGACCGAATCATCGGTCAAAACCGTTCCCAGAATTCCCGGCTCACGATGGTCAAGCGGCCGCATGGCATTGAAGGTGTGCGTCGCGCTCACCGCTCCTGCAGCGATCGCGGCGCGAGTCTCGCCAGCCGTGGCGTTTGAATGCCCCAACGACACGCGAACTCCGCGTGCGGCAGCGTGGCGGGTCAGCTCGACCGCACCTGGCAACTCCGGTGCCAGCGTCATCAGCCGGATCTGTCCCTCCGCAGCCTCGAACAGCCGGTCAAAAGTAGCAATGTCAGGCGCCAGCAAATACTCAGCCGGTTGCACGCCGCGCTTGGTGTGAGACAGAAACGGCCCTTCCAGATGAATGCCGATCATCCGCGCCGAGCCCTCAACCGGCGGCTGCGCCACCAGCTTCGCCAGCGCGGCCACGGATCGCAGAGTCGCATCCAGCGGTGCCGTGACCGTGGTGGCAAGATAGCTGCCTGTGCCGTGCTCTGCGAGGAAGCTGCCAATGGTCGCCAACGCGGCTGGAGCCGCCTCCATCACGTCGTGGCCTTTGGCTCCGTGAAAGTGCACATCGAAGAATGCAGGCGTCAGCGTCGCGCCGGGAAAGTCGAGAACGCGCGCATCGCCCGCCATCTCACCATCTGCGCGCGACGAGATGGAGGCGATCAGGCCGTCCTCAATGGTGACCAGGGGCAGATCGATCAGCCGGGTTCCATCCCATAACCGTTCCGCTGTCAGCACGCTTCGCACGCCGTTGATTATCGCAGGCTTCACCGCCCTGCGATAAGGCTCCGCGCGCTATCCGGCTTCGCGCCGGTTGGGAGACAACGCTCCAATCGACTACAATTGCCGTTATCCGGTCCGTGGAGGCTCGTCTTGTTTGCTGCGCTCTTGTCCAGCTTGAATCCCACTGCCTGTGTGCGCGCGATGAATTTGCATTTGACCGACATGGTAGCCTTCGCCTCGGGTCATGGCCTTCTGCACGACATGAAGACCGCCATCCAGACGACGGAAATCTTCCAGGGCGGCAACAAGGCGACATGGTTTGACCGGCTGATGATCTTTCCCTACTTCGCCGTGATGATTCTTCTCGCGCTCTATGGCGTTCATCGTTATACGATGTGCTATCTCTACTTCAAGTACAAGAAGAACTACAAACCCGACCCACCAAAACACTTTGACGAGCTGCCGCGGGTGACTGTGCAACTGCCCATCTTCAACGAGCAGTTCGTCATTGACCGGCTGATCGAGGCGGTCTGCGCGATGGATTATCCGCGCGAGAAGCTTGAGATCCAGGTACTGGACGACTCGACCGACGAGACCCAGGAAGTGGCTGCCAATATTGTTGCCCGCTATGCGGCCTTGGGACACCCGATTGTCTACATCCATCGCACCAATCGCCACGGATTCAAGGCTGGAGCGCTTGACGCTGGACTCAAGGTAACCAACAGCGAGTTTGTGGCCATCTTTGACGCCGACTTCGTACCGCCGCAGGACTGGATCATGAAGGTGATCCACCACTTCGCCGAGCCGGAGATCGGCATGGTGCAGACGCGCTGGACTCACATGAACCGCAACTACAGCATGTTGACCCAGATCGAGGCCATCCTGCTCGACGGCCACTTTGTGATCGAACATGGCGCTCGCGTCCGCACCGGCGACTACTTCAACTTCAACGGCACAGCAGGCATGTGGCGCATCAAGGCCATTGAAGAGGGCGGCGGCTGGCAGCACGACACCCTCACCGAAGACACCGACCTCAGCTACCGCTCGCAGATGGCCGGATGGAAGTTCAAATATCTGCCTGAAGTCGAGTGCCCCTCCGAGCTGCCCATCGAGATGACCGCTTTCAAGACGCAGCAGGCGCGCTGGGCCAAGGGACTTATCCAGACCAGCATCAAAGTGCTGCCCTTGATGTTCAAGTCGAATGTGCCGCGGAAGATCAAGGTCGAGGCCGTCTACCATCTGACGGCTAACTTGAGTTATCCGCTGATGGTCATCATGACTGCCTTCCTTATGCCAGCCATGATCTGCCGCTTTTACCAGGGCTGGTTCCAGATGCTGCTCTTCGATGTGCCGCTCTTCACCGCGTCGACTGCCTCTATCGGCGTGTTTTATCTGATGGCTGAGCGCGAGTTATTTCCCAAAACATGGTGGAAGACCTTTTTCTATCTGCCCGTCCTGATGGCGCTGGGCATCGGCCTCACCGTCACAAACACCAAAGCGGTGATGGAAGCCCTGGTCGGCATCAAGAGCCCCTTTGTGCGCACGCCCAAATACCGCGTGGCCAAAAAGGGCGAAAAGTCACAGGCAGCTAAGTATCGCAAGCGGCTCGTCCTGGCGCCGTGGATCGAGATATTTATCGGCTTTTACTTCTTTGTGGCAATTCTCTACACCTTCTCGAACCATAACTACTTCACCGCGCCATTCCTAATTTTGTTTGTCATCGGCTACTGGTATACCGGCCTGATGAGCCTGCTGCAGGGCCGCTTCGAGCGCTGGAGAACCGGCTCAGGAGCCAATACCGACGAGTCCAGCCCCAAGCCATTCCCGGTGGGAGTCTAGTTGCTTCCGCAGTCAATTGTTTGGGATCCAGCAAAGGCCCAGATCAACCGCGGGAAGCATGGAGTCGATTTCGAGGAGGCGGCAGCCGTTTTTCGAGATCCACTCTTGCTTGTTCAGCCCGATTTGGAGCATTCTCAAGAGGAAGACCGGTGGATCGCTCTCGGAAAGTCGGCACGACAAACTGCTCTTGGTTGTAGTTCACACGGAAAACGAACGGACAATCCGGCTTATCAGCGCAGGAAGAGCCGAGCCGAGGGAAAGGAGACAGTATGAGCAACGATCCTAATCCGATTGAAGATGACGACGAAATGAGTAAAGAATACGATTTTAGCCATGCGGTGCGGGGCAAATATGCGGGACGCTTTCCGCAGGATACGATCATGGTTACGCTGGCTCCCGATGTGGCCGCAGCCTTCCCAGATGCTGATGCGGTAAACGAGGCATTGAGGCTACTACTCAAAACCGCAAAGAAGGTAGTCCAAGCAGCCTGATGTACGAATTTCGGGAGACGCACGTTGCAAGATAGTTCCAATAGTTTTTTGAACACTCCATACGGTTTCGCGATCTTCTTTGCGATCCTGTGGTGTTTCATTTGCTTCCTGACAAGCTTCATGAGCGGCTGGTTCACGCTTTCTAGGCGCTTCAGACAACAGTCTGAACCTTACGGAGAAACCCGGAGCGTGGGCCCGTTCTTCTACACCGTGTATATGCGGTTATGGGGTCATTACAGCAGTATTATCCGCATGATCTCTGACGTTGACGCTCTCTATCTTTCGGCGTTCATTCTCTTCCGCATTGGCCATCCTCCCCTCCGCGTTCCATGGAAGGAAATCCAAGTGAGCAGGGCTAAGTTTCTCTGGCGAAGGTACATTGTCCTTACACTTGGCAACCAAGAGCGAATCCCGATGCGAATCTCTGAGCGCATGGCAAACAAACTCGGAATTCTGGATCGTCTGCCAGAAAGTAGATTGGCATGTGGCGCAGGTCAGACGATAATGAATCTGGGTGCCACGAGGTCCGGATCTTTGGACCCGGGAGACTACAGACCGAGATAGTGCAATCTAGGAGGGGCATAGTATGCAATCCAATTCGGTCGATCTATTCCCCGGCCTGCTTCTTCTGTTCCTTGCCCTCGGCATCGCCGGGTTAGGTCTTATAACTTACTCGGTCAGTCTCTCAAGCGGTTGGTATTCGCTTTCCAAGCGTTTTCGCGCGCAGGCAGAACCTTACGGTGAAACCAGGAGCGCGGGCCCGCTTCTCTACGGCGTGCAGATGCGCTACCGAGTAAATTACGGCAGCGTCGTCCGCTTGACCTCTGCAACAGATGCTCTTTATCTCTCCGTGCTATTCCTCTTTCGCATCGGCCATCCTCCGCTCAGCATTCCCTGGAGTGAAATCAAGATACGCAGGATTGAGTTCCTGTGGTTTCGTTTCGTTGCCTTAACGCTTGGTGAGCAGGAGCGCGTCTCCTTGCGCATCTCCAAGCGAATGGCGGCTAGGCTGGGAATTCTTGAGCGCCTGCCTGCAAGCGAGTAACAACTGGGGTGCGAGTCTTCATTCGCACGAGCTGAGTCTTTGGTAACGAGCAAGGTCGCAGCTCGACCGAGCCCCCTCCGCTACAATGGATAGAAGCGCCTGCCGCACCGGGGAGTGGAATTCCCGGTCCGCCGGGCGCATAAGAACATATGCTGACAAGAATCTTGCCCGAAGCTCTTACCTTTGATGACGTTTTGCTGGTTCCCGCCTATAGCGAAGTCGTGCCAGTGCAGGTGAGCACGCAGACCCAGTTGACCCGAGCGATTACGCTCAATACACCACTGCTTTCCTCGGCCATGGACACCGTAACCGAGTCGCGCATGGCCATCGCCATGGCCCAGCAGGGCGGCATCGGCATTGTGCACCGCAATCTGACCATCACCGATCAGGCCGGCGAAATCGACAAGGTCAAGCGCTCAGAGAGCGGCATGATCGTGGACCCCGTCACCATCGAGCCGGACCAAATGATCGGCGATGCGCTCGAAGTGATGCGCCGCTACAAGATCTCCGGCGTTCCAGTGACTCAGGGCAAGCGGCTCGTGGGCATTCTGACCAATCGTGACCTGCGCTTTGAGACGCGCACGGATGTGCCGGTCGGCGACGTGATGACGAAGAAAGGTCTGATCACAGTCCCCGTTGGCACCACGCTCGAAGAGGCCGAGCAGATCCTGCACGAGCACCGCGTGGAAAAGCTGCTCGTGGTCGATGATCAGTACAACTTGAAGGGCCTGATCACCGTCAAGGACATACAGAAGAAGCTGAAATATCCCAACGCAAGCAAGGACGAAAAGGGCCGGCTGAGGGTTGGCGGAGCCATCGGAGCCACAGGCGACTACCTAGAGCGGGCAGCGGAACTGGTCCGTGCGCGTGCGGACGTGCTCGCCATCGACTCGGCGCACGGACACTCGTCGCGAGTGCTCGAAGCAGTGCGCGAAGTGAAGAAGATGTTTCCCACCGTGGGTCTGCTCGCCGGCAACGTAGCCACCTACGAGGGCGCGCTGGCACTGATCGACGCCGGAGCCGACGCAATCAAGGTGGGCATCGGGCCAGGCTCAATTTGCACCACCCGCATGGTCACCGGCGCAGGAATGCCGCAGATTACAGCCATTGCTGAGGCCGCACGGGCAGCACGCGAACACGGGATTCCAGTGATCGCCGACGGCGGCATCAAGTATTCGGGCGAGATCACTAAAGCCATCGCCGCCGGAGCCAGCTCGGTGATGATCGGCTCGCTTTTTGCGGGAGTGGACGAGAGCCCCGGCGAGACCATTCTCTACCAGGGCCGCAGCTTCAAGAGCTATCGTGGCATGGGTTCGCTGACCGCCATGAGCCAGGGATCGGGCGAGCGCTACTTCCAGAGCACAGCCGATCTGGCCAGCGCCGAGTTGGGTACCGAAGGTGTCGTCCAGCGCGAGCGCGCCAGCGGCAACCGGCTGGCCAAGTTCGTCCCCGAGGGTATCGAAGGACGCGTACCCTACCGCGGACCGCTGGAGTCGATGGTTTTTCAGCTTGTCGGCGGCTTACGTTCCGGCATGGGATACCTGGGCTGCGGAACCATCGCCGAGTTGCAGCAGAATGCACAGTTTGTGCGCATCAGCGGCGCAGGCCTGCGTGAGAGCCATGTGCACGACGTGATCATCACGCGCGAGGCCCCGAACTACCACGTCGAGTGACGCGTTCTTTTCTTTCACTCGTTGGGAATCTTTGGTCTTAGAGCATTTTTGCTTTCACTGTAGACCTCCGTGCTCCATCCATTCCGCGGTTTTCTGCGGAATGGGTGAGATACCAACAAAAGTCCGGTCTACACTATTTGCAAAAATGCCTTAGGACTTTTCTTCAACGAGAAGAAACCTGCCGCCAACTCAAGAAAGGCTCTATTAAGTTGGAAGAACGTCCCGATAGGCGCAGCCTCAAGTTCTGGCTGAGCGCATGGCTTCCGGTTGCCATCGGCATTGCCGTCATCACGCTGGAATCCACAACGTGGTTTGGCTCAGATCACACCAGCAACCCATTGCGTTGGCTCTGGCAGGCCATCTTTGGCCCGGTCCCTCCTGCTCAATGGGAGTTCATTCATCATTTGATTCGCAAATTCGGACACTTTTTTGGCTACGGGTTCATCGGGCTGGCCTGGCTGCGTGCATGGTGGATGACTCTGCCTCACTCCCACTTCTTAAAGGACGCGTTCCTTGCCTTGCTTGGAACCGCAATGGTGGCGAGTTGCGATGAGTGGCACCAGAGTTACTTGCCCAACCGCACCGGCTCCCCTTGGGATGTGCTGCTAGATTGCTGCGGAGCCCTTGCGCTGCAATTGGCAGTCTACCTTTTTCTACGCCTGTGCCGACCCAAGCGGCTGGAGCGAGCATAATAAGAAACTTGTTTTTCAATGCCGCACAAACCAATACGGGCGCATCCCCGCGAGGGGGATGCGCCCGTTGGTGATGAGGCAAAAAAGGAATGCCTGGACGGCAGATCCTACGCGGCCTCTTCGCCGCCCTGAACTTCCTTGAGTTCTTCGGTCTTGGCTTCTTCCATCTGCTTTTCCAGATCGGCGCGCTTCTTGGCCTTGATCTCGTCGCGCTTCTGGCGCTTGGCATCGAGCTGCTTTTCGGCTCCAAGCAGTTCGATGAAGGCCTTTTCGCCGCCATCGCCCTTGCGGAAGCCGGTGTGGATGATGCGCAGATAGCCGCCCTGCCGATCACCGTAGCGCGGAGCCACGGTTTCGAAAAGCCGCTCTACGGACTTATCCGTCATGAGGTAGCTGAGGGCCTGACGGCGCGAATGAAGATCGCCCTTCTTGCCCAGGGTGATCATCTTTTCAACCAGCGGACGGACAGTCTTGGCCTTGGCCAACGTCGTCTCGACGCGGTCTTCCATAATTACGGACGTGGTCAGGTTGCGCAACAGGGCGCGACGGTGACTGGTGTTGCGTCCGAGCTTGTTTCCTGCATTGCGATGGCGCATGGTGAAACTCTCTTTCGAATCAGTAGTCAGTGGTCAGTGAACAAGGGACAGTGGTCAGTGATGACTGAACACTGTCCACTGATCACTGTTAAAAGTTCTCAGTCTCGGTGGGCAATTGCAGATCCACCGAATCCAACGGTTCGTCCTCGTCGTCGTAGCGGCTATAGTTGGCGGCCAGGGCGGCTGCGGGCGAGATGCTGGTCGGCCCAGGAACGGCGTTGCCCTGCTCGTCGATCTTCATGCCCAGAGAGAGGCCCATCTGAGCCAGAATCTCCTTGATCTCGTTCAGGCTCTTGCGGCCGAAGTTCTTGGTCTTGAGCATCTCG
>CAYVMS010000062.1:0-15791 GCA_964452615.1 uncultured Occallatibacter sp.
CAGGTCGCACACGGTCAAGAATTTTGCCGGATTGATGCCGAGGATCTGCCCGAACCCCTCAAAAGAATCGAGACTTATCGTGGCGAGCCGCTCAGCCGGCTTGCAATGAAGCTGATGTCCCTCACGTTTCTGTGAACGACACCGTTGATTTCGGCAGAGTGGTCGGAGATCGATTTTCCAGGGAGGCGCTGGAAAGTTCCCAAGGCGCGCATGAAGGGCCATCGCTCTCCCCACATCGTTCCTTTGGCGAAGCAGACCGTCCAGGTCCCGGAGCTCTTGCGCTCGATTTCAGGCAAGAGCAAGTATATCTTTCCCGGACAGGGAGCGAAGAATCCAACGATGAGCAACGGAACCATCCGTTTGGCGCTCCAAAGAATGGGATACAAAGACCTGATGACAGGTCATTTTCCGTCCTGAGTGCAACTCAAACATATGACGAAAGTTTTGGTCGTGTCATAAAATCTGCTGTCGATTGCCGATGATAGAGGGGACAAGACACGTAGCCAGATCCTTGTTTTGACCAGGAGCGCCATGCGATCTTTGAATTCGTTCGCAATTACTTTGCTTTTTGGTATTTTGTTCAACACTTCTGCTGGTGAAGCCCGGGCACAATCGAGCAAGGATTCCATTTCCCGGGAAGCACAAGTCCGGCAATCGTTCGCAACACATTTGGCAGCCCCATACGGAATGAGATCGATTGGTCGGCTGCCAGGCGATGTGCCGGTGGAGCTGACGTTTACACTGAAACCTCGAAATCCAGAGCAACTGAAGAATCTGCTTCAGGACCTCTACAATCCTGCGAGCCCAAACTACCGGCATTTTCTTACCGTGGAGGAATTCACAGAAAGATTTGCGCCAAGCGAGGACGATCTGGAGCAGGTGCAGGCGTTTGCTCGCACGCATGGACTAACGGTAAAGAAAACTTCAGCCAATCGGCTGGTAATGAATGTGAGCGGCGCAGTGGAAGCTGTCGAGCGCACTTTCGGCGTAAAAATGCAGGTCTATCGCCATCCGACGGAGGCACGCACTTTTTATGCTCCAGATGTTGAACCATCTATAGACACCACTATCCCGGTTCAGGGCATCATTGGTTTGAGCACATTCTATATACCCCGTCCCGCGAGTGAGAACCAGACCGCCGCAATAGTCCCCATCGCGCAGATGAGCGGAGGCACTGCTCTAAATGGGAGCTTTCTCGGCAGTGATCTAAGAAATGCGTATATTCCCGGCGTTTCCCTGGATGGCAGCGGTCAAACCATTGGCATCTTTTCTATGGGAAGCTACAAATTAAGCGATATTCAGGGCTACTTCAGCAGCCAGGGGCAAACGCTGAATGTTCCGATTGTCAATGTGTTGTTTGATGGGATGAATGGGGCTTGCGGAACTTCATGCGATGATAGTGAAGCTGCGCTCGATATTGAAATGGCGCTTTCGCTTGCGCCTAACCTTTCCGCTGTTATTTTTTATGAAGGTTCAACGCCGCTCGAAATCTTGAACCAGATGGCGTCGGACAATACTGCTCGACAGCTCAGTTGCTCCTATGTGTTTGCTCCGGATCCGGCATCCTTTGAACCCGTCTTCCAGGAATTTGCAGCACAGGGGCAGAGCTTCTTTGCTTCCTCTGGAGATGGAGGAGCATTTTCACTGCCAGGTTGCACTGGAAGCTGCTGGAACAGCCTCTTTCCGGCAGACGATCCGTATGTGACAGCGGTGGGCGGTACAGTTCTTGCAACCAGTACGTCTGGCGGCGGATGGGCCTCCGAGACAGCGTGGCCCTTAGGCGGAGGTGGAATCAATGATTTCGGCTATCCGATTGCCAGTTATCAGGCTCCGTTAATCAATTCTTTCAATCAGGGTTCACCCACGCTGCGGAACATTCCTGATGTGGCTGCAGTGGCTACCAATGTTTTTGCGGAGTTCAATGGCGACCAGGGGAGTGCGGGAGGAACCAGCGCATCGACTCCGATATGGGCCAGCTTCATGGCGCTGGTCAACGAGCAGGCCAATGGACAGCCGATCGGATTCCTTAACCCGTTGATTTATGCTCTTGCTCAGACCGATGGGTACAGCAACGACTTTCACGACATAACCAGCGGCAACAACTCCAACTACTACAGCCCGAACCTCTTCTCCGCAGTTTCAGGATACGACCTTGCGACCGGGCTGGGTTCCCCAAACGGGCAGAGTCTGATCAACGCTCTCAGTCCGGTTGCAACAACGGCAAACTTCTCGCTCCTCCCCACTTCTAATTCAATCAACATTCTTCAGGGCGCACAGGGGAGTGTCCAAATTTCCTTGCAACCTTCGAACGGATTCGCAGGGACTGTCAATCTGAGAGCCTATGTTCTGGGCACAGCACCAGGAGCTTCTGTCTCGCTGAACCAGCCTTCGATCAGCGGTTCGATCACCTCGACCCTGACACTTTCAACAACGAGTGCAGTGGCCAGCCCATTCATCCTGGTCGGAGTCACCGGGACAAGCGGCAATCTCATGCAGAGCCTTTACCTTCCCGTTACCGTGCAGCTCCCAAATCTCTCGGCGACTGCGGTCAGTGCACCACCAGCAACGATCATTCCAGGCACAACCTTTTCTGTTACCGATACAACAGCAAACGAGGGACAGGCACCGGCCGGAACGTCAGTCACGCAGTTTTATCTTTCGGATTCAACCAGCCAGAATGGATTCCTGTTCCCAGTGGGTTCTCGCTCAGTTGCCGCACTTGCGGCAGGTGCAACGTCATCGGGCACAATCACGGCAACAGTGCCGTCCGGCATATGGCCTAATACACCTTATTACCTGCTGGCCTGTGCCAACAGCACGAACAGTGTGATCCAGGCAACCAGCGGGAACTGCACTGCTTCTTCAACAACAGCGCTCTACAGCGTAGCTGCTACGCAGACAGCGACAACGCTGGCTGTGACTTCCTCCGGAGGGACAGTTACGCAGGTCTCAGCGGGAACTGCGGTGACTCTGACGGCAAACGTTACATCTGGTTTAACTCCCATTAATCCGGGCATGGTCAAATTCTGCGATGCAACTGCAACCTACTGCACAGATAGCCATCTGCTCGGAACAGCGCAGCTCAAAAATGACGGCACGGCGACGCTGCACTTCATACCGGGGATCGGAGCTTATTCCATCAAGGCTGTTTTTGCCGGTACGAGTACATTTGCGTCCAGTTCCTCCTCCTCTTCATCGCTGACGGTAAATGGAACTCATTCTTCAACAACCTCTGTTGCAATGAGTGGAAGCACGGGAAGCTACAACCTGACTGCGACAGTATTAGGGATAGGTGGCACATCTGCGCCTGGCGGGTCTGTCTCCTTCCTCGATACCAGTAACAGCAATTCAATTCTTGGTGATGCAAGTCTCATTGCAGGCACCCCATCGTTGAACTGGCAGAACCCGCAGAACCTCGCGACCGGGGCCGATCCGCAAGGCGTTGCTGTGGGCGATTTTAATGGCGATGGCATACCTGATCTGGCAGTAGCAAATCGCAATGATGGAACTGTAACGATCGCGCTGGGCAATGGAGATGGAACGTTCAGTGCCGGGATGGTTGTGCAAAATGTGCCCTCGGCTCAGGCCATTGCAGTAGCTGATTTCAATGGCGACGGCAAGCTTGACCTTGCCGTGACCAACTCTGGTTGGAACACGGTCACGATCCTGCTGGGCAACGGCGACGGCACTTTCACTGCAACCGCTTCTGTGCTTTCAGCCGGGGTTCTGCCTGCTGGACTATCTGTTGGCGACCTGAATGGCGATGGGCTTCCTGACCTGATTGTCTCCAATTACGCAAACAACACGATCTCCATTTTTCTGAGTAATGGCGACGGCACGTTTACCGCGGCTCCGGTAATTGCCATGCAGGGCGCTCCTCAGAGCATCGCAGTGGCGGACTTCAATGGTGACGGAAAAGCCGACTTGGCCGTGGCCGTTGCGCGGCCTAATAATGAAAACGTCGCGATTCTTTTGGGCCATGGCGACGGCACATTCACAGTGACCGGCAACAGCCTCCCCGTGGGTGAATATCCCTCCTCCATCGTCGCGGCCGATTTCAATGGCGATGGGAAAACCGACCTTGCAGTCACCATTTCTGAGACGAACTCCGTAGACGTCTTCTTAGGCAATGGCGATGGAACATTTAATACTGTCAGCGCTTCTCCATCTACCGGCAACTATCCTGTCTCAATGGTTACTGCAGACTTCAACGGTGACGGGCGGCCGGATCTGGCAGTTGCCAACGCAGGCGACAGCACCGTAACAATTCTTCTGGGACAGGGCAATGGCAATTTCACACCAGCCAGCATCAATCTGTCTTCCAGTGTTTCGCCGGTTTCGATCGCTGCGGCCGACTTTAATGGGGATGGATACGCAGACCTGAGTACAGCAAATGAACTTGGCGATACGGCATCTGTTTTAGTGGCACAGTGGCAACAGACAGCAACAGCAACTCTGAATTCTGTCGATCCGGTCGGTGCTGGCAATCACCTGGTTGAAGCCAGCTATCTGGGTGATTCCAACTTTGCCGGCAGTACATCCGCGACCGTTACACTTGTCAACATAACAACCCCTGCGGTTACCGTCACACCCTCTTCAACAAGCATTACAACTACACAGTCCCTGAATGTCACCATCACGGTGAGCGGCAGCCCGACACCGACCGGCACGGTGGTCCTCACCTGTGGAGGTTACACTTCCGCGACGACTGCACTGACCAATGGTAGTGCGACGCTCACAATTCCCGCGGGGACGCTGGCTATAGGCAGCGATACGCTGACTGCCAGCTATACGCCTGATTGGGCCAGCTCCTCTGCATACAGCACTGCCATCGGCGCATCCTCGGCAGTGAACGTAGCCACCGCCACGCCAACGGTAACGGTGACACCGTCTTCCTTGAGCATCACGACCACACAGGCATTGACGGTCACGGTTTCTGTCAGTGGCGGAACCGAAAGCCCCGTATCAACTGGAGCAGTAATCCTCACATGCGGAGCCTATACATCCGTAACAACAACTCTCAGTAGCGGAAGCGCCTCAATCGGCATTCCTGCTGGATCGCTGCCAGTTGGAAGCGACACCTTGACCGCTAGTTACACACCGGATTCAGCCAGTTCGCCTACGTACAACAGCGCTACAGGAAACAGTTCTGCGGTAACACTTACCAAAACCACTCCAACCATTTCATGGGCAACGCCTGCGGCCATCACCTACGGAACAGCACTGTCGGCAACCCAACTGAATGCGAGTGCGGGCGGTGTAGACGGCAGTTTTGCCTATACACCAGTGTCCGGCGCAGTATTGACTGCCGGCAAACAGACGCTTTCGCTGACCTTCACCCCCACCGACACGACGGATTACAACACTGCCACGACGACGGTCACGCTGATCGTGAATCAGGCCGTGCCAACCATTTCCTGGGCAACACCAGCAGCGATCACCTACGGAACGGCATTGTCGGCAACCCAGTTGGATGCGACTGCGTCAGTACCCGGAACCTTCGCCTATAATCCGGCCGCAGGAACGACACCTGCGGTGGGGAGTGACACGCTCTCGGTTTCGTTCACTCCATCCGACACCACCGACTACAGCACGGCAACAGCAACCGTCACGCAGTTGGTCAACAGCCCGTCAAATCCTGTGCCCGTCCTCAACTCCATGTCGCCGGCATTTAGCAGTGCTGGTGGTGCTGCCGTCACGCTTACGTTGACCGGAACCGGATTTGTCTCTGGCTCCACGGTTTATTGGGGCACAACCGCTCTCTCCACGCAGTTTGCGAGTTCAACCCAATTAACTGCCCAGGTGACCGCCGCTGAGATTTCAACTGCGGGCACAACTGCCGTTTCTGTGCAATCGCCCGCATCGGGAGGAGGCACGTCCAATGCTCTCGAATTCGAGGTCGATAGTGCGGGAGCCGGGTCAGGCATGGCACCGACATTTACAACATTGACGGCTTCGGTGACAGCAGGGGTTACTGCCAGCTATCCGGTGACGCTTTCGTCCTCAGCGACAAATCTCTCGGTGACATGCCTCAACCTTCCCGTTGGCGCCACCTGCAGTTACTCCTCAACCACCGGCGCAGTGACAATAGCGACTTCATCAACAACGCCAAAGGGAACCTACCAGATTACAGTGGTGTTCACAGGGACGTTACCTGGATCGGTTTCGGCATTTGTATTGCTGCCTATGCTCCTGATACCGCTTCTGGTCATGCGCAGGAGGTTATTGGAACGCAACATCTGGTTAACAGCTTCACTGGCGATGGTGATTCTGGCAGGGGTCGCAACTGCTGTCGGTTGTGGCGGGTCCGGTTCCACTCCAGTCTCACCGACGAGCCCCACGCATCAAGTCACCAATTCTGGAGGGGTGACACTAACGATCCAGTGAGATCAGAATGACGTTGCATAGCGGGCATGATTTTGTGCCTACCTGCTGATTCGGCCGGTTGCGGTGAAATGCCGCTAGCCGCAAATGGCGATTCCTAAACGGTTGGCTCATATCTCAGGAACCTCGTTGAGCCACGAGCTGAGCAATCGAGTGCTGGCTGGTATGCTGACAGATCGGCCTCGGAAGTGGTGGCAGATGATCGCTTTGAGTCAGCGAAGACAGACACCGGATAAACAGGCCAAACAGTGCACTAGGTGTCGGTATATGGTACTGTTGATTCCAGAAACGACAGCAGCACGGTGCGATGTGCCGCCAACTCTACAGTTAACAGGAGGAGAGAAATGAAAATCAGCGCGAGAAATGTGCTTGAGGGTAAGGTACAGAACGTCATCAAGGGCGCTGTCAACGGTCAGGTCACTCTTGCGCTGACTGGTGGAGAACGTATCGTCTCCGTGATTACAAATTCCAGCATTGATTCACTGGGCTTAGCGGAGGGCAAGACAGCCTATGCGATTATCAAGGCCAACGAAGTGATTGTCGGAAAGGGCCTGGATGGCGCGAAGTTGAGCGCGCGCAACGTACTGGCCGGCGAAGTGACAAGTTCCCACGACGGCGCTGTCAACAGCGAGGTGGCGATCAAGCTAACCGGCGGCACAACCGTCATTGCGTCGATCACCAAGGAGAGCGTACATGCGCTCGGATTACAACGTGGAGACAAGGTTAGCGCGATTGTGAAAGCGTCCAACGTGCTGATTGGTGTTTAGAGCCCACCGATCCTAAACGCGAGACTGTGGACGCGTCGAAATTGTCAATGTATCCAAATCAACCGAGTTATTGCGCGGTCTTCGGCGGTAGAGACACCAAATTCTTGCCCTTGCCATCGACCTGCAATCCGACGCGTTTCTGTGTACATTTAAACAATCGCCGCATGGTTTGCAAAAGTGTATTGCATACACGACACCATCTTGTATGCTTATAGGAATCGTTTTCGTCTACGCAACCTCATTTCCTTTGGGAGAGTGCATCGTTTGCAACTATTCAAGATGTCGGGGCTATTTCAGCCAAACTCATACTTGTAACTTTTGAAAGGAAAAACGTGAGATCGAGAATCCTATTTAGAGGACGGCGCTGGCTGCATGGCTGGATGTTTTGCTTTCTTGCGCTTACGGCTTTCATCTGCAATCAAAGTAGCTCGGCGCAGACGGCACTGACTGTCTCAGCGGCTGCCAGTTTGAAAGACGCGATGGTCGAGACGGAGACTGCCTACAAGCAAGACCATGCAAGCATAGCCTTTGCCAATAACTTCGGCTCCTCCGGAACTCTTGCGGCCCAGATCGATCAGGGCGCACCGGTGGACATCTTCATTTCCGCTGCTTCTAAGGCAATGGACGATCTCGCCGCCGACGGCCTGATCGTACCTGGCACGCGCCGCAACCTGCTGAGAAACACGCTGGTCCTGATTGCGCCGCTTGACTCGAGGCTTCATGACTTTCAGGGACTCACTGACAAATCAATCCGGCTGATTGCGCTAGGCGACCCGGCCAGCGTTCCGGCCGGTCAGTACGGACGGCAGACGCTTCTATATCTCCACCTTTGGGATCAGCTCCACGAAAAGTTTGTGCTGGGCAAAGACGTCCGCCAAGTTCTGACTTATGTAGAGACAGGCAATGCCGATGCTGGCTTGGTCTATGCTACGGATGCGCTAACATCCAGCAAGGTTCGCGTGATAGCTGCCGCTCCTGAATCGGCGCACGACCCCATCGTCTACCCAGTGGCAGTGATGAAGGGAAGTCGAAGCGAAGCCGCTGCGCGCAGTTTCATCAACTATCTCGGCAGCCCTGCCGCGCATGTAATCTTCCGAAATCACGGATTTACAATTGCAACACCGTGACGCTACCCATCGACACCTCGCCGCTGTGGATCTCGCTGGCCACCACTTGCGTAGCTACTGTCGCCACATTCTTTCTGGGAATGCTTGCTGCCAGGATGATGTACGGCGTGCGCGGCAGCCTTCGCGCGTGGATCGACGGCCTGCTGACGCTCCCCCTCGTCCTTCCTCCAACTGTCGTCGGCTTTTTTCTCCTGCTGCTTCTAGGGAGGCGCAGCCTAATCGGCCATGCACTGGAACAGATCGGCATCGTCATTGTCTTTTCGTGGCCGGCAACGGTGATTGCCGCGACCGTCGTTGCATTCCCGCTAATGTATCGCACCACTCTGGGCGCGTTTGAGCAGGTCAATCCGCGTCTTCTCGATGCCGCTCGCACGCTCGGAGCTTCGGAGTGGAGGGTCTTTCGCAGAGTGCTTTTGCCGATGGCCGCGCCGGGCGTGCTGGCCGGAACGGTTCTAGCCTTTGCGCGTGCGCTGGGTGAGTTCGGCGCAACGCTGATGTTGGCCGGTAACATTCCCGGACGCACCCAGACAATGCCGATCGCTATCTTCTCCGCAGCCGAAGGCGGCGACATGCATGTGGCTTTCTTGTGGGTGAGTTTGGTCGTCGTTCTGTCGTTCGCCATCATACGTCTGCTTCACTGGGAGAGAAAAACCAAAAAGACGATGCCCGATGGGAAAACTTCGCCATCGATCCCTGATCGTATTTTGCCGATGCAATTGCCGCCAAGCGGGGACGAGTCGGTGAGTTCTGGGTCGCTGGAGATAAGAGTTGAGAAGTCGCTGGAAACCTTCAATGTTGAAGTTGGATTCTGCTCGGGCCAGGGCGCGCTTGGATTGCTGGGAGCCTCTGGCGCAGGAAAATCCATGACGCTGCGCATGATCTCGGGCATTGTTGCGCCTGACCGCGGACGTATCGTACTCAATGGCCGCGTCCTCTATGACAGCGCAACAGGCGAGAAGATCTCCGCCGCGCATCGTAAGATCGGCGTGGTCTTTCAGGACTACGCGTTGTTTCCGCGAATGACGGCGGCGGAGAATGTGGGCTTCGGTCTGAGCGAGTTGCCAAAAGGTGAACAGCAGAAGCGTGTTCAGCGGCAGCTAGAGCGTATGCACATCGCCGACCTGGCCGATCGCTATCCGAGTGAGATTTCAGGCGGGCAGCGGCAGCGCGTGGCCATTGCGCGCTGCATGGCCATCGAGCCTGACGCGCTGCTGCTCGATGAGCCTTTTGCAGCGCTCGATCCGCATCTACGGCGGCAAACGGAGGAGCAGCTTCGTGAGACGCTGGCCGACTATAACGGCGCAGTAATCTTTGTTACGCACGACATGGAAGAAGCCTTCCGCTTCTGTACCGACCTCCTTGTGCTCGATAAAGGGAAAGTGATTGCCAGTGGCCCCAAGCATCAGCTATTCGAGCGTCCGCAGACTGTTGTGGCCGCGCAGCTAACTGGTTGCAAGAACATCGCTCCGGCCCGCCGTACGGCCGCCAATCGCATCGCCGTGGATGCGTGGAATTGCGAGTTGCGCACGGCCGATCCGGTCCCCGATTCACTGACTCATACCGGCATCCGCTCACACCAGATTGTGTTCGATCCCGCGCTAGAAGACGAGAACAGCTTTGACTGCTGGCTGCTTGCAACCAACGAAGCGCCGCACGAGATGACGCTTTATCTACGCCTGCACGCTGCGCCCAAGTCAGGCGAACTGCCTCATTTGCAAGCCGATGTCCCCAAAGATCTCTGGCGTGCGCTCAGTGTCAAGTCGCAGCCGTGGCGCGTTAGGCTTGATCCCGCGAGACTCTTATTGCTGGAGAGATAAGGTTGCGCGTCCCGGCATAAATGACTCGAGAAAGAGCAGTGTCGAGATTCTCTGTTCCGGATTTCGATGCTTTCCTTATGCGGTCTTCATTGACCAAGCATGAATTCTCTGCCAAAATATGCCTACGAACCGGAGCGTTGCAAGCGTACTGGCATCTGGCACGCAAGGCCAGAGCGGGTGGACGATCTGATTCCCCTGTTTCGGCAATCCATCTCCGTATTGCAGATGCAGATTCAGTCAGCCATCATTTTGCCTTCACAGAAAGGAGGCGATACGTGTCGAACCAGGGCGAAGTCCCCAGTGACGAACGTGCGATGCAATCGGGCAGTCGTGCAAATTCTGCGCTCATGGGAATTTACGAGATCTCGAAGCTGCTCACGCGTCCAGCGCGTCTGGAGATGGCGCTCTCCGGGGTCATCAATCTTCTAGCCAGTTTTTTAGATATGAACAACGGCCTGATTGCGTTGCTGGATGAAGAAGATCGGACGTCGATGGTCGTCGGTGCAGGATGGAGCGAGGCGACAGCGAGAGAGCATTTTGAGCGGCTTCCCGAACAAGCCGTGGGCCAGATCGTTGTCTCAGGTATGCCACTGGTCGTGCGCAATATCGCAGGGAGTCCGCTTTTCGCGGATTGGGGTGAGTTGAGCTCTGGCAATCCTTCCATTCAGAGATCGTTTGTCGGTGTTCCGATTAAGGGAGACAACCGCACGGTTGGCACCATCATGATCGAGAGGCTTGATGGGAATTCCTCTCCGCATACGCTTGACGAGGATGTGCGATTTTTGACCATGGTTGCCAACCTCGTCGGTCAGTCTGTTGCTCTGCAAACGCTGGTTGCCAGAGATCGCGAAAGACTGATGACTGATCGTCATCGGCTTGAAAAGGAGTTGGAGCAGCGTACCGAGTCCAAGCACGACGGAATCGACTGGATCATCGGCGAAAGCGCGGCAATTCGCGAAGTGGTTGAAAAGATTCAGCAGGTTGCGCGATGCAATCTGCCAGTTCTTCTCTGCGGAGAATCAGGCACTGGTAAAGAACTGTTTGCGCGCGCCATTCACGAGTATTCTCCACGCAGTGAGAAGCCCTACATCCGAGTCAATTGCGCTGCGCTTGCTGAGACAGTTCTGGAATCGGAGTTGTTTGGTCACGAGCGTGGGGCTTTTACGGGCGCTGTCGGATTGCGTAAGGGCCGCTTCGAGATGGCAGATGGAGGGACACTTTTTCTTGATGAGATCGGAGAGATTTCGGGTGCGTTTCAAGCCAAGTTGCTGCGAGTGCTACAAGAGGGCGAGTTTGAGCGAGTAGGTGGCAGCCGCACCATCAAGGTCGATGTGCGGCTTGTAGCGGCAACCAACCGGAATCTGGAAGCGGCAGTGCTGTCAGGTCAATTCCGCTCTGACCTCTACTATCGCATCAGTGTGGTGCCCATCTTTCTTCCCCCCTTGCGAGAAAGACGCGAGGATGTGGGGATGTTGGCCAAAGAGTTTTTGCGCCGTTTCAATCAGGAACATGGCGTCTCGCTCACTCTCTCCAAACGTGCAATGGAGGTTCTGAGTGCCTGCGACTTCCCCGGCAATGTGCGAGAGCTGGAGAGCTGCGTAAAGCGCACGGCAGCGCTGGCAAAAGACTCTATGATCGTGGTAGAAGATTTTGCTTGCAGTAATGATAGCTGTCTTTCGCTCGTGATGGGCAAGTCTATGAACAAGATGCAGCAACAACAGGCGGGCTATGTACCACTCCCTGTCTTCTCGCCGAAACAAGAACGCTCATGGCCGGTACACAGGGTTGCTGAGCGTTTGAACGTTACTGCTGATAATGGCATCAACAACACCGAGCCTGCGGAAGGTTCGAGCAGCACGCAAGAAAACGCTACTGATCGTCAGCGCTTGATCGATGCCATGGAGAGGTCCGGCTGGGTTCAAGCCAAAGCAGCACGGATACTGGGCTTGACGTCACGTCAAATGGGCTACGCGCTGCGAAAGCACAGCGTAGAGATCAAGCGATTCTGATCGTTCTCTAGGCTATTGACGATTCTTCCCCGTGCAAATTCCATCGTTCGATTGCATCGAAATTCTGCTCCAATGTGCGAGTCGCGATGGCCGATACGCGACATGATCCAGACGATCCAAGTCTTTTGTCGTAATTACGACAAAGAGAAAATGCCCGTAAGTCCAGCACCATCTGCAATATCCACTTTGGCTTTTAAGTTGCAATAGATCTTGGCATCACCCGCAGTCCGGGGCACTCCAACACAATGGGGGATGCAATGGAGCTTGTCAATGGAAAGGCCGTCGCACGGTTGCTCGTGATGCAGCCAGCTCTTTCGGGCAGCGGGCAAAAGGGCTGCGGTTCAAAAGGCGGAGGCGGCAAATCCAGTTGCGGCTCAGCCGCGGGCCAAGGCGATCTGTCGCCGGAGATATGGGAAAAGGTAAAGAACCACCCCTGTTACAGCGAAGAAGCGCACCACCATTATGCGCGTATGCACGTGGCCGTGGCGCCAGCCTGCAATATCCAATGCAACTACTGCAACCGCAAGTACGATTGTTCGAATGAATCCCGGCCAGGTGTGGTGAGTGAACGGCTGACGCCCGAGCAGGCAGCCAGGAAAGTGCTTGCCGTAGCTTCGAATATCCCACAGATGACCGTGCTCGGTATTGCCGGCCCCGGCGACCCGTTGGCTAATCCCGAGAAAACCTTTAAAACCTTCGAACTCGTGACCCAGACGGCCCCGGACATCAAGCTTTGTCTTTCGACCAACGGACTCATGCTCCCCGACTACGTCGATAGAATCCAGGCGCTCAACATCGATCACGTTACCATCACAATCAACATGATTGATCCGGAGATCGGAGCAAATATCTATCCCTGGATCTACTACAACAAAAAGAAGTACGAGGGAGTGGAAGCGGCTAAGATTCTGAGCGAGCGCCAACTGCTTGGCCTGGAGATGCTGACCGAGCGCGGCATTCTTTGCAAGGTGAATTCGGTGATGATTCCAGGCGTTAACGATCATCACCTGGCAGAGGTCAACAAGGCTGTTAAGTCGCGCGGCGCGTTCCTGCACAACATCATGCCCCTAATCTCTGCGCCCGAGCATGGCACGGTCTTCGGGCTCAACGGGACTCGTGGGCCGACCGCGCAAGAGTTGAAGACCTTGCAGGATTCGTGCGAGGGCGAGATGAACATGATGCGTCATTGCCGTCAGTGCCGAGCGGATGCGGTTGGTCTGTTAGGTGAAGATCGCAGTAATGAGTTCACCACTGAAAAGGTCATGGAGATGGACGTTCACTACGATCTGGAGATCCGTCAAGCGTATCAGGAGGATGTAGAGAGGCAGCGCGCCGCTGTGGTTGCGGCAAGAAACGAAGAGTTGAAGACGCTCGCAGGCAACGAAAGTGACATCACCTTCATGATTGCGGTTGCGACCAAGGGCGGAGGCCGCATCAATCAGCACTTCGGTCACGCCAAAGAGTTCCAGGTGTACGAGGTCAGTACTTCAGGAGCCAAGTTTGTCGGTCATCGCAGAGTGGATAACTACTGTCAGGGCGGGTTCGGCGAAGAAGAAAGTCTGGAAACCGTGATCCGTGCCATCAACGACTGCACGGCTGTGTTTATCTCCAGGATCGGCAACTGTCCACGCGAAGGGCTGCTGAAAGCCGGCATTGAACCAGTGGATCGTTTTGCACTCGAATACATCGAACAATCTGCGCTTGCCTATTTCAGAGAGTATCTAGAGCGGGTACGAAGCGGAGAAATCGAGCATAAACTGCGCGGCGATGCGGATATCCGGCAAGGCGCACTCATCGCAACTTAATCAACCAGAACGTACCACGTTTTGTGGCGGTGGGGATGAAAGAGACAGAGCGGTTGACCATGGAATTAACGCCGGCGGCAGAGAAATTTATTCGCCGCATGATGCGGTGCGCAACAGGTCCCAGCTCCGGATTCAGGCTCAAGGTCCGGCCTGGTGGGTGCTCTGGACTTGCGGTGGAGTTCGATCTTGCTTCTGAACCTGGAGTGACCGAGATCATTTGGAAGCATTCGGAATTGCGCATATTTCTTGACAGCGCAAGCTGTCTGTTACTGAACGGATCGGTAGTAGATTTTGTCGACAGCCGCTCGCTCACAGGATTTGTTGTCACAACACCGGGGCGAACCGCACAGGCATGTTCACCGGCCTCAACGCTGGTGCAGGTCGGAGCACTCGTCCGGCGCTGAAGACAATTGAGGAAGAGGAACGCATGTTGTTGCGCAAACCGGAGAAAGCACTCGACTGGCAGGGACGCGAAGTATGCTGCAATGATTGCGTTCACCGCGAACTGAGTCGCGAAGATCGCTGCCGGCAAAAACACGTCTGTGTTCAGGACCGCTCGCCATTGCGCATCGAGGAGTTCTTCAAGACCAACCCTGGCCTGGCCAACGATTTTCTTTCGCACTCATATTTCGAGGTACGCGCGGCGGCGGCCAAATATGCCGACGTCTTTCGACTAACTGCCTTGCTGAACGATGAAGACGAATCCGTTCGATGGAATGCAGCTCTGCGGCTTCCCCGTCGCTTTCTGTTACGCCTCCGCGATGATCCTCACCGCGAAGTGCGAATTCGCATTGCCTCGCATCTCGAGGGCGAAGAACTGATGCCTATGATGTCGGATCCTGACTACTTTGTGCGTCAGATCGTTGCGCAGCGCATTGGAGCGCCGCAACTGAAATACATGATCGACGATCCCGATCCTGAGGTGCGACGGGCGGTCGCACAGAGAATCTCTCCTGAGTGGCTTTTTCAGATGGTGGACGATCCTGATGCTTCGGTTTGTCTTGCGGTTGCCGAGCGTTTGACTCCTACGCAGTTGGTGGCATTGCGCTTTCATCCCGACATCCGCGTTCGTCATGAGGCAGCAGGGCGAGTTCCTGTCGGTGCTCTCGAAGCTATGCGCAAGGATGCGGACCCGCTGGTTCGCGAGCGCGTCGCGGAAAGGCTGATTGAGGCAAAGAATCTGCTCTCGGACGACCATGCAGTTATTCAGATGAAATTCGCGAACCACGAGGAAAAGAGGCACTGATATGTCAAAGATCGTACGCGATGGCTGGGTAGTGGAGTTGGATGGACCACCGCACTTTGAGTACGGACAAAAGGTTCGGTCTAAGTCCATGGTGCGTAACGACGGAACATTTCCAGGAAAGGATATCGGCGATGTTCTCGTCAAGAAGGGCGAGGAAGGATACGTCATCTCGATCGGAACTTTTCTTCAGCAATACTATATCTACGGTGTCGAGTTTCTCGGAAGCGGCTTTCGCGTGGGTATGAAGCGAAAAGAACTGGAGTCTGCGGAGCTTCTTGCTGCGGGAGGAAGATCATGATGGAAGCGAGTGTACCGAGCTATGAATGGGGGCAGCGCGTGCAGGCCGCTACGGACCTGCTCAACGACGGATCTTATCCAGAGCAGCCATTGGAGGCTGTGCTTGTTCAAACCGGTGAAGCCGGAGAAGTTGTGCAAGTTGGCCGTTTTACCGACTCGGGAACAGTTGTTTACATGGTTGAGTTCGCGCTCAATCGAATCGTAGGATGCTTCGAGCAGGAACTGGAGCCGTTGCAATCGAATGGAGGAGCGCAATGAAGGTCATGATCCGCAGAAATAATTTGGGTGTGCTTTCAGCTTATGTAGCAAAAAAGGACCTGGAAGAACCAATCGTAGAAG
>CAYVMS010000063.1:0-15742 GCA_964452615.1 uncultured Occallatibacter sp.
CGACTCCCAGCAACTCCGACTCCGGGAACATCAGCCCGGCGTCGATCACGATAATATCGTCTTCCCAACGGAGCGCAAGGCAGTTCATACCAAATTCGCCAAGTCCGCCGAGAGGAATAATTTTTAGTTTTTTAGTTTGCATCTGTCATCTCCGATGCTACCACCTGCGGTGGGGCAGCCGCCTTCGGCATGTCCGCGCCACCACCTGCGGTGGGGTCAACTGCCTTCGGCACGACCGCGCCAGAGAAAAGGCGCGGAGTTGGCATTGGATGCAGGGTTCTCCATGACTTCAAACAGTCTACAGTCTGTCTTGAGCCACGTTTCGAGGAGAAAATGACTGAGATATATGAGCTTATGCCGGAGGTAAAGAGAGTTTTGTCCTCTGAACCAAAAAAGAGAGAAAATGCTGTGCCCGAGTGCCGATATTACAACCGGCAGCCCCGGACAACGGGGGCACTGTCTCTTGCCGGCTGCGGGCGCTTGAATGCCCAAAGCGGAGCATGAATCTTTGTGGCGTTCACAGGGAGCAACCGGATACTCTCATGATTGAGTCAATGAAGATGGGCCAAGAATTGAAGACTTCCGATGAACTCAAGGCTTCCGATGATCAGAAGACGGGCGAAGAATCGGGAACTGCTGAGGAGTGCAACAAGGATGAGATCAAGCCGGACGAGAAGATGGGAGAAGCACTTCGCCGCAGCCCCCGTCTATCGTGTTCAGGCCTTGCCGGTGTCCAAACGTTGCCCGTTTGCGACAAGCCCTGCCCATCCAAGATCATGGATCTAAGCATCGGCGGATGCCTGATGGAGTTCGAGAGGCCGCTAACGCTCGCCATTGACGAGGTTGTGGAATTGATTTTCTGCGTCAACCACATGCCTTTTCGGGTGCGCGGGAAGGTGAGAATGATTCGGTCTGAGAAGTTGGTGGGCTTTCAATTCCCACTTCTCAGTGATCGAGTACGCAGACAGCTTGAGGATCTGGTCGGGGAACTGATCGAAAACGCTGCCAGGCTTCATCATGAGAGCATTGCGAATTCTCCCGCTCAAGATGATGGGAAGCAACCTCAAGCCATTGCACCTCAGCCGGCTCGCGTCGCAACCTCTTGCCACACAATCAGACCCGTTGAGGTTCGACCCGGTAATGTGGCCGTTCGCCCCGAGCCGCGCAAGCGCTGGTTCTGAGTTCTCTGTCCAGGACCACGAACGTCACGGTTCGTCGAGCACTGGAGAATGCTACTTGATCCCTTTGCCGTTGAGATAGGGACCATACTTCTGATCCGAACCCATGATGTGGTCGGTAAGCCAGCTCTTGAGGAATGCCATGGTTTCCATCCCGAGTTCACGCGACTGGCCGCTTTCAAAGCGCGCCTGCAGATTCATCACCCGCCTGGCCAGCAAGGCGTGTTCTGCCTTGTGCGCGGCACCGAGGGCATAGCCGGTTTGATCGAACATCCGCTCTTCGCGGGCAAAGTGAACCCTGGTGTAATTCGACAGCTTTTCAATCACTTTTTCGAGGGTCACACGTGCACGATTCGCCTCAATTCCGTCATTCAGGTCGTTCAACATTTCAATCAGGGTCTTGTGATCGTCGTCCAACACCTTGACCTTCACGCTCATCTCTTCCGTCCATGTCATCAAGGGCATACGCGGACCTTCCCTTCTGGATTCAGTCTGTGCCCGCGAAGTCGTGCACCGGGACTTTGCAGTACAACGAGCCTGCCACTTGCTCGCATGCCAGTGCGCTGACGGAGCACCCTGATCCGGCGATCCAGACGTGATTATCGGCGAATTCGGCTGAGAATTCCAGAGGGAATGAGTCCAATTGTTTTTTTGCGAGAGTCGCACAAGGCAGCGGAATGCGTAAAACCCGCAAAAGGCTACGGCGCTTACCTATACCCTGCTAGCGGAGCAACTCTTCCAGCGTAGTACTCAAATCCGTCTTTTCGTCGCGATACTTCACGATCACCGGCGCGTAGACGCTCAGGCCCCATTCCTGTCCTTTGCCCTTGCTCACGGCTCGGGAGCCGGGCACCACCACGGCACTCTCAGGAATGATCAGCGGCCTTTCGGGGGTGGCACGCAAGACAGTGCCATTGACTAGATCGAAGACTGGAGTGCCGCGAGTGAGGATGGTCCCGGCGGCCAGGACCGCGCCCTTGCGGATGACGGTTCCCTCGTAGACGCCGCAATTGCCGCCAACCAGCACGTCGTCTTCGATGACCACCGGACTAGCGTTCACCGGCTCCAGCACCCCGCCGATCTGCGCTGCGGCGCTCAGGTGGACACGCTTGCCGACCTGGGCGCAGGAGCCGACCAGCGCATGTGAGTCAACCATCGTTCCTTCATCGACATAAGCCCCGGCGTTGATGTACATGGGCGGCATGCAGACTACGCCGCGAGCCACAAATGAGCCTGCGCGCACCGACGAGCCACCTGGAACCACGCGCACGCCGTCGCCTGCGCCGAAATGCCGCACCGGAAAGGTGCCTTTGTCTACGAACGAGAGGCCTGGAGCGGGAAAGTCTTCCAACTGGCCAAGGCGAAAGCCCAGCAGGATGCCTTGCTTGACCCAGGCGTTGACTCGCCAGCCGAAGGGCGAGGCGGCGTCGGGTGAGGCGGCGCGCACTTCACCGCTCTCCAAAGCCGCTCTCAGTGCCAGAAATGCCGTCATGGCAGAAACATCGCCGATGGCGACCGGTCCCGCCGCAAAGTGCAGCTCAATTGTCTGTTGCAGTTGGGTGATGGTCATTGCATCCCGAGTCTATCAACTGAGAGGGACAGGGGAACAGGATTGTGAGAGAAGGGTATGGGCGCACCTATCCTGTGTCGCCAGTCTAGACGGCTGTTGCGAGCCTCTCTGGCGCCTCTATCTCAGGCCGCGATCCCAGTGGAGAGTTTCTCGCTTACCCGCGCGTTAAGCCTGACCGGCCGTAACCGGAAAGAGTTCTTTCCTTCAGGAATCATCGCCATCGGAAAGGACGCCCGGCCCGGCTTTGTGTGCATATGGCGGGACTCAAGCCACGCACAAAGCCTGGGATCGAAGATTTCTGGCTCGCCCTGCCAAAATTCTGGCGTCAGACCGCACTCGATCTGAAGATGATCCAGAACCAACTCGACACTCGAAATGCTCTTTGGAAAATACCGCCGGACGTTGTTCACGCCCACATGAAGTCCCGTGACTCCGCGTCCCTTGCTTTGCGTTTTGACCACCATACGTACCTGCCGTTCAACGCTGGATGCTGTCAGTTCAGTCTAGGGAGCCGATCATCAAAATCCTGCTACCGGCATACGAAAATCCGCTGCGCAGATTCCTTCTTTGATATCTATCGGCAAAAAAACCATTTTGGAAAGGGGGTGCAACTCTTTTTTTTTCATGCTCTCAAGGCCTATTTTCCACCGCTTTTCCACAGGACAACTTCTCTCTCAGTGATAAATGAGTGGCTTGATGAGGATTATGAAGAAACATTAAAGAAAGGATGAAAACTTTCGAATTGACCCAAAGACAGCATGAGGAGCGGTTTGAACTTCATTTTGTTACAGCCGCCAACCATCCGGACTGCACGTCAGCTCAAACTTGTGGCCGAACCCTCTCGCATTGTCGATGTAGCGGAAAAACTCCGGTTTGAAGACATACACGGCAGATTGGCGAACGGCCAGACGGATCACCCGCCCCAACTTGAATCGTTCGCAGTAGGCCTCAATCAGCGTGGCGCGACGCTCAGGTTCGGTGACTTTACTTGCCGATCCGCGCATCTGCACGCCGCGAATCTCCCTCCAGCGAACGGCGTTGCGGTAGACCGTTGCGGACGCGCAACGAGACCTCTCCAGGTTCAAGCTGTGCAGGCTGCCCTCGGAGGAGAGCCAATAAAGCGACAGGTCTTTTCCGGGAAGATAGAAGAGCGGCGCGACGGAGGGCTCGCCGTCCTCGCCAGTCGTGGCCAGCGACAATGTTGTCTCCGAGTCCAGCAGCGCGGCAACCACTTGCAGTTTTTTTTGCGCGTCTTTCAACGATCATCTCCCGGTTGCGGACCTCATCTTATGCTCCTGACGCACCATACCGGCGGCGGGTTATCCTGCTTTGAAGGCATAGCGGGTAAACGCAAGGCGAGATCTGCGGCGATTGAATTCGGCCCCCTCATCTCAAGTTATTCTGCCCTGCACTGAGAAGGTTGCTCAGCAGTCGGTAGGCCCCAGGCACCAACTCGGGAAGCTGTCGATAGAGCGCATAGGCGACGTAGATATAAGTTCCCTTGCCGGGATGCGCTACCAGCAGGCCGCCACGTTGCGGATCCTGACCGGCGTCGGCAGTCTCAGTAAGCGGCGTATAGCTCGGGTCCCAGCTATCGAGGAATGAGTGACCGCGCTCTTCAACCCACCCATCGAAGTCGGCGGCGGTAATTGCGTTGGGCCGGCTGAGCAGCAGATTGGATGGGGCCAGCAGCTTGACCGGCGCAGTTTCGTCGACCACCCTCTCGGCCATATGCCCCATCGAAAGAGGAAAAGGAGCCGGGAAGTTGCCGCTCTGATACTGCACAATCAATGTTCCGCCGCGGCGTACATACTCCTCGAGCCGAGGCTGAGCGCGCGTTAGCTCGGGTCGCGCAGAGTAGGCGCGAATTCCGATTACGATAACACTCCACCCCGAGAGGCCGCTTGATGTCAACTCTGAATCAGTGAGCAAGTGCGGTGTAACGCCGAGCGCTTCTATGGCCTCGGGAACCATGTCGCCGGTACCCATCACGTAGCCGATGCGCAACTCCGACGCCAGCTTCACATCCACTTTGCGGGTCATTAGATGCGCGGGCTTGTAGAGGTTGTAAGGGCGCAAGCCGGGGTAGCCGATGCTCTGCCAGCCGGTGCGGTAGTCGTGCCCACCGGAGTGCGCGACGGCTTGAATTCCATAGAAGCCGGCGGAGGCTCTGTCTGGCGTGACCAGGAAAAACAACGGTTCTGTATCTCCGGCGTCGTCGCGATGAAACTTTGCCTCGGACGGCTGGACGCTCCATCCGGACGGCATCTCCAGCGTGACAGTGCCTTGGGCTGCTGCCTCGGTGTGCACTGTGACCCGCACTGGCAGAGCGCTGCCGTCGAGCGGCAGTATCCGCGCCTCCGGGTCCATGCGCACGCCAATCGCCTGAGTAACGATGAGCGGCTCGTAGATGCCGCCCGGCCCTTGCACCCGCCGCATGGTTTGCACGACCCGTCCGACGCGAATGGGCAGGCCGTCGAAGGTGTACTCTGCCCAGGCTTCCAACGGATAGGTCGTAAATGAGCGAAGACGCTCTCTTGGTTGCGTCAAGTCATAATACGGTTGTTCGATCGAAGGCCGAGTGAAATAAGGCTGAGTCGGCTCGGCGTTTCCTGCTGCCCACACGCGGAAGATGGGATCGGAGGCCGGGTCGGCCGGGTCGATTGCGCCAGTTATGTTCTCGGTCTTCCACGGATCGCCGGTGTTGCTCGCCAACCATACTTTCTCAAGCCGGGGTTCGGAGCTGGCTTGCGCGGCGTGAACGCGGACTTTGAACTCCTCACCGGGCTTCACGCTGCGAGGCGTCTCATCGGCCGAGCTGCCGCGAAACGGGCCGCCAGCCAGCACACTGTCGGCATTGGTGGTGAAGGCGATGAGGTCGAGTCCGAGGAGCTGGCCGAGCGCCGCCTCAAATTGGTCGATCTTCAGGTCCAGTTCAAAGAGCAGATTTGCTTTTGGGCCAGCATCCAACTCCGCATCCGGCGCGGCCTGCACCCGCGCGCGAATATCAAGAGCTTGCCGATAGATGGCTGCCAGCTTGTGTGCAATATCAACGCTTGCCTGGCCCTTGCGATCTGCGAGGAAGTCCCTCAAGTTGCCGCCGAGTTGAGTCAGCCCCAGGACCAGCCATCGTGGTGCGGGAGCCGTAGCAAGTTGCGGCAGGCCTCCGATGGAAGTATCGATCAAGACAAGGCGGTTGCGGAATAGGTCCGTATCGATCTTCGGGCTCTCCCAGGGCTTGCCGCCGGGGTTGGTATTAGCCGGCCGCGCCGCAGTCGCAACCGCCCACAGGTGATAACTGGTCGTCGCTGGGCCGCTGAGCGTGGGGTTGGCGCCGCCGTTCTGCGACTTCTGCTCTCCCCAGCCCTCACGCGCGATCTGCACATAGCTGCGACCGAGCACCGGGTCCAGCTTGCCCACCGGGAGGGTCACGTCGGTAGAGAGCGCGCCCTCGGTCCACTCGCCGGTTACGTAATTCTTGAAGCGCGCGGGCGCCCATTTTCCGGTCGCGTAGTCGAACATGCCCTTCTCGGTAATGGGTGCGAAGGGCACCATCGAGTAGACGGCGAGCGGCTGCCAGGGCTGGAGACCATCTTTAAGTTGTTCCTGAAAAACCGCTGGATCGGCAGCGGCCTTGAAGACCTCTTGCGCGATCTCGCCGGAGACCTGGTGGTGGCCATGGCCGTCGGTGACTCCGCCGACGAACGTCGAGACAATGATCTGCGGCCGTTCGCGGCGCACTGCGAGCACGGCATCGTAGAGCACGCGGTCATGACCCCACTTGGCGAAGGATTCTTCCTGAGTTTTGGAAAAGCCAAAGTCTGCCTCAGTGCCCCAGAGTTGCTTTACGCCGTAGAACTCATCGGCTCGCAGAAGCTCGTTGGTGCGGATCAGTCCCAGCGCATCGTCCGCGTCGGCAGACATGGCGTTCTGCCCGCCCTCGCCACGATTGAGCGTAAAAAGAGTTGTCCGCACGCCAAGGCCGCGGCTGAGGTAGGTGAGCAGCGCGCCGTCTTCATCGTCAGGATGCGCGACGATCATCATCACGCTGGCCGTGGTCGAGAGACGCTTCAGAGATTGTTCCAAAGCCGCCACGCCACGATCCTCAGGCAGCGGCAACGCGACGTCGCTCGGTTCGGGCGTAGGAATAGAGGCAAGGGCGCTGGCCTGCGACTCAGTTTGCTGTGCTGCCTGCTCTCCGGTTTGTTGCGATCTTAGGCAAGGTGTTCCCGCCAGCATTAGCCCGGTGAGGGCTACGCCCACAAATGCTCGTTGAACTCTCTCGGCGATGATCATACTTCCCGTCAGTGTACAATCCGGGGAGCACGTGAGTGCTAAAGAAACGATCCGGAGGGAGGCGGGGGTTCAATCCCCGCATGAAGCAGGAAGAATCAACGCGGGCTTTAGCCCTGGAGAAAATTACCCGAATCGTATGATGAAAGATCGGTTTAAAACCGCAGGGGCTAAAGCCCAGAACATTCTGTCTTCATCATGCGGCACGACTAAAGTCGTGCCCTGACACAATGCGGCATTCTTAAAACACGCTTCAGCATCTTTAATGAGTAATCTCTCCGCCCAATCCGCTAGTGGACCTACTCTCCAGCGCCGCATCGGCCTGCGCTCGGCGGTGGCTTTCAACATGCTGGAGATGATCGGCGTGGGGCCTTTTATCACGCTGCCGCTGGTGATTGCGGCGGCGGGCTACGGGCTCTCGGTGTGGGCGTGGGTGCTCGGTGCCGCCATCGCGGTGGCCGACGGACTGGTCTGGGCCGAACTGGGCGCGGCTTTCCCAAGGGCCGGTGGTTCTTATGCCTTTTTGCGTGAGATCTACGGTCCCAACCGAGCCGGGAACTGGCTGAGCTTTCTCTACGTGTGGCAGGTGAGCTTCACCGCGCCGTTGGCTATCGCTTCGGGCTGCATTGGGCTTTCGAGCTTTCTGGCGTGGTTCTGGCCGGGACTCGATGGTGCACCGATTGCTTCCCTGCCCGCGCTGCACTATTCGAACTTTGCCGCAGCCGGTACTTGTCTGCTGGTCATGTCGTTGCTCTATCGGAATCTCAGCTCTGTAACGCGGCTGGCTTGGGTGCTCTTTGTTGGAGTGTTGGCAGCCATCGCCGGGGTCATCGTCTCTGGATTTGCGCACGCAGCGACGACGGGCGGATGGCGGATGCCAGTTGATCCGGCGGTCTCGCTTCCCGGCGAACTTGGTGGTTTGGCGCAGGCCACTTTGCTGACGACCTACTGCTATTGGGGCTATTACAACATCGCCTTTCTCGGCGCTGAGGTACGCAAGCCCGAGCGGACGATTCCGCGCGCTATTCTGCTTTCGTTGCTCTTTGTCGCGGCGATCTACGTGACCATGAACCTGGCAGTGCTCCCCTCGATGCGCGATGCGGCATCGCATGTAGCCGCCGGGGCGGCGGTACGTTTGCAACTGGTGGCCGATATCGCAAAGTCCGCCTTTGGCAACCTCGCAGGCCGCCTGATGGCGGCGCTGATTGTGTGGACGGCCTTCGGATCGATCTTTTCGCTGCTGCTGGGCTACTCCCGTGTGCCCTACGCTGCAGCGCGCGATGGCAACTACTTTCGGTTTCTCGCCGCCGTTCATCCAAAGCACGGCATTCCTCACAGGTCGCTGGTTGCCCTGGGATTGGTCGCCGCTGGCTTCTGTTTCTTCTCGCTGGCGCAGGTGATTACGATGCTCGTAGTCACCCGCATCCTGATTCAATTCTCTCTGCAGCATTTGGGTGTGATGCTGTTGCGGACGCAGAGGCCGGAGCTGCCGCGTCCCTTCAGGATGCCGCTCTATCCACTGCCTCCCCTGGCGGCGATGGCCGGGTTCATCTTTATGCTGGTGAATCGTAGCCATGCGCTGGGCGGGCTGGCTGTGGCTGCGGGGATTGCTGTTAGCGGTTCGTTGATCTATATGATTCGTGCGCGGCAGTTGGGACAATGGCCATTTGAGCGTTTGTCGTAGATGGGAGTGGTTGGGGTTCGTGGATTCCCACCCTAGCCGCAAAAACAAAGACGCGGCGAGGGTGGGGCACCCTGCAATGTTCGGTTAAATCCTGAAACGTCCAGGCCCTCCCCGGTGTCTAATGATTGGAATCAGCGCTTCCCGCGCGAGGTTAACCCATGCTCATCGGCAAACCGCCCGATATTCCCTCTTCTGAGATCACTTCGCGAGACGAGTACGACCTATACTTCAATCGTCGCCGCTTTTTGCGCTCGGCAGCCTCAACAGCTTTGGCCGCAGGCGCAGCCGCTTTGGGCGCCGAACGGCTGGCACAGGTCTTTTCGCCGGGCGTCTCCGCGCTGGCCGGCACAAGGCTCGAGACCGTGAAGAGCCCGCTGACAACCACCGGCGAGCAATTAACCACGTTTGAAGACATCACCCACTACAACAATTTTTATGAGTTCGGCGTAGACAAGGATCAGCCGGCAAAAAACGCCGGGGGGCTGCCGACGCGGCCCTGGACCGTCAAAGTGGAAGGCAAGGTGAAGCAGCCGAAGATGTTTGACATCGAAGCTCTGCTCAAGCTGCGACCGCTTGAGGATCGCGTCTATCGCCATCGCTGCGTCGAGGCCTGGAGCATGGTGATTCCGTGGGTGGGCTACTCGCTGTCGGAGTTTATCAACCAGTGCGATCCGCTGCCGAGCGCGAAGTTCGTGCAGTTCCTCTCTTACTACGACCGAAAGGTGGAGAAGTGGGCGACCCAGGCTTCGTTTTACGATCCGTACTCTGAGGGACTGAGGATGGATGAGGCGATGAACCCACTCGCGCTGCTGACCTTTGGCCTTTACGGCGAGGTGCTACCCAACCAGGACGGCGCTCCGGTACGCATCGTTGTGCCGTGGAAGTACGGCTTCAAGTCGGCGAAGTCGATTGTGACCGTGCGTTTCCTCGACCACATGCCGCCGACAACGTGGAACAACATGGGGCCCAGCGAATATGGCTTTTACTCGAACGTCAATCCCAACGTGGACCATCCCCGCTGGAGCCAGAAGACCGAACGCCGCATCGGCCAGCCCTTCTATGCGCAACGCCGCACCACGCTGATGTTCAACGGCTATGGCGATCAGGTTGCATCGCTCTACAATGGCATGAATCTGAAGAGGAACTTCTAAGCGGGGTTTGCGTGGTTAGCGGAGTTAGAGGGCTGCGCTAACTCCGCGAGCACCGCTAACTCCGCTCGCACGAGGCCTATGAAACGACCGACTCTCATTGCACTTAAAACCTTTGTCTGGCTGGCGTGCCTTTGGCCGTTGGCTCGGCTCGTCTGGGGCGCGGCGACCAACAATCTAGGCGCGGACCCAACGGCCACGATTACCTTTGCAACCGGCCTGGCTACGCTGCGACTGTTGACCATCTCGTTGGCCATCACGCCGGTTCGCCGCCTAATCCCTGAGTTGGCATGGCTGGTGAAGTTCCGCCGCCTGCTGGGGCTGTTTGCATTTTTCTATGCCACGCTGCATCTCGCGACTTACATCGCACTCTATGCGGGCTTTGACGTGAGCACGATGGCTGCCGACATTGCCAAGCGCCGCTTCATCACTGTCGGCGTGGCCGCGTGGCTGCTGCTGCTGCCGCTGGCTGCGACCTCGACCAACTGGGCCATCCGCAAACTGGGCGGCAAGCGCTGGAACCGCCTGCACAAGCTGGTCTACGTGGCTGCTGTCTGCGGAGTGATCCACTATTGGTGGCAGGTCAAGCCCGGCGTGCTCGCGCCGCTGAATATGACTGCGATTTTGGCAATATTGCTGCTGGCAAGGCCAGTGCTTAGTTGGATGCAGCGGCGGAAGATGCGTGCAGCTACTGCTTGATGATCAATCGAATCGCAGCACTGTCTGCGCAATGGGGTGAAAGCTCTGGCGATGCAGTGGAGTCGGCCCCAGCCTTTCCAGAGCGGCCAGATGCTCGGGGCTGGCATAGCCCTTATGCTGTGCCAGGCCGTAGCCGGGAAACTCGCGGTCCAACTCCATCAGCAAATGGTCGCGATGAACCTTGGCGATGACAGACGCGGCGGCAATGGAAAAGCTGATTGCGTCGCCATGGATGACGGCCTGTTGCGGGCAATCCCAGTCGATCATGTCGCGGCCGTCTATGAGGAGATAGTCCGGGCTCAGGGTGAGTTGCTCGACGGCGCGGCGCATGGCCAAGAGCGATGCCTGGCGAATGTTGATGCGATCGATTTCCTCGGCGTCTACGGCCGCAATGGCCCAACTCACGGCGTTCAAGCGAATCTCGCGGTCTAGCTCGACGCGCTTCTTTTCTGTGAGCTTTTTTGAGTCGTTCAGCCCTGGCAGGGAAAAGCCTCGGGGCAGAATCACTGCGGCCGCCACCACCGGTCCGAAGAGCGGTCCGCGGCCCACCTCGTCCACCCCGGCGATGCGCAGTGACCCGCGTCCGCGCGCGGCCTCTTCCAGCGTCCATCCGCAAACCGGAGTTTTCACCATGTCCTCAGTATATGAAATGAGCCGGACGAACTTAATGACGCTTGGCGCAATTTGCCCTTCCCCGTGACATACCCCCGCCCTGCTGGAGTACTCTGGTTGCTCAGGAGACTGAAGCTAAAGATGCTCAAGCCTTGCCGTTTCCCCATCATTATTCTGGCCATTCTAGCCCTCGCACTTCCCCTGCTTGACGCTCAGCAGCCGCCGGCTGAGGCTCCCAAGGAAGACTACGTTCGCGCGCACTATACCAAGTACGAATTCCGTATTCCTATGCGCGATGGCAAGCAGCTCTTTACGGCAGTTTATGTACCCAAGGATTTGTCTGCAGGCCCCTACCCGTTTCTGCTCAACCGCACTCCTTACGACGTCGGCCCCTACGGCGAGGACCAGTATCCCAAGCATCTAGGCCCCTCCGATGAGTTTGAGAAGTCGGGCTATATCTTTGTCTACCAGGATGTGCGCGGACGCTGGATGAGCGAGGGCGAGTTCATTGAGATGACGCCGCACATCGACAAGAAGAAATCACCGCAGGACGTGGATGACTCCTCTGACACTTATGACACGATTGAATTCCTGCTCAAACATGTGCCCAATAACAACGGCAAGGCGGGGATCTGGGGGATCTCTTATCCGGGTTTTTACACCTCGGCCTCGATCATCGATTCGCACCCGGCATTGGTCGCCGCCAGCCCTCAGGCTCCGATGACCGACCTGTTTCTAGGCGACGACGCCTATCACAACGGGGCGTTTATGCTTGCGGCAAACTTTGAGTTTTATGCGCCATTCTTTTATCCACAAAACGGGCCGCAGACCCCAAAGCCAACGGTTCCATTCGACTTTGGCACGCCCGATAGTTACAAGTTCTATCTTCAGGCTGGTAACATCGCCAACCTGGACAAGCTTTATCTGAAGGGCTCCAACTGGCTCTTCAACGATCAGGCCAAACACAACACTTATGACGATTATTGGCAGGCGCGGGATCTCGAACGTCACATGAAGAACGTGCACTGCGCGGTGCTGGTGGTGGGCGGCTGGTTTGATGCCGAAGATCTTAGCGGTCCCTACAAGACCTACTACGCAATCAACAAATTCAACCCGGAGACGCCGACAACTCTGGTGGAGGGCCCGTGGGTCCACGGCGGCTGGGCGCGCAGCGATGGCAGTCGCCTGGGCGATGTTGAGTTCAATTCGAAGACCGGCGAGTACTTTCGCGCGAATGTCCAGTTCCCTTTCTTCGAACACTACCTCAAAGGCAAGGGAAAAGAGCAGCCGCGCGCAGTGGTCTTTGAGACAGGCACGAATGTATGGCGCAACTTTGATGTGTGGCCGCCTAAGAACGCAACGGCGAAGACGCTCTATTTTCATGCCGACGGCAAGCTGAGCTTTGACCCGCCAATGGAGGAGAACGGCGTCGACGAGTATCTGAGCGACCCGAATCATCCGGTGCCGTTTGTTGGATACACCACTGACACCGTTCCGCAGCGCTACATGGTGGACGACCAGCGCTTTGCGAGTTACAGGCCGGATGTGCTGGTCTACGAGACCGAGCCGCTCGATCAGGACGTGACCATCGCAGGGCCGATCTCGCCTCGGCTCAAGGTCGCCAGTTCCGGCACGGACTCGGACTTCGATGTGAAGCTGATCGACGTTTATCCAGAGAATTATCCCGACCCGGAAGATACTTCGCACGGCAACAAACGCATCCTGGACGCGCCGCCCATTCACATGGGAGGCTACCAGCAACTACTGCGCGGTGAACCCTTCCGGGCTAAGTTCCGTAATAGCTGGGAGAAGCCGGAACCATTGACGCCAGGCAAAGAGGCCGACATCAACTTCACCATGCCGGATCTCTTTCACACATTCCGCCGCGGCCACCGTATTATGGTGCAGGTCGAGAGTTCCTGGTTCCCATTGACAGATCGCAACCCGCAGAGCTTTACCGACATTCCCAATGCACGGCCAGAGGAGTTCCAGAAGGCCACCGAGCAGGTCTTTCGCCAGAAGAACGCGGCCAGTGGCGTGGAAGTGTTGGTGATGCCGTAACGGCAAGTCAGCACGGCCCTGCCGTCAGCGAGTCAGCAAGTCGGCGCGGATTGATGCTGACTCGCCGACTTGCCAACTCGCTCACTTTCTGAGTCACTGACTCTCTAACCCATGAGGCTCTTGATGCTAGGTCGAAATCTCCACCGCGTCCTCCTGCTGCCGGCGGCACTGCTGCTGGCTGTCGCGCCCACGATTCAAGCCGAAGAAGGCATGTGGACCTTTGACAACCCGCCGTTGAAGCAGTTGGCGGCCAAGTATAACTTCCATCCCACGCAGGCATGGTTGGACCATTTGCGCCTGTCGAGTGTGCGCCTCAACGACGGCGGATCAGGCTCGTTCGTCAGCCCTAACGGCCTGTTGCTGACCAATCACCACGTGGCCCGCGTCCAGTTGCAGAAGAATTCGACGGCCGAACACGACTATGTGCGCGACGGCTTCTATGCGACGACGCCGGATGCCGAGATGAAGTCTCCCGATCTCGAGGTCAATGTGCTCGTTGCCATGCAGGACGTGACTGCCCGCGTGCAGGGAGCAGCCAAGGGTATTGCTGACGAAGCCAAGGCTCAGAAGGCCCGCGATGCCGAGATTGCGGCAATCGAGAAGGAGAACAAGGACAAGACAGGCCTGCGCTCCGATGTGGTTTCGTTTTACCAAGGCGGCGAGTATTGGCTCTACCAGTACAAGGCCTACACCGATGTGCGGCTGGTCTTCGCGCCCGAGCAGCAAGCGGCTTTTTTTGGTGGCGATCCGGATAACTTCACCTATCCGCGATACGACCTCGACATGGCTCTTTTCCGCGTCTATGACAACGGCAAACCGCTGCACACCGATAACTATCTCAAGTGGAGTGCCAAGGGCGCTGCGCCTCGCGAGCTGATCTTCATCTCGGGCCATCCTGGATCAACACAGCGCGACGACACGGTCTCGCAGTTGCTAATGCAACGCGATCTCACCGATCCGGCCCTGACCGAGTACTATCAGCGACGAATCGCCGCCGCGCAGGCCTTTTCCGCACAGGGAGCGGAGCAGGCGCGGGAAGTCGGAAGCACTCTTTTTTTCATGCAGAATAGCTTGAAGGTCTACTTGGGCCGTGGCGAAGCACTCGCAGCACCTGCCATCCTTGCCAAGAAGCAAGCCGAGGAAACCGACTTCCGCGCCAAGGTTGCCGCCAATCCTGAGTGGCAAAAGGCCTATGGCGATGCATGGGAGTCCATCGATGCCATCGAAAAGAAAGCCGCTCCCAGGATGCCAGGCCTGATCTTCCGGCGCACCGATAGCCGCTTGTTCACCATTGCGCGCCAGATCGTGCAATACGTGATCGAGGTGAAGAAGCCTGACGGCGAGCGGCTCGATGGCTACCACGACTCGCAGATCGAGTCGCTCAGATTTCAGCTTCTATCACCCGCGCCCATCTATCCTTCCACTGAGAAGCTGTTTATGACCACGGCGCTCAACCTGGCCGCGGAAAAGCTGGGCAAGAACGATGAATACCTGGTCAAACTGCTCGATGGAAGCGATATTACGACCTTCGTCAACTCGGTTATTGACGGCACCAAGCTGAGTGACGTTGCCGTGCGCAAAGCTCTGCTCGATGGCGGCGAAGCGGCTGTTGCGGCCTCTACCGATCCAATGATCGTGGCCGCTCGCCGTACCGACCCGCTGGCGCGCGAGTATCGCCGGTGGCAGCATGATGAGATTGAAAGCGCGCTCACCACAGCCGGCGAAAAACTGGGCAAAGCCCGCTTTCTTGTCTATGGCAAGGACGCTTATCCCGACGCTACATTTACGCTGCGTCTGAGCTATGGAACGGTCGATGGCTTCCCCTACAACGGCACCATCGCGCCACCCTTCACGACATTCTATGGGCTCTATGATCGTGCCGCCAGCTTCAGCAACAAGCCACCCTTTGACTTGACTCCAAAGGAGGCGGCAGGCCGCGACAAGCTGGAACTCTCAACCCCGCTGAACTTCGTCTCGACTGGCGATATTATCGGCGGCAACTCCGGCTCGCCAGTCGTCAATCGCGAGTGCGAACTGGTGGGCTTGATCTTCGACGGCAACATTGAGTCGCTGGCCGGCGATTTTGTCTACGACGGAAGCAGGAACAGGGCAGTCGCGGTTCATTCGGCCGGAATGATCGAGGCGTTGCGTAAGCTCTACGGTGCCGGCGCCCTGGCCGATGAATTGGAGGGCATGAAATAGCTCTTGCCACACAAACAGCAACCTGGGAGCGGCACGTGATCCCTGTTGCCCAGAGAAGCGGGGCACGCCTACTGGCAATCAATAGCAATACCTGCCGGCAGATGCCTGTTTCGACGTACAATCTAAGAGATCCCCCTTGCGGAGGGATGGGTGAGCGGTTGATACCGGCGGTCTTGAAAACCGTTGTGCCTGAAAGGGTACCGGGGGTTCGAATCCCTCTCCCTCCGCCATATCTTATCCATAGCAGTCCAGATCCGTCCGTTTTAGTCCACTCTTAATTGCAAATGACTGGAAA
>CAYVMS010000064.1:0-15626 GCA_964452615.1 uncultured Occallatibacter sp.
ACTATCCCAGTAGTCGATGGCTCCAATGTTCAATCCGATGCGACTCGTGTTGCTCTGAATGACTGATCCGTCGTTGAGCGACAATGTTTGTGCGGAAACGGATAAAGAAAAAAGGACCAGAACACCTAAAACAATAATTGCAACGGCATAAGACATGTGCCTTTTCATGATTACTGCTCCTGGATGGGAACCGCAGAGAAGCGGGCTTCGGATGCAGTTTGCCTGCACCCTCCTAGGGTTTGCTCAGTGACGTTGCAGGCCGCGCAACGATTGCTTGGCCACGTCCTAACGCACGCGATTATTCAAATGTCACCCAACGCAATCGCAGTGAAGCAAATCCAAAGGAGAATCAGTAAGAATGGCGCTATCGAGAAGTGCTAATGTGTTAATCACCGCATTCTCTCCAACTTTGGCTCTTGACCAGGCTTCCTATCAACCGGAGCCTTCTAAGTCATGCCTAAGTGCGGCCTTGTCTAACTATCTTGCGGGCCGCAAAAGCGAACATAGTTAACTCTGAGATTGAGATGAGGCGGAGCCGATCTTCCGGCGTCTGTACGCCCCAAGCTCCAATTGGCATAGCTACCCTCTAGCCTGATGGGCAACGATGCCAACAGCGCCGCAGTCTTGTCGACTGCTTCCAATCAAAACTTTCAGATTCAGCGAATCCTTGATTGCATCTTCCGCCGCGGTTCTCTAGGGGGCAGTGATCCTTGTCACAGTCGAACCTCTCGCTAGATTCCGTTCTCGATCCAGCAACGAAGAGAAAGTACATCGCAAGGCGTAAGAGTAATAAGATTCAGGCGGTTACTAGAATACAGATTTTCTTGAACCTGCTTCCAAATCGGCCTGCACCTGTGACGCAGGTCACAAGCTTTTCTTCTAATAATACCAGCGACTGATCGTCATGCGGGGTTGGTTGTGAACTCTATGAATAACCGCATATCCGGTTATTCCGTGGCTCAATCTCCGATTCAATGAATCGCCCGCCTCCATCGAGTCAAAGATGAGGGCAAGCCCAATCCTCAATGCATTTCGCGGCTCATTCCAACTCTCGCAGCAGGAAAGGAATGCGCCTAGGTGAAGATCCGTCGGAAAATAAACCGGGATCGCACTGCGCTCTCTGGCGCGACTGCCGGTTCTGTGGAAGCTGGAAGGATGGACTGACTCCAACCGATCACAAGGAATGCGATCTGCGGAGTTTGTTCGCCCATAAAGACTGTGGAGATGGATATCCAGAACACCGCCATGGCTGCCAAAAGAGCAACAGCAAAGGCTTGATCCTCAGGCGCTTGAAGTTTCCACGAGCGAACAATCAAACGCCGGAAGGTTTCCACGGCAATGAGTACGAAGAGGATATAGCCAGAGTGTCCATAGGCGAGGTGAACGAGCAAAAACTCATTATCAACGGAGAACATGCCGGGAAGGACTGGACGGCTTAGAATGCCCCAGCCGAAGAGACCGCCCTGTTTCACGATTGGCTGGTAGAGTTCGTTCATTTGCCGCCTGTACAGCGCGCTGCCCTGTTGCTCATTCACAATGGCGCCAGGGTCGACGATGTTTGTGTAGTGGGCGAAATACTGGTATGCGGAAAGAGCGGCCGCGGCAATCAAAATGGCCACCAAAGCGGTTGCGGCTTTCTTGTTCTTGAACTTGGGAATCTGGAGAATAAGGTAACCGACGCCCACGGCGAGCATGGGTCCGCGAGATTGCGTAAGAAAGACGTATAGCAAGAGCAGAAGGCCGGGAATGTGGTACTTTTCAACCCACCCTAGCCGCTTTCCGAGATTCGCAGCCGAACGCCATTTTTGAATATAAACCAGCCAAACATTCAAGGCGGCGGTCATCCCAAAGACAATTCCAGCCAACTCGGCATCATTGAAAGATACCGCCGCTCTTCCACGTCCCGATCTGAGTTGAATAAACGCCCGGACACTGTCCAGATTGAAATATCGAATCCCAATGATCCCATAGAGACTCTGTCCCATTCTCCACTCGTACAACGCGATAGGGCCCAGCAACAAAATCAGCATCACAAATCGCCGCACGGTAACCAACCGTAGTCCGGGCTCGATGATCTTGCGCCCCACCGCATAGGCGAGGAAGATGGATATGAAAGAGATCAGAGCAGAGAAGATGCCATCGTTCATGACACGTTCGCGAAGAACCTCGCTTGCGGTGGAACTTATGATGAACAACGTCACCAGAATATCCATTAGCGAAGGGATGCCGCTCCTCAAGAGGCGAACCAATGCCACTGCGCCAATCGGGATCAATGCCGACTGGGCCGCGGAGATTGCGGGCAAATGTGGGAATTTCAGTGCGTATCCGTCGGGGAGCAGCAAGAGCGCGGGAAGATATACAGAAAGGAACGCCGTCTCGATTCGCCCGCGGATCACAAGATAGAGCGAGAGAAGGCCGGGGACAAGGAATATCGCACTCATGAAACTAGGTTAGCCTATTCAAGCGGCCTGCAAGATAGCAAACGACAGCGCATGCGCCAGGATCGGATCGCGATACCGCCGAAAGACGAAATACACCAGCTAACGGGCTATAAAAATTCACGCTCATCGTCGGTGTGAGCTTCCCTTACAGAACTCTCCAGTCCCTGCGACAAGTCGACCACAATCATAGGTACAGGCTGTTTATGAAGATATATCTCTTCTTCTTTCTCTTCTCTGCAGTGCCGCCTCTGTCCCAAGCTCCAATCAGGGAGAATTGCGAGTAAAAGCGATGCAATATTCCCAAAAACGCTATCACGCTACGAACCTGATGAATCACGGCGCTGAGTAAGTCCACGAGAGCACATTCTGCGTTGCAGTCAGGCCGCCCGTTGCGCCGGTGAATCCGACATAGGCTGTGCTGCCTCCCACGATGCTGGGGATATTAACCGGGAAGACCTCCGTCACCGTTCCATTGGTGACCGTGTCGGTCAGCGTCAGCGTCAGGTTGGTCCCGTCATAGACCATTTGCGCGTTCATGATGTCGCCGCTGTGCAGGTTGATCGCGGTGGAACTCAGATCCACAGAAGGCACTGTCGGTATCGCACCGTCGGTATATAACCCCGTGGAGTCGCTGCCCTCTCCCGAGTTGTTGTAGAGGTCAAACTTGACTGCCACGCTGTTTGTGATTCCTTGATAACCCAAACCTCCCCCAGGATCACCCAGCGCCCAGACATTCTCTCCCTGGATTGCAAATGTCATGCCGTCTGCAGACGCATTCAGTTGCTGGAAGGTGAAGTTGGTGGTGAAGGCCTGCACCGGCACTTCGGATGCAAACCATGCGGATCGATCTTCTCCGACCCCTCCGTCTGTTATTTGCAGCAGTCCCCCGGTGACTTTCGGTCCATTGTTCAGCGAAAGACTGCCGGCTGTAAATCCACTGCTTGGATAATTGACGTAGGTAGTAACAGCGCCAATGGTATAGGCGGCTATGGCAACAGCGCTGTTAGTGTAGCCAGTTTCGACTGCGAGGGCTTCGAGAGTCTCTGTTGCGCTCACCGTAATCGGTCCGCTGTAGACGGTCGACGATGTGGTGGGCGTAGTCCCGTTCGTGGTGTAGTAGATGGCAGCCCCACTGGTTGCGTCGCTAATCGTTACTGTTTGCGAAGTGGCGTAAGAACCGGCAGAGGGAGAAAATGTGGGTGCGGGCAGCGCTGGAGTGATGGTGTAAGCGGCTGTTGCAATAGCGCTGTTGGTGTAGCCTGTTTCGCCTGCGATGGCTTCTAGCGTCTCCATCGCGCTCACCGTGATTGGGCCGCCGTATACGGTCGACGAGGTAGTAGGCGTCGTTCCGTTGGTGGTGTAGTAGATGGTGGTGCCGCTAGTCGTGTCGCTGATCGTTACGGACTGCGATGTGGCGTAAGTGCCTGCTGCTGGCAAAAACGTGGGCGCGGGCAAGACCGGAGTGATGGTGTAGACAGCCGAGGCGACTGCACTATTGGTGTATCCCGTCTCGACTGCGATAGCTTCCAGCGTCTCTGTCGCGGTCACCGTGATCGCACTTGTGTATTTGGTGGACGAAGTAGTCGGAGTGGTTCCATTGGTGGTGTAATAGATGGTCGTCCCGCTCGTCGCATCGCTGATGGTCACTGACTGAGAAGAGGTATAAGTACCTACTGCTGGCGAGAAGGTCGGGGTGGGCAAGACAGGAGCAATCGTGTAAGCGGCCTTGGAAACGGCACTGTTGGAGTAGCCCGTTTCAACTGCGATGGCTTCCAGTGTCTCTGTTGCACTCACTGTGATTGAGCCGCTGTAAACGCTGGACGAGGTGGTAGGCGTGGTCCCGTTCGTGGTGTAGTAAATGGTCGTCCCGCTGGTTGCATCGCTGACCGTAACTGATTGAGAAGTTGTGTACGTGCCCGCTGCCGGCGAGAATGTTGGTGCAGGAAGTACTGGATTGATTGTGTAAACCGCCGTGGCAACGGCACTATTAGTGTAGCCTGTCTCGACTGCGATGGCTTCCAGCGTCTCTGTCGCGCCCACCGTGATTGCCCCTGCGTATTTAGTGGACGAGGTAGTAGGCGTAGTTCCGTTGGTGGTGTAATAGATGGCCGTTCCGCTCGTCGCATCGCTGATCGTGACTGACTGAGAAGCAGTATAAGTTCCTGCAACCGGCGAGAACGTGGGAACTGGCAACACCGAAGCGATCGTGTAAACGGCATTGGAAACGGAACTGTTGGTGTAGCCTGTCTCGACCGCTATGGCTTCCAGCGTCTCCGTTGCACTCACTGTGATTGGGCCGCTGTAGACGGTGGACGAGGTAGTAGGCGTCGTTCCGTTGGTGGTGTAGTAGATGGTCGCACCGCTCGTCGCATCGCTGATGCCCACAGATTGTGATGTGCTATAAGTCCCTGCCGCAGGCGAGTATATTGGTGCAGGCATTACAGGGTTGATTGTGTAAGTTGCCGTTGCTACAGCACTGTTGGTGTAGCCCGTCTCGACTGCTAATGCCTCGATCGTCTCATTTGCTCCCACTGTGATCGCGCCGCTATACACACTCGACGACGTGGTAGGCGTAATTCCGTTGGTGGTGTAGTAGATGGTCGTCCCGCTGGTCGCATCGCTAATGGTCACAGACTGCGATGTGGTGTAGATCCCTGTTGCAGGCGAGAATGTGGGCGCCGGAAGCACCGAAGGTATCGTGTAGGCCGCAGTGGCTACAGTGCTGTTGGTGTATCCAGTTTCAACTGCAATTGCTTCCAGCGTCTCTGATGCGCTCACCGTGATTGGGCCGGTGTACACTGTCGATGATGTGGTGGGCGTCGTCCCATTGGTGGTGTAGTAGATGGTTGTCCCGCTCGTCGCATCGCTGAGGGTCACAGACTGCGATGTGGTATAGGTTCCTGCTGCGGGCGAGAATGTGGGCGAGGCCAGCGCCGGAGCAATGGTGTAAGCCGCCGTCGAAACAGCGCTATTGGCGTAGCCTGACTCTACGGCAATGGCCTCGAGCGTCTCTGTTGCGCTCACTGTGACGGGGCCGCTGTAGAGGGTGGACGATGTGGTCGGCGTTGTTCCGTTGATAGTGTAGTAGATCGCCGTCCCAGGCGTCGCATCACTTATCGTCACCGTCTGCGATGTAGCGTAAGTGCCGGCCGCTGGCGAGAATGTGGGCGAGGCAGCAACATTTCCTGCCGGACTCACATATGTCCACGACAGCACATTCTGTGTCGCTGTCAATCCGCCTGTTGCGCCGGTAAATCCTACATATGCCGTATTGCCTCCCACCATGCTGGGGATATTCACCGGGAAGACTTCAGTTACAGTGCCATTGGTCACCGTGTCGGTCAATGTCATGGTCAGATTGGTTCCATCATAGACCAATTGCGCGTCCATGATGTCGCCGCTGTGCAGGTTGATTGCCGTGGAACTCAGGTCCACCGCAGGCACCGTCGGTATCGCGCCGCCCGTATACAACCCGGTTGAGTCGCTGCCCTCTCCGGAGTTGTTGTATAGATCGAACTTCACCGCCACGCTCTTGGAAATTCCCTGATATCCCAATCCTCCTCCAGGGTCACCCAATGACCAAATGTTGTCTCCCTGAATCGCAAACGTCATCCCGTCTGCCGAGGCATTGGATTGCTGGAAAGTGAAGTTGGTGATAAAGCTCTGCACTGGGATCTCAGTCGTGAACCAGGCCGATCGATCTTCTCCAACTCCTCCGTCGGTAATTTGAAGCACTCCGCTGGCCACCTTCGGTCCATTGTTCAGTGACAAGCTGCTGGCCGTAAATCCGTTGTTTGGATAATTGATGTAGGTGACGCCAGGCGTGCTGATTGTGTAGGCTACCGTGGCGATAGTGCTGTTCGTATAACCTGTTTCGATCGCGATTGCCTCAAGCGTCTCCGTCGAGCTCACCGTGATTGGGCCGCTGTAGACGGTCGACGATGTGGTGGGCGTCGCCCCATTGGTGGTGTAGTAGATTGTGGCGCCCGCCGTCGCATCGCTGATGGTCACAGCCTGCGAGCTACTGTAAGTGCCGGCAGCAAGTGAGAATGTTGGTGCCGGAAGCGGAGCCGCGATGGTATACGTGCCGCCTGCAACCGGGCTATTGTTGTACCCTGTCTCCGCCGCGAATGCCTGTACAGTCTCGCTCGCGCTCACCGCGATTGGAGAGCTATAAATGGCAGACGAACTTGTGGGCGTCGTCCCGTCGGTCGTGTAATAGATGGTGGCGCCACCCATCGAGTCACTGATGGTCACCGTCTGTGCTGTTGCGTAAGTTGCAGGGGAGGGAGACAGAACCGGCACAGGCAGGATGGGCGCTATGCTATATGCCGCCGTTCCCACTGCGCTCGGACCATAGCCAGACGCAACAGCGATCGCTTCCAGCGTTTCCGAAGCGTTCACTGTGATCGGGCCGTTGTAAACGGTCGAAGCGGTTGTTGGCGTAGTTCCGTTTGTCGTGTAGTAGATCGTCGCACCTGAGGATCCGCTGGCAATGCTCACCGATTGTGACGCGGCGTAGGCTCCGCCAGGTGGGTTAAAAATTGGTGAAGTTGTAACTGGCAAGCCGTTTGATACAGTTGTATAAATCCACGTTTCGATCTTTTGGCTGGAAGTAAGTCCACTCGTTCCTCCGGTAAATCCAACATAGGCAGTATTGCCGCCTACGGTAGAAGGAATATTCACCGTCCAACTTGTGGAGTAAGCCGCACCGGTAATCATGTCAGAAATAACCATCGACAGAATAGTGCCGTTATAAGTCAGACTCACGTCGAACGTATCGTCACTATGCAAGTCGATGCCGGTGGTGCTCAGGTCAATGGCGGGAACCGTTGGGCTGGCGCCGTTGGTGTACAAGCCGGTTGAATCGGCGCCTTCCCCTGCTGCGTTATCGAGATCAAACTTGATTGCAATACTGTTGGCGATTCCTTGATATCCCAGCCCCAATCCTGCAGTACCCAGTGAGGTGTTGTTATCCCCCTGGATTGCGAAGGTAAATCCCTCTCCAGCAGGATTGGATAACTGGAAACTGAATTCGCTTGTGAATGCCTGGATATTGATCGGCTGGTAGTACCATGCCGATCCAGCTTCACCAGTTAGCCCTGTTGTCAGTTGTAAGCGCGAGTCATCCAGATCCGTGCTGCCGTTCAGGATCATGATTCCCTGAGTCCCGGCAAACCCCAGCGGGAAGTCGATTCCCGTTTGTCCTGTATCGATTGTGTAGGTTGCGCTCGCTACGTCACTCGCGACAAACCCGGTAGCCACTGCAATTGCATTTAAGGTCTCGGTAGTGCTGACTGTTACCACCCCGGTATACAACGTCGAAGAGGTCGTCGGCGTCGTCCCGTTTGTCGTGTAGTAAATCGAGGCTCCCGCCGTGGAATCGCTGATGGTCACCAAAATGGGTTGTGTGGAGGTGCTGCTCGATGGGTTGAAAGTTGGTGTGGCAACTTGCAATGAGTCGATATAAGTTGCGGAGGTTGCCCCGCTCTGCAGGTAGCCGGGAGCGCTAGCAATGGCTTGAATCGTAGTTGTTGCCGCGACCGCGATTGGGGCTGTATAGACCGCGGATGCCACGGTTGGCGTGCTGCCATCGAGGGTGTAGTAGATTGTGGCTCCCGCTGTTGCGTCCGTGATGCTCACGGAGACACTGCCGCTGAAGGTCTCCGCACCTGGGCTCAAAACCGGCTCCGAAGCCAACTGTTGTCCGGTCAGCAGGCCATACACGCTCAACTGGTATTGGGCGCCAACATATACTTTCCCATTTGCCACGGTCGGCACCGTGAACTTGACCGCAAGACCGGGATTGTCGCGTGAGGAGTTCGTGCTGCTTGAGTAGAGAGTGGTGGCCACATTGGTCGCGTTGTGGGCCATCAAGACGGAAGGATCAGAGGACATATATCCATCGGTCTCGAGACTCCAGACAATTCCCTGCGTATTCCCGTTGGCCGAGACCACCGGATTCGCTCCGGGATAGCCGTATTTTTCAGAAGAGGTCGCGGTCGGGCCGGTAAGTAGTCCATTCACAAGCGGAAACGCCTTCAGCGTATCAATCTGCCCCCAATAATAAACAGTTCCATTCCAATACGCAGGCGTGCTCCAGGCACCCGTGTTCCCAACTCCATTCGGCAACTCCTGTACGACCTGGTCGCCAGCGGTATTGTACCCACCAAGATTCTGGCGATTGAGCAGGTATACTATGCCGGTTTTTCCAGTTTGGATCAATAGATATGGATTGCTTCCAGAGGTTTGGGTAGGAACGATCATGAGGCCCCCGGATGCTTGGTCCATGTCCCATAAATCCTGTTGGGCCTGTCCTGCTGGGGTGAAATCGTCCTGAATGGTCGGCACGCCATTGGTCAGGTCGAGATTGAGGATGCTGTCTCCAAAGTCCATGCTGGCGGCATACGGTGTTTTCGCCGTGAAGTCGCCGTTTCCAGTGGCCAGGAAAATCCGGCCATAAGGATGGTTGACCGGATCGAGTACATCGGCTGCCAAGCCGGCTCCGCCCATCCAGATACCGGCGCCGACACCGTTCGGAGTGGTGCAGAATGCGCCTGTCTGCTTGAGAGTCTGTTCGTTGTATCCCAAAAGCCATCCATGCCAAGGGCCGTTGTCGCCATGAGAACCGAATGCAATATAGATAATGCCGTTCAGCAGCAGAAGCCCAGCGCGCTGATTGGCCCACTCTGGGTCCAAGGAAAGCGTGCCGCCTGTGCTGCCATTTCCGGTGCCAGGAACAGATGCAGTAATCACTACCGGGCCGCCGAGCTTCTCCGCACCCGAAGTGATATCAAGAGCGTGCAGACGTAGAAAAAAGCTGCTGCCCTCCTGGGTAAAACTCACCACGTATAGCGTCCCGTTTGCCGGATCGATCACCGGGGTTCCAGTGATTCCCAGCTCCGGAATAATATCTGTGCCTACGGTATTTGAAGAAATGGTGGTAGCCCCCGCCGCCGCGCCGTGCGCCGAGGTAAGCATCGAAGCAGACCAGAGTGGGTTTGCATTGGCGCCGCCATTGCTATCCGCATCGAAAGCATAAACGCTGTCATGCTCGGTCGCAACAAACACCACATTGTGCGACTGTCCGCCGATGGTCACGTTTGGAAGATAAAGCGGCTCAGCGTAGACATACCCATCCACGGCCTGCGAGAAGAGCTTGCCAAACTGTGTGGCGTTCACATTCGATGGATTCAGGACGGTCTCATTGAGGTTCTGTCCGGTCCGTGCAATGTCATTGCGCCAGGTAGTTACACTGACCTGAGCATTCATCGCAAGACTGCCGGCTACCAAAAAACAACCCGCTCCAAACAGCGTCCTCAGGACGCTGCTCACTTGCGCCGCTGCTCCACGTACTTCGTGCAGACCTGACATGAACGCCCCCTCTTACCGGTTACCGGTTCACGTTTCATACGAGCGAGTAGCATACCCCACTTCGCCGAAACACACATTGCGTTGCGGCAAAGCAGGCCTCTCCCCGTTCTTCTCCAGTTTGCCGGCAAGCCGGCTATGTGGAGGGTCCACCTCTCGCCCGTAATCGAACGAGCCAGACGACATAAAGGCCTATGGAGCGTCCAAATGACGCCGGAGGCCAAGGATATCGACTTGGCCCAATCCAGCAATCTCCGCGGCGGCTTCACACACGAACATCCTGCCTGATCGAAGAAAAGAAAGATTGGCCCGCAGCAGCTTCTGGTTTGTGTTGTTGACTGATGTTGTCTGAGAATTGGGGAACCCAGACACCTGCATTATAGAACAAAGACAAAGCTATAAATGTAAGCCATTGTAAAAAATCTGGAAGATACTCTTCAATCTCGTTATCTCCGTTGTCCGCGCAAGAATTTTTTTACTTGTCACAACTCCTGCAAAGATATGCAAAGATACAAGTTCATGGAAGGAGCGTCGGGATTAGCATGGTGATCGGGGAGACTTCGCGACGATTGATTCTCGCATTGGCTTCGCTGTCTCTGGCGGGGATAGCTGGAAGGTTGGCTGCGCAGCACTCGCCAGTGGCTGGATCTCTTACCATCGAGCGCATTGCGCAAGAGCGTGAGCTGGAGAAAGCCGGGCCCGCACGTCTAACCTGGAGCCCCTCCGGCAAGAGTCTCAGCTTCATTCGGACAACTCCCCGAGCGAGCAAAGCCGCAAATAGTTCCCCGGCTACCGAGATCTGGAACATCAATGCAGCGAGTGGCGAACAAAAGCTTCTTGTTTCCGATCCCGAGATCACTGCCGCAATCGGCGGCGATCATCGTCGCCATGCAGCAACGAACGGCTACGAGGCCCAAACCGCGGAAGAGCTACGGGACTATGCCTGGGCTCCAGACGGACACGCTCTGTTGCTTGCCACCAGCGCCGAACTCGCATGGTTTGATCTCGATGCTCGTTCTTCCCGGCCCCTCGTGACAGATCGAATTGGTCTTAGCAATCCTCAGATCAGCCCTGACGGGCGTTTTGTAAGCTTCCTTGAGGACCACACCCTTTGGGTAACAGATGCTGCAACTGGCGCCGCTCGCGCGTTTGCACCTGCGGGAAGCAGCGATCTGCGGGAGGGCGAACCGGATTGGATTTATCTTCACGAACTGGGATTGCATTCGGGATATTGGTGGTCGCCGGACTCGTCCTCCATCGCCTGGATCGAGACAGATGATCGCGCAGTCGACAAATACTCACTCCGTGGTTCCGATGGAGATGAACGCTCAATAGCGTATCCCAAACCTGGCGGGACTATTCCGGCGATTCGCCTCTTCTTGAAAACGGTGCATGGCAGCAAGACGCTCCAGATCGACCTTGGCTCCGACACAAATGTGTATATTCCACGTGTGCAGTGGCTGCCAGATGGTAAACACCTTGCCATCGAGCGTCTCAGCCGCGACCAGAAGACTCTTGATCTTCTCCTGGCGGACACAGCGACAGGAAAGACGCGCGCGATTCTTGCCGAGAAAGACGCCTACTGGCTCAACCTGAACGACTGCCTACATTTCCTCAAAGACTCGCGCCGCTTTCTCTGGGCCAGTGAACGCTCAGGTTATCGCCATCTCTATCTTTACGACATTTCCGGCCGTGAACCCGCCCAACTTACAAAGGGAAACTGGGAAGTTACTTCGCTGGTGGGGGTTGACGAAGCCACTGGCGTTGTCTACTTTACCGCGACCGAAGCGAGCGCCTTGGAGCGCCAACTATATCTCGTGAAGTTGGATGGGACTGGGTTTGCTCGCATCACGCGGGACAAAGGCACACATAACCCGGTACTTTCGCCTACCAGCGATGCTCTTGTTGATACATGGTCCAACCACGCCACTCCACCCTCCTGGGATTTGCTCGGAACCGACGGAAGCAGGATTGCATCCCTCGACGGAAAAGTGACCGCCGAATCGACAGAGAGTCTGATCGGCTCCATCGAGTTCCTTACCGTGAAGACACACCTGGGTACGGATTTGAATGCCTGGATGATGAAACCCGCGGAGTTCAATCCCGCGCGGAAGTACCCAGTCATTCTCTACGTTGCAGGCGGACCTGGTGAGCAGATCGTGCGTGAAATCTGGGGCGGGGATATTTCTCTTTGGTTCGCTCTGATGGCGCGGAACGGCTACATTGTGTTTGCTGTCGATAACCGTGGCTCCGCCGGACGAGGCCATCTCTTTGATGAGCCGGTTCATTTGCGGCTCTCCGCGGCGGAAATGGCAGACCTGCGGGACACAGTCCTATATCTGCGCTCTGAGCCCTGGGTGGACAAGACGCGTATCGGGATTTGCGGATGGGGGTACGGAGGATTCCTGGCCCTCCATGGCTTGCTTGACCGCCCCTTGCTATTCAAGACCGGGTTTGCCGGTTCCCCAATTACGGATTGGCATATCTATGACGCGGTCTTCGCCGAGAGATACCTGGAAGACCCGAAGCGCAACCAGGACGGCTGGCTAAATTCTTCGCCACTGGACAATGCCAAGAATCTCAGTGCGCCGCTGCTGCTCGCACAGGCAACTCTAGATGAAACAGTACATCAGGAGAACTCCCTGATGCTGCTTGATGAGCTTCTGGACAACGGAAAGTATGCCGACATACTGCTGTTTCCCGATCGCCGGGATTTGTTTGAGGATCATGGGGCTCGCCTGATCCTCTTTCAACGGCTCACAGACTTTTTTATCAAGAATCTGTGAGGGGAGAGAGCGCCTTCCCAGTGGGCTTCGCACCCTGTTTGACATGAAAGCGAGCCTCCCGCGCATCCCACAGAATGCCGAGGACAGTCATCAGGGAGCATGTGAGCCAGCACAAGCTCACGAGCTTGGCTTCGCCAATTCTCAAGTAAAACACTGTATCGGTGGCGTGCAAGGAAATAACTTCGGAACACCAGCAACTCAATGAGAGAATGACACCACAAGCTGCCAGAGTCGCGCCCGTCCTTCCCCGGAAGCGCTTATAGGCAAGCCCCATCGTGCTTGCCGCGGATACAACCAAAAGACCGAGCACGACAAGCTGTGGGCCAACGCGCCGGGAGTACAGATTCTCACGAATCGCTTCGCCTTCCAGCAGGTCATGCAGTTGCCAGCGAGTGTTGAACGCCATGTCCAGAAAAAGCGCCGCTTCCAGCGCAGCAAGTAGCACGGCGAGCCGGCTCGCGCGCGGAATTTTGCGGTTTATGGCCCATGCGATGCCGCAGGCTATGGCCGCGAGGGAGTAGGAAAATAGCCCGATGATTCGCGTCGGGGCCGGCCATCCGCCGAGAGATATCATCGGCTCCGTCCTAGTTGTTCGGTTTAGGACTGGGCGTCGGCGATAGTTGCGAACCGGTGTACGACGGTGCAGACATAGTCATCCCCGTGTAGCCGGGCATACCGGCCAGTTGTTCCTGCCGCACGACAACCGGGCGAGAAAGGACCATCTCCAATGTTGTGCCTTGAGCGAATACGATATCGTTGCCGCGTGTGAAAAGGGTGGTTATAACGCCCGCAGCCGCCCCGGCGCCTGCGCCGATTCCAACCGCCCTCCCAACATCCCCCGTCCCCAATCCAACGAGCCCGCCAACGCCTGCGCCCTCCACCGTGGTGCCGGAGACCGTCTGCACATCGTGCCCCACGGATCCGGCTTGCTCGACTGTGCCCTCGGAGTTTTTCACCTTAGCCCCGGTTGAGCCAGGAACATTGTTGAGCGGGCCCGGAATTGCGACCTCTACGCCGTTAGGAAAGATCATCGTCGTAAGGTGCATTTGAAGCTGCGCGCGCCCTTTTACCTTGCCGGGCCGCTGGACGCGGTCGATGGTTCCTTTCACATACATGCCGGCGGGAAATACCACCGCCCCGCCTTCGACCACTGGGAAATCGGAGACTAGATATACCGCGTCGCCGGGCTGCGCGACCCGTGTGCTGATTTCATGCTTCAGTGAAAGCAGAATCTTGGTTCCAGCAGGAACTGTATAAGTCTTCCACTCGGTTTCCGAAGCAGGGGCAGCACTCCCGCCTGCTGCTGAGCCCGCGGCGCCCGGTGCCTGCGCCAATAGGCCTGTAGCTATGCAAACCGACAGAACGAAAGAAATCGCTACGCAGCGCGCCATTGAAACCCTCCGATTCAAACCCGAATGTTCACCAGGATCATGCAACCAAATACAGGTTCGAACACAGCTCCAAAATATGCTTTCGCACCCGCCCCACACCACTTTCGATTCCGCTCGTTACAGAAACGATGCAGGTAATTGTTGTTTTCCTCACCATGCTCCACAACGACGGGTCGTGGCCGCTGGGAAGGAAGTAATAACCCGCATAGATTCCAACCTAACCGGTAAAACATGCGCTAATACGATACTCAATTCTCTGCTTGCCATAAGTCGGTTGCGGTGCAAGGCGCCAAAACAAAGGGGCTCCGGGCGCAAGAGCTATTTTGCGTGAAAATCGACCGTGAATACACAGAACTCCGAATCGTCGTCGAACCAGTGCGTTGTGTCGTCAAACTCAACTATTTTCACAACTACCGCTTCGCCGGTACGATGAATATCCACAGATTCAGGCGCCAAATCCCAGATGAACACTTTTTTCTTGCCGGAATTCAGGCCCTCTTTATACGCTAGGTCATACGGGTACGGTCGTCGATAGCCACCGGCATCGAGCAATGACAAACTGAACCTGACGTTTGAGATTTTCTTACCGGAATGATTTTCAAACTCTACGCTGAGTTGGGGCCTCGATACCCCGCCTTGATGGTTGTAAATGAGCTCAACACTGTTGATGACGACAGGGCAATAGCGCTCAGGACTCTCGGCCTCCATCCGCATTGTTCTGCAAGCTAGACAAAGCACCAAAACCAGCAATGCTGTGCGTGTTCTCATAAGAATTTTCTCAAAGATTCGCGTTCCCGGCCTGCACCGTTCGCGAGGACTACAGTGTGTATGCTTGAGATTTCGCTGTCAACGGAAAAATCGCAGTTGTTTGTTGTCAGCTGCCTATTCTCCTGAACCAGAAACCGGCCGGAACAACTGCTGCGTTGGACAACAGCGATCAAACGAGGTCTAGAGTCTGTTAGCACCGCTTCCGATTGGGCGGTCATGTGAAAAATCGGTGAAATGGCTTGCGTTTTCGACGGCAAGTGCGGAATGGAGTTTGCAATTGTCGTCGGACACGATAAAATCCGAGACGGACAGCAATTGTTCGGACTGAATGGTCGGTTTGGTCCTACTTGAAGAAATGGCGAAACGGTGCGCCACGGGTGTAGTCTCCCCTTCGTGCAATCGGGTAAGCCGTGTTTTCCCAGGCGTGGAGCGCAGAGATGCCGGAAGATCGGTTCCGCTTCAGCACGCTGTTTGAATTGAGTCAGCTGGTTCGCGATCCTCGAGCCAGTCTTCACGGCATGCAAGACAAGATCGAGAAGACCGTTGAAGCATATGTTCTTAACGGAGAATTCTTTTGTTTGGTGATGGCCAAACGCAATTCTCGTGCAGGTTTGACCATTTGCGATTGCCGAGGTTGACGGTGTAGCTTCCCCTCCCCAGAGTTACCGGGAGCCACCGTCAAAAGAAATCCAAAACCGCCGAAGGGTTCATCCATGAAGAGGACGTTTGCAGTTATTTCGACGTGTATCCTAGCTTTCTTCTCCGTTTCCGCTAAGGCACAGACCTTGTCGCTCAACGATGCATCCATCATTCAAAGCCACACGAATCGTATTGGATTAAACATTGGATCCATCGACTATTGGGGCAGC
>CAYVMS010000065.1:0-15536 GCA_964452615.1 uncultured Occallatibacter sp.
CGCACTGAGGTGCAGCAGATAGACAAAGGCCAAAATGGCCGTGAACAGCCCGCCCACAAACTCCACAAGCCCCGTGCCGACCAGGTTACGCACGCCTTCAACGTCGGTCATGATGCGGGCAACTAATGTTCCGGTCCGGTTTTCATCGTAGTAGCTGACTGAGAGCAGCCCAACATGCCGTTGGACCTGCCGGCGCATCTCGGCAATCAAGCGCTGGCCAGCTTTGGAGAGCAGTTGGGTCAACGCAAACGAGGAAATAGCCTGCACCACCATGGCCGTGAAGACCACCGCGATGATTCCCGGCAAAAGCTCTGGGTGCGGGTGATCTTGATTGAGCACCTTATCCATGAGCGGCTTGGAAACATAGGGCATGACCAGCAGAGCCACCCGGTTGACGACCATCAACGCCATGCCCGCCACCAGGAGCCCAAGCCGCGGAGCGACCAAAGCTTTGATCTGCGGCCACAGCTTCTTGAGGTTCGGTTTGCGCTTGGGCAGGTCGGCCTGGCCTGCGCGCATTCCGCGCCCGTGGGGCGAGCGCTCAGCGCGCCTGCTCATATCCATGCCGCCCGGGCGAATTGTACTCATGCGTTAGACCTTCCCCGAACGCCGCGCGTCCACAAAGGAGCGCACGCAGAGGATCACATAAATGAGCAGCAGCCACGCCATCGCAGTCTTTGCAGCCAATGCAGCCACCGCAGTCGAGTCGAGCGTTTTGGATGAAACCATGCTGCGAACGATCTCAGCGACGCTTCCCAGAAAGCCCAACAACCCGATAGTCACATTGATGTGCATAAAGAGCTTGCGACGACTTTCCTGCTTACTGATCGCCAGCAAGCCACCAACGCCCATGGCCAGCCCAATCCAAGTGGGAATCAGCGCTGTAGGATGCACGCTGCCTGTGCCGAGAAAGCCAGCCAAGCCGAGAATAACCAAGAGAGCCGCAAAGACCAACGTCACTTTCGCCATGCAAAGCCTCCATCTTTCATTCTTGCATCTAGAATCATCCAAAGTTCGGGGTTGCCTAGAATCCGGTCTCGCGTTTCGGATGTCGTTCATCGCTATGTTGCCACGACCTCCGGTCCAAGCAGGTCGGCCATTGTTTCGCGCCTACGGATGAGCCTGGCCTTCGCCCCTTCCACCAGCACCTCTGCGGGGCGCAGCCGGCTGTTGTAGTTCGAACTCTGCGACATGCCGTAGGCTCCCGCGTCGAGAATCGCCACCAGGTCGCCCGGCTCGACATGCTTGAGCATTCGGTCGTGAGCAAAAAAGTCGCCCGACTCGCAGATCGGTCCCACAACATCCACGATACGCGGCTTCCCTGCCCTGGGTTTCACCGGCACAATCTCGTGATGAGCCTGGTAGAGCGCGGGCCGGATGAGGTCGTTCATGCCGGCGTCGGTGATCACGAATGTCTTTTTTCCGTTACGCTTCACCTGAAGAACGCGAGCCACCAGTGCGCCGGCCTGCGCGACGAGAAAGCGCCCCGGCTCAATCATCAAACGGCCTTCAAATCCCGTCAACGCCTCTTCCAGAGCTTCAACATACTCGTGCACCTTCGCTGCGGCATCGAAGTTGCCCATGTGATAATCGATGCCCAGTCCTCCGCCAGCATCGACGGACTTCAAGACAATGCCTTCGCGTTGCAGTTGACGCACCAGCTTGTTCACACGCGCCATGGCTGCACCAAAGGGGTCGGCGGAGCGAATTTGCGAGCCAATGTGAACACTGACACCGTGAGCCTCAAGCCAGCGATTGCCGGCAACGCTTTTGTAGATGCTGAGCGCCTGCCGGATATCAACGCCGAACTTATGTTCGCGCAAGCCGGTCGAGATGTAGGGATGAGTCCCGGCAAAGACATCGGGATTCACGCGCAATGCAAAGCGCGCCTTGCGCTTGAGCTTGGCGGCACGCGCGGCGAGCAATTGCAATTCCGCTTCACTCTCGACGTTGAATTCGAGAATTCCCGCAGTCAGCGCACGGTCAATCTCCGCGGCCGTCTTGCCCGCTCCTGAAAAGACAACCCGGCCCACCGCTGCAGGAGCGGCGGCAATCACCCGCTCCAGTTCTCCGCCGGAGACGATGTCAAAGCCTGCTCCATGGCAGGCCAGCAGCTTGAGAATTGCCTGGGCGGAGTTGGCCTTCATCGCATAGCAGACCAGATGGTCGCGGCCTGCAAGGGCCTGCTGAAACAGGCCCAGCCGCTCTACGATCTGGTCGGCGGAATAGACATACAACGGTGTCCCATGGCGCTTGGCGAGGGCTTCAAGCGAAACCTTGCCGCAATGCAGGCCGCTGCCTGGATCTGGATGATGAAAGGGGCGAGGTGATGAAAATGGAGATGAGGTCAAGACGGGGTTCCTAATGGAGATATCCTCTCTTGAGCCTACAGCATTTTGCTGAGTGATTCGTCGTTTACCTTCGGTGAGGAGGACTTCACTGCACGCGATGGTCCTCCAGACGAAACGGTTTTCCATTGCCGTCACCGGTTAGCGGCTCAGGTCGAAAAAGGAGCCAGGCAATGAAACCCACCGGGAAGTAACAAACGATAAGCAGAAACACTAAAAGTGGCGATTTTCCTCGGCGTCGAGCATCCACTGTGCAGATTCTGATAACAAAACTGATCAAGACAAGAGCAGTCAGAGTCGCAAGAATGGGAAAAATATGAGTCATATTTACCTCGTTACGAGGATACATGAATGAATTGCCTAGACACTTATTGCCTCACTCATTTGGCTATCAGTCAAGATTGAATATGGTTGGTAAGGGCGCCCGCCAATAACCGTTCGCTGGCCGAGTGCACCCGAATGGACGATGAGGAAAAGTGCCGGACTGCCGGGTTCCTTGTCTCTCGCTCAGCCTCTGAACCGGCGCAGCCACTCCTCCATCAGCGCGGCCACCTTCTGCGGCTGTTCATAGGCGGCAAAGTGGCCGGCATCTGGCAGCAGGTGAAACTCGCAACCTCCGGGCACGGCCAGGAATGCGTCCATCTCGGCAGGAGTAACCCCTGTATCTTCTCCACCGGCAATAGCCAGCACTGGCACGGTAATTGTGGCAACCGTGGGCACTGAATCGGGCCGCGAGGCCAGACCGGCCTGCACGGCCACCACAACCTCCGGGGTCAGAGTCACCTGCGAATCTAGCTCGGTCAGAATCTCGGGGCGGCGTTCCAAGGCTGTCGCGCCGGTCAGGCTCTTCATTTGTGTCTGCATCATCTCGCGCAAGAGCTCATCGCCGCCACCGGAGCGTAGCTTGTCGATATTGGAGATGCGCCGGGCAAGGTTGGCCGATACATCCGGCTGCGGCTTGGAGCAGACGAAGGCCAGTCCGCGCATCCGCTCGGGAGCGCAACGCCATAGCTCCAGCAACACATAGCCGCCGATCGAGCAGCCAACAAAGACCGCTGAAGGCACTTTCAAATAATCCAAGAGAGAGAAAACATCGGCAGCCAACTGAGCCATCGTCAGCACAGGAGCATCCGGGATGGCAGCGAAGCCACCCACCGGCAGCGTTCCAAGCTCGGATTTGCCGTGCCCGCGCAGGTCTGGAACAATGGCGCGAACCCCGGCCAGATCCTCGATGAGCGGTTGCCAGTAATCCCCATCGAGCGGCGTGGGATGGAGAAACACCACGGGCAAGCCCGCCCCGCTTTCGCGAAAGGCCAGCTTCACCCCGTCCGATTGGTAGGTAGCGTCCATACCTAAAGAGGATACTTCAACGCTGGGGAATTGGCTCCTCTGGAATGCCAATCCATCCGGCCAGGTAGGCCACGAAAACCAATCCGCCGGAGCAGAAGAACCCAACCGCCGTGAGGATGCGGACCAGCGCGACATCCCAACCATAAGCCTGCGCCACACCGATACAGACCCCTGCAATCTTGCGCCCCACAATCGGGCGAACCAGCGGTCTGGCAGTCATATAGGGTGCGACGGGAACGACCGCTCCGCAGTTGGAACAGAAACGCGCACTCGGCGGCAACCCGGTTCCACAGCTTGTACAAAAGACAGGCATCGTCGATCCCCTCCGGAAAATCTCAGCTCATATGAAGATACGGCGGCGGGGCGGCGGCGGTTCCCTTGTCGGCGTCTCGCGGGCTGCGGTTTTGAAAGGGCATGGTTTAGCCGCCGAGGGCATGGGGGAATTCGGTTAAGTCCCCTTATATGGGCTGCGCAGCCGCTTCCGCGCCGTGTCGGCGCGCGAAGTGTTTGGGCCGGCGTCGATGGCCATCTGATAGTCCTTGACCGCAAGTTGCCGCTCGCCGTTCATGTCGCGGCACTCGCCAGCGGCCAGCAAAGATCGGATCTTCAGTTCGGGGCCAATATTTCGGGTCCAGGCGGCATGCTCGTAGGCCAGTGCCGCCTCGTCAAAGTGCCGCTGTCCGCGCAGTGCGTCTCCTAGCCCAAAGTAGGCAAGCTCCAACCGTGCCTCGGCAAAGTAGCCGAGCCTGGCGCTGTTGGCCACAATTTCCTGATAGGCCTTTACCGCACCCATTCCCTCGCCCGCGTCTTTGCGCAGATTGGCCTCTTCCAAACAGAAGAGGTAGTCGTGCGGATACTGATTCCTCAGCCCGCGCACCACATCAATCGCCTCTTTGTACCGCGCTTCGCGACGAAGAAAGAGGGCAATGGTCGTACGTGCCTCGATGCTGGTAATCACGCCGCGATTGCCGTCGTCGTGGAGCATCTCAAGGCCGCGCGTCTTCGAGCCGGTGATCCCGGCAAATCCGATCAGCACTTTAAAGGGCCAAGGCAGCGCTCCCACTACATACTCGTAGACCCCTACCACTAGCTTGGCGTCAACATAGTCCGGGTCAAGTTGCAGCACGCGCACTTCGTCGTCCTTGGCCTTTGTCGCCAAACGAAAGCCCGCGCCGTAGCCCCGCTCCACCATTGCGAGATAGGTGCACTTGAGGCTGCGGACCCACCCCCGCGCAAAGAGGGCATCGATGTCATTCGGGTTGTGATCGATGCGCCAGTCGGCTTCGTGGATCGCCTCATCGGCAAGCCCGAGGATGCGGTCGCGGATCTTGGGGTCTTCTTCGGTGGCGTGGCGGCCGGTCAGGAAACCGTCATTCGCATAGAAAGTGGTGTCGAGCAGGTCGAGCCGGTAGAGTTCCTGAAAGAGCACTGCATCGAGCAGCATCGCTGTGGCCTGCGGATCGCCGGGGTGCTGCTGGTGAAAACGCTCGAAGCGCTCGACGGCGCCGGGGTAGTCCAGGTTGTAAAAGTGTTCGTAGGCCTCGCGAACCAGCGGGTCGCGATTCAGCGGATTGGTGTGCACTTCGGAGGCCCAGCCCAGGCTGCTCGCCGCCAACAATATACCGCATAGACAGGCGCGCATCCAGCTTGAGACGTTCTTCAAAACTCAACTCTCCTCACCATCCACAGGATACGCCCTGGAGTTTGATCGGATCACGGTGTCCGGTATGGTTTGGGCACGCCATTCCCGCCTGTCATTCTGAGCGGAGTACCGCAAAGTTGAAGAACCTGCGTCTAGTTCTCAGTAGGTTCCCGACTTGACGATCGCGGATAGGTTGCTAACCCGGCAATCCACTAAAATAGAGCCATGCCCATCCCCGACCGCATGAACCCAAGCTTTGGCCCCGCCCGCACTCCAGATGTAGACCCCATCGAAGAGGCCCGCAAGCGGCTCATCGTAGCTCTCGATGTGCCCGATGCGGCCACGGCGGCCAGCCTGGTTGGCCAGTTGGAGAACACATGCCACTGGTTCAAGGTTGGGCTCGAACTCTTTGTCGCCGCCGGCCCCGCAGTGATCGAGCCTTTGGTCGCGCGCGGCCACTCGGTCTTTCTTGATCTGAAATTTCACGATATTCCCAACACCGTCGCCGCGGCTGTGCGCTCAGCGGCGACCCTGGGTGCGCGGATGATCAATGTCCACGCTGCCGGAGGCCCGGCGATGTTGGCCGCCGCCAAGGCCGCACTCGACGGGGTTGAGAATCCTCCGGAGTTGCTGGCCGTCACCATGCTAACCAGCATGGATCAGAGTCAAGTGAGCAGTATCGGCCTCGACCACTCGCCCGCCGAGCAAGTTGAACTGCTGGCTCGGATGGGGCTTGATACAGGAATTCGCGGCTTTGTCTGTTCGCCGGAAGAGGTTGCTACGCTACGCGCGCTCACCGGCCCCGACGGAGTGCTGGTCACTCCTGGAATTCGCCCGGCAGGCGCGGCCGTTGGAGACCAGAAGCGCATCGCCACCCCCGCCGAGGCACTCCGCCGGGGCGCCAGCTACCTCGTTGTCGGACGTCCGATCACCAAGGCTCCCGATCCCGCCGAAGCCGCCGAAGCAATCCTCAAAGAGATGGCCGAGGCGCTCAAAGCTTAACCCGTCTAGGCCGGTTCCTTGGTATCGCCGCGTGGCTCTCCGAAGCATCCCCAACGGCGGCGCATGCCTTGCCGGAATTTCTCGCGTTCTTCGGGCGTCATCCCCTCCCATCTCTCGTGCATCCCCCGGCGAAATCCGGGGCGATGACGCCCGTGACCGCCAAATCCACCGAAAAGAATCCGACAGAGAACCAGCAGCCCAAGCCCCTGCCAGAAGGTGATGATCCGCCATCCGAAGAGCGCCGGCATCAACCAATTCCACAGATGCATCACTACTTCTCCGAAGAGAAAGGCGAAGAGCACCATCGCCGGTGGAGCAAGCAAAAATATCCATCTTTTTTTCATATCCCATCCCTCATTTCTTCAAAAACTCATCATGTAGAACTTGAAGTTGTTCGCGCAAAGCTAGTACCGCATAGCGCTTGCGCGATAGCAGTGTGTTAACGTTGACGCCGGTCTCGGCCGACAACTCCTTGAAGCTGCGCCCCTCCAATTCGTGAGCCACGAACACCTCACGCTGTTCGGCGGGCAGTTCGCTGAGCGCAAGCTCCAGTTCCTCCAGAAGCATTTTGCGAGCAAAGAGCGCCTCGGGCCCGGCATCGGGCGACGGCAACAGATCCTCGATGTTCAAGAGTTCGCCGTCTTCGTCGGTCGCCGAGGCATCGGAAAAGCTCTCCGGCCTCTTCTTGCGGAAGAGATCTGCGATGCGATTGCGCGCAACTTGAAAGAGCCACCCCGTCAGATAATCAATTGGCGTCAACAGGCGATTTGCCGCCACCAGTTCGTAGAAGACCTCCTGAACTAGATCTTCAACGTCGGCTTCGATAGGCACCCGCTTGCGGATGAAGTTGTGCAGACGTGAACCTTGTTCCGCGATGACTTTCGAGATTTGGCGGTCCTGTTCGGCCATCGCGGCGACGCTCATTGTTTCTTCCATCCACTACTGAAGACGGACGGCAGATGGAAATATTGTAGAGATCAAAATCCTCAGCCGAGGACGGGCTCCCGTTCCAGACCGCACCAAGAGAAAAAGCCCGGCAGCAGCCGGGCCTTTTCACACGTCAAACTTAAAGCGAAACCTAAAGCTTCTCGTAGAAGTCGCAGACAGAACACGAGATGTAGACGCCGCCTGGAACGCCGCGTTCGCGATCCTTTACGCGCTTGACGATGCGCGTCGGCTTGCTGCATTTGGGACAGTCGGTCGACTTCGTCGTGTCCATTACCTTCTTGCGATCACCTGTTTTTGCAATCTTTGCCATCGGTCGGGTGTTTCTCCTTCTTGGGGTGTCTCTGCACACACACGCATATAGTCTGCACGCGGCTTCAACGTCGCGGTCTTGTTGCTGCCTTTCATTCTGCAGAAAGGAGCCTGACTCGCTCAGTCCAGTTTACATCAGCACCTTCTGCCTTGCCTCACTTCGGCTGCCCAGCATCAGGATCTGACTTGGCCGCGCTGGAGTCCGAGCCACTGGGGGCCGCAGGCTGTGCCGGAGCTGCCGGTTGCGCCTCCGGTTCGCCATCGGGATTGGCGCCGGGCTGGGCGTCAGGCCTCTGTTTGGGAAACCGTACCGGCCTCATCGTCCCTGGTTGGTCGTCGTTAGTCGGTTTTTCCCCCGGATTGCGCAGGCTGGGAGGAGCGGCAGGGGCTTGCGTGTCGGGATTGCGCTCAACATCGCCTATCTGGACAGTCTTTGTGCGGGAAACCTCGGGCTCCAGCGGCGTGCCGTCGGTCCGCATCAGCCCGTCAACCTCATTCTTGGTGAAGACGACGGGCGTCTCGCCGACCTTGGCCACTTCCAACCTGATGACGCTGTTGCCGTTGAAGCGAACGAACTCCACATCCTTTGGCGGCGTCCCGTAGATCCATTCCTCGAAAGGCGTCTGCCCATCGGTTTCGCGCGTCTTCTTCTCCGGCGGTCCTTTGGCAAACAGAACCATATCGGTCGTCATGCCTACCAATACATGGTGGTTCAGGATGGCCTCCTTGAGCTTGGGGGGAAGCGTATCGGTGAAGGCCTGGATAGGTGTCTTCAAGTCGAATGAAATAAGGGGCGCTAGCAGTGCTTTCACCTGTGCGCCGGTCAGTTCGGGAACGTGACCGTCAAAGGCCAGAGTGAGCCGCGCGCCCGTCGGCTCTTGGTCGTCTCCCTGGACCACCGGATTCATTGTTGGCCCTGTGCCCACTTGGACATGGCGCAGAAATCTGTGTTTAGGGTCAGGCCCGCCATTCAGGTCAAAGATCATCTTTGAATGGTCGAACTTGATATCCGTGAGCACCAGGCGGTCGCCAGGCTTGGCCGAGAGGCCGTCGCTCACGATCAAGTTCAGGTAGCCCTCCCCGGAGGGCTCCAGCTTGCCGTTGGCGATGAGGGTCAAGCCCTTATGTCCTCGGGGCAAGGGGCGCATGGCAAAGCCCTGCTCGGCCTGCAATACCCGGATCAGTTCCAGGCGCGTTTTGGCGTCGAGTTCAGACTTGGTCAGCGGGACGTTGGTAGGCGTGACCTGTCGGTAGCGCCGATCCACCGGAGCGTTGCCGCTCGACATGCCGTTGGTCACCGCGCCGGTGTTTGTATCCACAGTGATGACTTGCGCCGCAGCCATTCCCGCAGCCAGCAGAAGGACAATTGCACAGCCGACCGATCCGCACCCGGTGCGGATCTCTCGGCGAGCGGAGGCGGTCAATTTGGGGGCTGACCGCGTCCCCTGGGGTAGAGACAGCAGACTCATGGGGACCTCCCATGCGCACGAACACCATTCAAGCAAAAGATACCGCTCTTCGAGAAGGAAAGGCAAATGCGCGCGGCGCAGACTCCGAATACCCAACAAACTGACAGCGACTCTGTCGACCAACGTATTGTGGGCGCGCCTTTACAGTTTTTGCTCCGGAAGGAAAGTGAAAGTAATATCGCTCACACGATGGGCCATTGCAGGAGGTCACACCGCCCAACGGCTGCCGCTAGTCACCCAGATCAATTGATGAGTTGCGCATCAGCCAGTTATGCATACATGAACATGCTGTCGCCATCATCCATGCCATCATGAGGACCATGCACAAATACAACCAGCCCGCCGAAGGAGGCGCAGGCGCTCTTTTTGACATTGGAACGGCGAGGTCAAAAAAGAGGTTGAAAACATGCGCAGCCCACAGGCCGCCGACGATACCTACCGACTCAACGATAAGAATGACCACAGCTGCCCGGCGGCGTTCGGTATTCAGAATTGAGACTGCCGCAACGCAGACGAGAAAGACTATGCATGCGACTAAGACTGCCATCTGTCGCCCGCCGTAGATGAGCAGAGCGCTGGAGATCGACAAAGCGAGTGCCAGCTGGGTTACTCGATCTCGCAGACCGTAGCGGATAGTCGCATATGTCAGCACAAACAACAAGATGGCAAAGAGTACCCAACACAAGTTCATCCAAGGGTAGTTATAGTTACCCGACAATAGCGGAGGAATTCCCATGATATCCGTCGCTTGTAATCCGGCAAACGCCATGAAGCCAAAAATCAAGGCCGCCACAAAGGCCAAGGGCCGCCTCCAAAAAAGAACAATCACAACTCCAACAAGCGAATACCAGAACCACAAGTTTCCCTTCAGTTGCTTGAGTTCAAGCAGGTCGCCCACGATTGAAGCGGCCTGCTTCCTGCCCATGAACCGAGCCAGAAGCCACTCAGCGATGAGAGCGCTATGCATTGGCACCTCCAAGAATATCCAGTCCGCAGAGCAAGCTTTGATAGGCTCGCTGTGCGTTGATTAGAGCGGCTCGGCCGGTTTTGGTCAACCCGAAGTACCGCTTCGCCCGTCCACCTCGCTGAGGCGTCGGATCGCCCAGCCATGAACGAATGAGTCCCTTCTCTTCCATGCGGTCCAGCGTCGTATAGAGAGCCCCGGGAGTGGCTTCCCGTCCCGTACATCCCGCGATCTCGGATCGGATCGTCACGCCATAGGCGTCATCTCTCAAACGCAGGATTGCTAATAAAACTACTTGTTCAAATTCGCCGAGAGATATTAGATGTGTCATTATGACTACAATGTAGTATATTGTTATTTTGTTGTCAACCGGGGTGGCCCAGGTCTCGCTTTTGAGACCTGGGAGACTACGAATTCTTCCCGGCGCGCATTGCCGATAATTTCTTGCCGCTGGCGCACAATAAAAGAGGTCAGGAAACGGCGGCTCATCGAGCCGCCGTTCACCGACGACCCAGGAAGGGATACCCCTCCCCCCTCCTATTTATTTTCAAAACCTGCAGGTAATTATTTTGACAACATGAGCTACATCTTTACCCAGCTGGCTGATAAGCTCCAAACAGAGATCAGATCCCAATGCCCATTCGCTGGATGAACGAAGACGATGCGCGCGCCTTCCTCGGCGGGCAGACTGAAGGCCGCCTGGCTACCTGCGACCACTCTGGGCAGCCCTACATCACTCCGCTCAACTATCTCTTCCACGAGGGTAAGATCTACTTCCACTCCAAGCTGACCGGACGAAAGCTCGACAATCTTGCCGTGAACAGCCGAGTATGCTTCGAGGTGAGCCAGGTGGAGAAGATGACCATCTCCGAGGAGCGCCCGTGCGCCTGCGCCACGCGCTACACCTCTGTGCTGGCATTCGGCATGGCTCGCATCGTCGAGGATCAGGCAGAAAAGGCGGCATTGCTCAATCTGCTTGTCGCGAAACACGCCGCGGACAAGGCCTTCCAAGCGGTAGACGCGGAGCGTGCCGCCGGATGCACCGTGGTTGAGATTGTCATCGAAGAAATCAGCGGCAAGATGAACGTCGATCCCGCGAGCAACTTGTAAGATTCCATAGAGACTGCAAAAACGTGTCAGGGCACGACTTCAGTCGTGCCGAAAGAGCAACAAAATTATGTTGGGCTTTAGCCCCTGCGATTTATGTTTTCTGTTATTTGCAATGCCGCAGCGGCTAAAGCCGGAATCCAAATTGGCCATTTGCGGCACGACTGAAGTCGTGCCCTGACACACGTCGATAACGTGAAGGTAATTTTTGCAAGTGGCGCCCGACCAGGCCTACTGCGTCGGTCCCTCGGGCAGCCCTGGTTGACCCTGATTGGTAGGTTGCGGCGAGACAGGCAGAATCTGCACCAGCGGCGGCCCGGCAACCTCAGCAGGCCCCATGGCAGCCTCATGTTGCTTATGCGCGGCAGCATCCAGATCTACCGGGATACCCCCCGACACAATCTCGGGCTCGTTGTAGCGGAAGTCCAGCTCGCGCGTAAGGCTATGGACCACGGGCCACGCCAGCAGCAGAACGATAAAGGCTACCCAACTGCCGTCAAGACCATAGCCCCCGCCTGTGAGCCAGAATGACCCCATTGGATTGCCCTGCACCACGGGCGAGTGGCTGCCGTCGCCGCTGATGGCAAGCCCAAAAAGCAGCGCCCGGCTTGCCTTCCAGCCAAAGTTGATACCCCAACTCAGCCACAACGCCCGCGAACGCAGATATGCAGTCGAGAGCACCAAACTCAACGCAATTGAGACGGCAATGCTCACCCGGCTCGATCCCGGCACCAGCGCCTGCATGATGGCATAGAAGGCCGCAAAGCCCAGAGTCGCTCCGACCGAGCCGACCGATTGCTCAAAGCGCTGGAAACCATAGCCGCGAAAGGTCAACTCTTCTCCCATTGCAAGCAGCGCAAAGAAAGCTGCGTCGGCAGCGAGCCAAATCCAGGCCGACCGATCAAGGATCAGTACGATGGCAATTCCCCCGCCCACCACCAACGGAAGAACGCACGCCACTGCGATGGCCCAACCCACGGCCAGACCCAGCCCAGCCTCGCCCGGCCAGCCTCTTCGCCGTGGCAGCCCCTGCGCGCTTAGCGGATGCTGCTGGCGGTCGAGCGTGAATCCCATGCTCGCATAGCCCATCAAGAGCAGGAACACGAGCATCGCCTGCTCGGTCAGTGGCCTCCACTGCTCACTCGTCAGTCCCAGCGCCTCGTGACGCGCCAGCGTCCGCGCCGCGAAGAACCAGAGCACGGCAACAACAAATCTCAAGTAAGCGCGGAGACGGCTAACCCTGGTTGGGGATGAACTCATGGGCATCTAACCTTCCGTGTAAAACTGCGCAATGTTGCGGAACTTGGCTTGACGCGCTGCCACCATCTCATCAACCGGCAAAGCCTTCAATTCGGCGAGATGCTTCTTGAGCACAGCGCCCAGCATTCCCGTGCCCGCCTCGCGGTCCGCGTGGATGCCCTCCGGCGGCTCCTCAACGATCTCGTCCACGCAGCCCAGCGCAGCAACCTCGGGTGCGGAGATGCGCATCGCCTCCGCCGCCAACTGTTTCTGTGCCGCATCGCGCCACATGATCGCCGCGCACGACTCGGGAGTAATGACAAAGTAGAGTGCGTTTTCAAGGATTAGGACTCGGTCCGCCACAGCCAGAGCCAGTGCGCCGCCCGATCCGCCCTCACCACTGATTACCGAAATCGTAGGCACACGCAGCCGCGACATCTCCAGAAGATTCCGTGCGATGGCCTCAGCCTGGCCGCGTTCCTCCGCCGCCAGGCCGGGATAGGCGCCGGGCAGATCGATGAAGCTGATGACCGGGCGGCTGAACTTCTCCGCCAGCTTCATCGCGCGCAGAGCTTTGCGGTAGCCCTCGGGGTGCGGCATACCGAAGTTGCGCCGCACGCGGTCTTTGGTGCTGCCGCCCTTGCGGTTGCCGATCACCATCACCTCTTCGCCCGCGAGGCGCGCCATGCCGCAGGCCACGGCCTCATCGTCGCCATAGGCGCGATCGCCGTGAATCTCGCTGAAATCGGTGAAGATCCGCTCGATGAAGTCCATGGGGTAGGGACGCTGGGGATGCCGCGCCCTCTCGATCCTGATCCACGCTGGCGAGGCCGTTTTCGCCTCGATGGAGATCCCTTGTTCCTGTTCGATCATCGATTCCTTGTCGTGTTGGGTGAATCTCAAGATGGGCGCGAACCGGCGCCTAAGCCGATTCTACGGGGCGCAGGCGCTTGGGACAAAACGGCGACAGCGAAGCTAAGAAAACTTGGGCCCTGCTTCATTGGATGGTTCATGCCGTATAGAAGTTGGCATTTTCTTGAAGAATTGACCATTTGCATGCATTGGCTTGCACCGTTGCCAATAGAGACCCGCTGGCTGTGCCTCTCCGACGGGAAGTGCCGCTTTACGCATCAGAGATTCATTTCTGGAGCGGGTTCAGTTTCCGCTGGCAACTTGGGTTCTGCCGCTGCTTCAACAACGGCTTCAGTGACAGGCTCAGACGAAGCTTCGTTCTCCTGCCTGATCTCTTCTGCAAATGCAACCTCAGCCGCCAGCTCAGGTTCAGCCTCAACCTCTGCCACCTCTTCGGTATCCGTCACCGCGGCGGGAGTGGCCTCAGGGGTCGCATCTTCAACGCCAGCCGGAGCCATCAGCAGATCCACGCGATAGCCAACAGCTTCAGCGGATGCCAACGCGTCCTTGATAGTTCTGCTCATTGCCTCGACTGCGGCGCGGCTTGAAGGTATTTGACCGAGTCCAGTCTTGCTCGCCAGACGCAGCAGTGACGGCATCAGCAACCACCACAGCAATTCCTCGTAGGGCTCGCGCACCAGGTAGGCGCGGCCCTCGGCGGAATGCACACCCGTCAGCCAGCGCACGTCCGGATCGAGCCACAGCGCGAACGAAATCGGCGGTTCTTCGCCTTGGGTTGGAGCCTGCGGAGAAGCGGAGGTCTCTACGCCTTTCGTCTCATCCGTACCCTTCGCAAGAGCAGCTTCAGCCTTCTTACCCGCACCGGCCTCGACGAGCAGTCCAACCTTGACTCGCGCAGCGACTCGCCAGGCTTCCTCGCCCTCAAATCCAAGTGCGGCAAAAACCTCGGCAAATGGCTCGCGCAGGCGCAGCCGGTCAAAGAGATCGAGCGCTATAGGCTCCGGCGTCCCCGCGTCAAATGATTCGGCAAGCAGCTCCAGCACGCACCAGCCGAGCACCGGGCTCCACATCGCCGTGGCAGTCAACTGCGGACTGGGACTGGGCAGCACACGCCGGGCTGCCGTGCTCCAGGGAGCCGGAAAGAGCGATTCAATAGCCGGTATGCGCATGGCTGCGCGCAGACGCGCACGGAAGGCCGCGCCCAGCAATCCGGGGTTGGCAGGCAAGTCGCCGGCCAGCTTCTCGCCCCCCCCAATGAGCGCCAGATAGGCCTTCTGCGCCGCGCGCATGAAGATCTCGCAGCGTGTCCAAGCCTGCGAAAAGAACTCGGCCCGCTCCAACTCGATCTTTGTGTTGACTCCAACAGCAAGGGTGCGCGGATGTTCGGCCAGATCGGCAAAGTGGCGCACAACACCGGTATCGAGCAACGCACGCAACGCATCATGCACCGGCTGAAGCTCCAGATTGACCAGCGCATCTTCGAGGCTCGGCACACCCCGTCCGCCAAGTTGGTCCGACAGCCGATCCCAGGGCTTCTCTTGCGTCGAGTAAAGCTCGCGCCAATCAAGAAAGACATGGCATTGGTAGGCGTGCAGGCCAAGCGTCAAGCCGCGCTGCGACAAATCGCTCGACCGGCGCAGATATTCCAAGCCCGTGAGCGAATCGCGCCAAGCCAGGACCGCGTCAGAGTTACCGCCCAAGCCCAGTCCCTCACTGATTCTCTGCTGACGCAACTGATTTGCGCCTTTGTCGGCATAGGCAGCCGAATAATCGATGGTCCCGTGAGTGTCTCCATAGCGGTTATTGAAGACGACCAGCGCGCGCTCGTTCCCATTCCGATTCGAATAGGCAAAGACGTTCTCGTCCACCTTGCCCGAATCCGTGAAAAAGTCGTAGAGCAGGAAGCTTCCGCTCTCGGCAAAAAGCCGGCGGCGCTTGAGCAGCGGCGCAATCTCGCGCTCGTGGCGCTCAACCAGCCAAGGATCGGCGTTCTCCTCGTAGCGCGGACGCTGGTACTCCATGCCATACTTTTCGGTAAATCCCTCGATCTGTCCGTGGCCAAACATGGGCAGCCCTGGTAGCGTAGCCATCATTGCAGCCACGCCAAAACACTTATCGCCCTTGCCAAATTGATCGATCGCCGTGCGCTCATCGGGATTGCTCATGAAGTTGACGTAGCGCTTCATGATGTCCGGATCGAACTCCAGCGTGTTCTTGATTACCGAACGGTATTTAGCGTTCTCTTCGTCGCGCAGCATCACCATGAACGCGCTGTTGTAGACGCG
>CAYVMS010000066.1:0-15058 GCA_964452615.1 uncultured Occallatibacter sp.
GCGACGAGGACCAGAGCATCTACTCCTGGCGCGGCGCCGATATTCGCAACATCCTGGAGTTTGAGAAGGACTTCCCCAACGCCAAAATCGTCAGGCTGGAGCAGAACTATCGGTCCACGCAGGTGATCCTGGAGGCTGCGGGAGCCGTGGTCGCCAACAACCTGCAGCGCAAGGGGAAAAAACTCTGGACCGACCGGCAGGGCGGTGGCCTGGTCGGCTATTACGAGGCCCCGGACGGAGAAAACGAGGCTCTGTTCATCGCTGACCGCATTCAGAAATTCTTTCGCGATGCGCAAGCCAGCCCCGATGCGGCTGAAGCTCACTGCGCGGTGCTGTATCGCACAAACTCCCAGTCGCGGCTGGTAGAGGAGGCTCTGCGCCGCTACAACATCAGCTACACCATGGTTGGCGGATTCAGTTTCTACGACCGCGCTGAGATCAAGGATCTGCTCTCTTATCTTCGTCTGGTCCGCAATCCACACGATTCGATGGCCTTGCAGAGGGTGATCAACTCTCCCGCCCGTGGCATCGGCAAAACCACGCTCGAAACCCTTGAGCGGCTGGCGCTTGAAACCGGCGCCTCTACCTGGGATGCCCTCTCCGCCGCTATCACAAACCGGCTGATCCCTACCCGAGCACTGATGGCCATTGAGTCTTTCCGGGAGCTTATCCTGGACGCGCAAGCAATGATGGATCCCGACTTCGCAGGCAAGCTCGCAGCCGATGTGGCCGCTGGCGCGGAGTCAGGAGAGGATGGCGACACGGGTTTCGGATTTGGGGCAGTAACGCCTGACTCAGCCAGCGCCGACTCAGCCACCGGCTTCGACTTTGGCGGCGGTGAAGACCAACTGCCACTGCTCGATGCTAGCAACTTCTCGCCCTTTGCCGCTGAGACCAAGCGTCCTTTCCTCACCATGCCGAAGAAGGCGGTCAGTGCTGAATCTCAATCGGTACCGAAGGAGGAGACAGAGGAGAAGCCAGCATTCCGCTCCCCGGGCGACGCGGCTACCCTGCCCGAGCTGATCAAGTTCCTGATCGACCGTACTGGCTACATTAAAGCTCTCGAAACCGAAGGATCGCCCGAGGCTTTCAGCCGCATTGAAAACCTGAAGGAATTGGCCAACGCCGCTCACGATGCTGAGGCTCGCGGCGAGACGCTGGCCGAGTTCCTCGACCACGCGGCACTGGCCTCCGATTCTGACCAGTTCGACCCCGACGCCAAAGTGACACTCATGACTCTCCATGCCGCCAAAGGGTTGGAGTTTCCGTTGGTCTTTCTGGCCGGACTCGAAGAGGGGCTCTTTCCACACTCGCGCACGCTCAACAGCCCCGACGAACTCGAAGAAGAACGCCGCCTCTGCTACGTCGGCATGACCCGCGCCATGAATACGCTGATCCTGACCCGAGCACATTTCAGGAGAAGGTACGGCAACGACGCACCTGAGGTAAGCATGCCCTCCCGCTTCCTGGAGGAAGTGCCGAGCCAGTTGATCGAAAGCCTCGGTGGCCGGCCTCAAGCATCGTCGTGGAGCAACCCGGGTTACCCGAACAGTTACAGCCGTCGCTCAAGCGGTTCAAGCGACTTCGGCGACCGGCACTACAACTATGAAGACGAAAATCAGGATGTCCCGACCTCGACGGCAAGTGGCCGCTTTGGCGGAAGATCGAATGACAAGCCGTTTGTCGCCCCCTGGATGACCGCCAGCGCGAAGCCGACCGCATCGAATCCGGTGCCTGGCTTGAAAGGCGAGAGCGCTGAGACGCCAAACTCCATCGACAACATTGCCCGCTTTTTCGGAGGCCAAACGGGCCACGCCAAGCCGGGCTCACTCCCCCGGCCAGCATCGCTTTCCTCCGCAATGAGCCCGTCCGTGCCAAGCGGAGCCGCCAACCTCAAGAAGGGTCAGCGCGTGCGGCACGCGAAGTATGGCGAAGGCACCATTCTCATGCGCGAGGGAGATGGCGAAGACGCCAAGCTTACCGTTCTCTTTGTCCGTCACGGCATGAAGAAGCTGATGGAAAAGTTTGCCAATTTGCAAAAGATGTAGGTGTAGGCAGACTCTGAGCAAGTTGTGAATATTCCATCCTTCTTTCAGGGGCTAAACAGGCTTCTGAAAAACTCCTTCGCGGCTAGGGCCGGCACTGAAGGCCAAAGACCCCGAAAAAGAGCCTTGACAAAGCCGACGCTGTCATACACGGAGCTACAGTCCAACTTAGACCTTGGCCAGGACTTGGCCGGTTAAGCGCTCTTTCAGTAACTCGTGGGCGTTGGCGAGGAACTCTGCCAGCGGGAGTTTGCCGGCGTCTACTTCAGCTAGTAACTCGCGCTGAGCGGTGTACTCTTTGTTGACGATGCCAGCCTTGGATTGCAACATGCGCCACGCCTTTCTCCGTTCAACGCAGAACATGACTAACTGGCGGCTGATGGCGCGGTACTCGGTTTTGCCGTTCTCCTCGTAAGTTATGTAGACGCCAAAGTCGGGAATGAAGGCGCGGTGCTTGGGGTCGAGATAGTAGCGGTAGACGGCGTCCTGCTGCGTGATGCGAACCAGCATGTTATCGAGCGGGATGAGCTTGGCCGCCGCCTCGGGCTTGATCTTTTTGAGGTGATTGCGGAAGCGGGCTTCGGTGGTGCACCAATGGGCGACGGTGTAACGGCGAGTTTCGCCGGTGACCTTGTCTTTGGTTTCGTACCAATCCAAATCAATGGACGGGTTGCCCTTGAGGTCGAGGGCCTCTTGATAGGTCTCGCCGAGGCGCGGGTTAAAGACGAACTCGGGAACGCCGCGTGAGTCGCGGACGCGCTGGGCCTGGAAGAGGGCCATGTCGTCGGAAACGCCGTGTTCGGGCTGGCAAGTGGTGAAGGCCTGGAGGAACATGGTGCCGCGATATTCAAGGCCGTCGAGAATCGCCCGGTAGAGCTTGGGCGCGTTGGCCATCGAAACCTGCGCGACGAAGGGCGAACCGTGGCCGGCGAGGAAGGTCTCGGCTACGGTCTTCTTTTCAGTGTTTTTGCCCTGAGTGGCCGCGCCGAAGGTGTTCATGTCGCCGCCGCCGAGCATGGGCGTGGAGTCGGAGTTTTGGCCGCCGGTGTTGGAATAAACCTGAGTATCGAGCATCAGGACTTTGACGTTGGGCCGGTTCTGGAGCATGACCTTGGAGGTGTTCTGATAGCCGATATCGCCGATGCCACCGTCGCCGCCAACGACCCAGACCTTGGGGAGTTCGACGATCTCCTGGTCGGTCATGAGCGCGTCAGTGAAGTGGGTGAGGTTGTAATAGTCCTGGTCATCAATTACGTTGCTGTCCCGCGTGAGCAATGCGTCTGCGAGACGCTCGGGAATGACGGAGCGGCGAGCGTGATCGACGATGAAGCTCTCGCCCATGAGCCAGCCGACGGTGACACCGTCCTGGAAGAGCGAGTTCATCCACGGATAGGGGTGCGGGTTGTTGGGCGCGGTTGAGCCATAGACGGTGTTGCAGCCGGTGTGCGCGGCCATAGCCATTACGCTCATGCCGTTTGCCAGGCGGCCATCGACCGGTTGCAGATTTTTGTGGTTGAAGGCCTCAGTTAGCAGCACCGCGGCGATGGCCTCGACCAACTGGGCGTCGGTGAGGAGACCATTGGCAGCCTCATAGGCGGCGATGCGTGCTTTGGTGTCGGGTTCGTCTTCGCCGCCGAGGCCGAGAACGAGGTGCGCAATGGCCTGACGGAGCAAGGCGTATTCAGCGGGGTTGGTTGACTGTAACTTGGAGAGGCGGTCGACGCCGGACTTTTCAAGTTCGCCGGCTTTGGCGAGGAAGCGGTCGCTCTTGGCATGGAAGACGGGGCGCATGTAGGCCTCGGTGACTGCGGCGATGGAGCGGAGAACGGACTTTTCTCCGCAACCGGCGCAGGCTCCGTCGCCAGAGACGAGCGCGTCGTAGTTGGAGCGGACCATGAGCATGTTGCGCAACGTGGCGGTCTTGGAGTCAGCGGGATTGGCGGAGTTGAAGAGGCCGAGATACTTCTGCGACGTGTCGGGCAGCAGATCGAGGAAGTGAGTGCCGGTCATGTGCTCGGCATTGACCTCTTCGGTCTCGGCAACCATCTTGAGTGCATTGTGGTCGCCGCAGGCTGTGACGCAGGCGGCGCATCCTTTGCAGAGATCCGAAACAAAGATGGAAAAGATGCCGCCGGAGCCGGGAGCCTTTCGCTCGGGTGAAGAGAAGATGGCGTTGACCTTCTGATAGGCCATGGGGACTTTGGCGATGATGTCGAAGAACTGCTGCTTAGCCGCGGCAGAAAATCCGTCAACAGTGTCTGTGACTTCGCGAAGAATGGTGGGCAGCGGGGTTCCGGATTTGCCCTCGGCGACCATACGCTGGCGAGTTTGGCGCTCGATCTCGGGGAGCGCGGAAATGAGCTTGGAGCGGTCGGCGGGATCGGCGACGTAGCTGTTCACGGCAGTGCGGAGCAGCGTAGTCAGGTCCTGCGCGGTGTTGGGCAGAGCCGTGTCGGGGCAGACGGAGATGCACTCCATGCACTGGGTGCAGTTCTCGGGAATGAAAAGCGGAGTTTCGCGGCGAGCTACGTACTTGGAGGCCGTATCGCCAGTGGCGGCAGCGATCATGCCCATGGCCGAGAGCGGCGAGGCGGGCTGGTTGTATCCAAAGTGGGAGCGGAACTCAGCGTCGAAGGTGGCAACGCGAGCAATGGGTGGGCGCTCGGCCTGTCCGGCGGGCAGCGCGTGGGAGCGGCAGCCGGTGCCGCAACTGGATTCGCCGGCGGGAACCGCCTCAAGAATGGGCAAGAGCGCATGGCCACGCAGGGTGGAGTGGTCGGCCGCAGCGAGCACGCCGATCTTGATCTCCTTGACCTGATCGAAGCCTTGCATCATAACTTCCATGTTGGAGGCGACAACGGCGTCGCCGAGCTTGCCGAACTTCTTCACGTATTGCTTATGGACGACTTCGCGATACTGCTCCTGGGTGATGCCGAACTCCTGAAGCAGCGTGCTGACGGCGAAGAACGCTCCGAGGAAGGCATTGCCCTGCATACGCAGTTGCAGATCGCCGCGGTCGGTGGCTTTCTTCGCAATGGCAAAGCCGGGAAGCGTGAAGACGCGAATGTTCTTGTCGATGATCTGCTTGCGTGCCCAGAGTGGCAAGCGTTCCCACGCTTGTTCTCCCTCTACATCCGATTCCCATACCAGGCTGCCGCCCTCGGCCATGCCGTCGAGGGGATTGGTGTGGGTGAAGGCTTTGGGGTCGCAGCAGAGAACAACCGTGACGTGGCGCAGATCGCAGTTGACGCGAATGCGGTCTTTGGCGGCAACCATGAAGTAGCTGGTCGGCGCGCCTTTCTTTTCTGAGCCGTATTTGGGATTAGCCGAGACATGAATGATTTCTTTAGGGAGGCCGTACTCGTCTTTGACGTGGTCGCGGGCATAGAGCAGATCGTTGAGATCGCCGAGAATTGCGCCGAGGTTTTTGCCGGTGGTGATGGCTCCCCAGCCGCCGATGGAATGGAAGCGAACTGCCACAGCGCCCTCGGGCAGCAGCGATGGCGACTCGTCGCCGACAACCGCATAGGGGTGGTCGATGCCGAGTACGAAGAAGCTGATGCCATCGGCTGCGGTCTTGCCGTCTTGGCGCGCGCGGTTGGCGGTGGCGAATTCGTATGCGCCAAAGATGTGCTCGGGGCGGAAGTCGCGTGAACCGAGGCCGTAGCTGCCGCCGTAGATCTTGGGAACCTCTGCGAGAGAAGTCGCAGGCAAGCCCTCAACTCCCTGGACGGCTTTTGAAAATGCTGTGCGAATGTCGCGGCCAAGGGGATTGTCGCCGGAGAGAGCTTCGTCGGTGCGCTCGAGAATGATGACGTTTTTCTTGCCCTTGAGTGCGGCTACGATAGCGGCCTCGGGGAAGGGACGAATCACGTTGACGTGGATGGAGCCGACGCTTGCGCCGCGCGTCTGGCGAAGATAATCTACGGCCGCTTCGATGTTTTCAGCGGCAGAGCCAAGGGAGACGAAGACTGTCTCGGCGTCGCTGGTCTTGTATTCGCTGATAAGGCCGTAGTTGCGACCGGTGAGATCGGCGAATTCTTTGTAGGCGGCCTCAAGAAAATCGAGAATCGGCTCGGCAAAGTTGTTGCGCCGGGCCACGACGCCATTCATATAGTGTTCCTGGTTTTGGACGGGACCGAGAAGGATGGGATTGGTGAGGTCCATCATCTTGGGGACGCGGCGGCGTGTGGGGCCAAAGAGGGTGCGCTGCGCCTCGGTCGGGCAGTCGATGATGTCGTCGGGCGCGCCGAGGTACTCGCGGATCAGCTCGGATTCATGCTTATGAAAAGTGCGTTCGAGATGCGAAGTGAGGAAGCCATCCATGATATTGATGCCGGGGGTGAGGCTCAGCTCGGTGACGCGGCGCAGGATTAGCGCCTGATCGGCGGCCTGCTGAGCGTCTTTGCCGAAGAGCATGATCCATCCGGTGTCGAGCGCGCCGTAGATGTCGTCGTGGCCGCAGTGCACATTGAGGGCGTGTTTGGTGAGCGCGCGTGCGCCAACTTCGAGCACCATCGTCGAACCCTTGCCCGGCGCGTGGTAGTACTGCTCAACGCCATAGACCACACCCTGGCCGGAGGTGAAGTTGACCACGCGCTTGCCGCAAACGGAGTGAGCGATGGCACCGCCCTGGGCCGCGTGTTCGCCCTCGGTCTCGATGGCGATGGTGTTCTGCCCAAAGACGTTCAAATGGCCCTCGGCATAGGCCTGCTGGAAGAGCTCGCCGCCCTCTGTGGAAGGCGTAATCGGATAGAAGACGCCGGCGTCGGCGATGCGCGTCTCTGTGTGATAGGAGACGAGTTGATTTCCATTTGCGGTAACCCGTATTCCGGGAAAGCGAGCAGCAGCAGTCATGAGTTCTCCTGTTGGCTTACTACAGTTCTTGCATCGGCGTCATCGGCCTGCGTCTGAGCATAGTCATCGAGAGAAGGCTCTTCTCTCGAATCCGCGCCGCGGTTCGTTCCATTGATCCATCGAGCCGAACGTCAAGTGCGGCTCAGATGGAATACACAAGCGAATGGTTCGGCCGAGGTGAAAGCGAGGAAACCCAAGGGGAAGTGCTCCTCTGATGAAAACGGCCTACCACTAGTATGCGCCTTGAAGAGGGGGACTCTATCCCATTTTGTGAGATGGATCACATTTCTCCTCCTCCGCCCGTGCAACGAAACACTCAATATCTGCAATTTTTTTTCTTCTATATTTAGATGCAGAACGCTTTGAGAATGACTCTTCCACCTGGCGGCTGCTCGGAAGTGCGCGTCACTCAACCGGTGAATTAGGGCCGTACCCCTTTTGCCATCAACTTATTTGGACAACTCCAACACTCTAATGTTTTCGAGAAGCGTTTCGCTGGCTTACCATGGCGGGGAGGATCACTTGCAATGAACTCAGTCTCGAAGCTGCATCTCGTACGTATGGTTTGTGTTGCCGCACTGATCGGAGCCGCACTCTTTGCAGGCCGCGCGGCAGCGCAGACCACCGCCGAAGCCGCGAAGATTGCTGCCGCTTTGCCCTCCGACGCACAAGCGGCGATCAACCGCCTCTCTAGCCTGCGTGAGCTTTCCGATGGAACCTGGAAGATGCAGGCGGGCGACCTGGCTCATGGAGAAGCAGTCAATCTGAACGAGAGCGCATGGCAGCCCATCTCAAAGGGCACGGCTTCCAAAGATACGGTCTGGTTTCGGCAGACCTATGTGGTTCCGGCCACGCAAAGCGGCTACGATCTGACCGGCGCGCGCATCTGGTTCCAGTTTCATGCCAGCGCGAATGGACCGATGCCGGAGATTATCTACTTCAATGGCCGCCGTGTGGCGATGGGTGACGATCTGGAGCCGATTGTTCTCTTCGACCATGCTGCGTCAGGCGACACAGTCTCGGTCGCAATTAAGCTTTTACAAACCGTGGACGACAAACGCATCGAAGGCGCGACGCTGAAGATCGATTTCCCGGAGAACCGGCCGAATCCCGAGGACCTGCGCAAGGAGTTTCTCTCGGCAGCGTTGCTGGTTCCGGCGCTTGCGCCCAATGATCCATCGCAGTTGGCTACACTTTCCGATGCTGTCCGCACGGTGAACGTGGCTGCTCTCGACGCACATGACCAGGCGAAGTTCGATGCCAGCCTCAAGGCGGCGCACGCAAAACTTGAAGCCCTGACGCCTCTCTTGCGGCAGGTCACGTTTCATCTCACCGGCAACTCGCATATCGATGCTGCGTGGCTGTGGCCGTGGACTGAGACGGTGGATGTGGTCAAGCGCACCTTCGGCACTGCGCTGCAACTGATGTATGAGTATCCCGATTACACATATACGCAATCGGCTGCGGCATATAACGAGTGGATCGCCGACAAATATCCCGAGATGAATGCCGAGATTCAGAAACGCATTGAGGAAGGGCGCTGGGAGATCGTTGGTGGCATGTGGGTTGAGCCGGACTTGAATATGCCCGACGGCGAATCACTGGTGCGGCAATTGCTCGTAGGAAAGCGCTGGTACAAGCAGGCTTACGGCGTCGATGTGCGGATTGGCTGGAATCCCGATTCCTTTGGATATACGTGGCAGTTGCCGCAGATCTATAAGAAGAGCGGCATTGACTACTTTGTAACGCAGAAGATGGCGTGGAACGATACGAACCAGTTGCCGTTCAAGTTTTTCTGGTGGGAGTCGCCAGACGGGTCAAAGATACTGACATACTTTCCCCACGACTATGCCAACGATAATCTGAACCCGGTGCGGCTGGCACGGGACTTCACCATCGCGCAGAAGCAGGCCAGTGGGCTGCCCGGAATCATGGACCTTTACGGTGTTGGCGATCATGGCGGCGGACCGACACGGGCGATTCTCGATGAGGGCGCGCATTGGGCCGCGGCAGGACATGTGACGCCGAAGATTCAGTTCGGCACGGCGCAGTCGTATTTCACGTCTCTCGAAAGGCAGATTGCTCCAGACAGTCCGGTGTGGGATTACGCGTCGATTGCGAAGGGCTATACGCCTCCACCGGCAGTTCCCGGCAAGGTCAGCATTCCCACCTGGAAGAGCGAGCTTTACTTCGAATATCATCGCGGCGTGATGACGACCCAAGCCAATCACAAGCGCAATATGCGCGAGTCAGAAGAGGAGATGCTCAATGCAGAGAAGTGGGCATCGCTGGCATGGCTCGACGGAAGGAGTTATCCCGCGGTGGAGCTGACCGAGGACTGGAAGAAGGTGCTCTTCAACCAGTTCCACGATCTGGCGGCGGGCTCAGGCATTGGCCAGATCTATAAGGACGCGCAGAAGGACTACGACGTGGTGCGCTTGTCTACAAATGAGATCACGCGCACCTCGCTGGAGACGGTGGTCGAGGGCATCGACACGCAGGGCGATGGCACGCCGGTCGTGATCTTCAATCCTCTTGGTTGGACGCGAACGGGCAAGGTGAGGATCAAAGCGCAGGTTCCCTATAAGGAGGGCTATCACTTCCGCATCGTACCGCCGAAGGGCTCAGGCTCAATCAGTTATCCGAGTCGTGTGACTTGGGATCAGCAGACCGGCGTCGCGGAGATGGATGCGGATGTTGAGGTTCAAGGGCTCGGCTATGCGGTCTATCACCTGGTGTTGGAGGCGGATAACGCCGGCCACGCTGGAGAATCAAGAGCCCTGATTCCGCAGAGCTACGAGAGCGAATCGATCATTCGGATTCGCAACAACAAGCTGCAACTGACCGTCGATAAGGCCACCGGCTGCATCACCAGCTTGCAGATGCATTGGAATCAGGGGCAGGAGGAAAGGAAGTGGACGACGGTCGAAGAGGGAGTGGCGCCAGCCAGGCCGTCAGAGATCGCCGTCGAAACCGTTGCTCACGACGGCTGCGCCAATGAGCTTCAGGCATTCAAAGACACGCCCAAGCAATACGACGCATGGAATATCGATTCCGGAACGCTCGACCAGCCGCCAACGCTGCTGACTCATGCCGACCGCGTCGAACTTGTGGGTGGGGATACGCGATCTCCGGGAGTTCGCGTGACACGCACGTGGCAGAATTCGAAATTTGTGCAGACGATCAGCTTGAGAACTGGCTCCGATCAGGTTGACGTCGATAACGAGATCGACTGGCACGAGACACATGTGCTGCTCAAGGCAGCCTTTCCACTGACGGTTTCGAGTGACCACGCGACTTACGAGATTCCTTACGGGACAATCGAGCGGCCCACGACGCGCAACAACAGTTGGGAGAAGGCGCAGTTTGAAGTTGCGGCAATGCGCTGGGCGGATCTTTCAGGCAAAGGGGAAGGCTTTAGGGTTTATGGGCTGAGCGTGATCAATGAGTCAAAGTACGGCTACGATGCCGCGGATAACGTGCTGCGACTCACGCTGCTGCGTTCGCCGGTCTGGCCGGATCCCGAGGCGGATCGCGGCCATCATCACTTCCGCTATGCGCTTTATCCGCACCTGGGCACATGGAGAGAGGCGCAGACCGTTCGTCACGGCTGGGAATACAACTACCCGCTCACGGCTGTCACCACCACGGCGCATCCCGGCTCGACGCCGGCCGTTTACTCCTTCGCATCGGTCGCACCGGAGAATATTGTGCTGACCGCGATGAAGAAGGCGGAAGACTCGAACGCCTTGATCTTGAGAGGCTACGAATGGGCGGGAAAGGCAACGGCCGCGAGGTTTCGTGTGCCTCCGGGAGCGGTCTCGGCGACTGTGACCAACCTGATGGAATCGACAGAGACACCGGAGGCAAGTGCACTGGATGTGACAGGAGACGTGGTCAAGGTGCCGATTCATCCCTATGAGATTCTGACCATCCGGGTGGATTATCCAAACGGTGCCGTGAACAAATAACGTTTGCCGAACCCGAACCCCCAGTTGCGGAAAAACTCGATTTTGGCCTCTTTATGTGTAAGGCAACGCATCACAGCCTGCTGAAAAAACCGGCATGGGCCTGAACTCTGGCGGGGCGACTACATGGTAACTTCCGGTTGGGCGACACTTCAAGGGCTTCGCCTGGGCCATCATCGACGGCGACCTGGGCTGGGGATTTGTCTTCGACGGTATCAGCGCGAACGATTTCGTTGTTGTTCGCGATTTCTTGATCGACCGTAAGGGTCTTTGAAGACGAAAGCTCCTCGGTTTCCGCATCGACAAGTTCCTCGACCTCTTCCGTCTTGCCGAGCAGTTCCTTGTCGATCACGGCCAGACGCTGCTCGTACTCTTTGAGCTTCGTCTCGTAGGGACTTTGGTAGCCGAGCGCGGTGTGCAAGCGGGTAAGAGTGAACTCGTTTTCGAGGATGGATGCTTCCGTTTCGAGTAAGCGCCGAAAGTGCGGACTATAAATTTTCTGATTAGTCCGCAGCTCGCGGAGAGCCTGGTCGACCAGCTTGAATCAAGCTAACTAAAATATAATGTGTTATTTATATCAGATGCGGCTTTGTGCATAATTCTACGGCAGTCAAGTAAAACGGATTTTGAATCCGCCGCGCCTGGCAGTTCCGCCACTCGGCTTTGGGGTGGGAACCCGCCCTCAAAGGACCGGACAGCCTTTGCCTTGCGCCAAAGGTCTGCGGCTCTCGATAGGGGTCTGGCTGCTTTGGCACCTTCACAGGTAGCTGCTGCCGAAACAAACGCGGCAAAGCGGTTTCGTCCCGCAGTTGAGTCAGGAATCTGGCGGCGGAATGCGTTGTAATTGCGGGTTTTGGCACTGTCCCTGGCTTTCCACACCGGCCGACCGTTCCTGAGTGTGACAATCGTGCGACAATTAAGGCAATCGTGATGACCACAGCATCCTCTGCAGTCGTTCCCGAGCCGGTTGAAATCACTCCGGCGTTGCTCGCCCAGCACAGCATAACCGCGGATGAGTACAGCCGCATCGAGGCTGCGCTCGGGCGTGTGCCTTCGTTGACCGAACTGGGCATTTACAGCGTTATGTGGAGCGAACATTGCTCCTACAAATCAAGCCGCGTGCATCTGAAGCGGCTGCCGACCAAGAGCGATCTGGTTGTCCAGGGGCCGGGCGAAAACGCCGGAATCATCGACGTTGGCGACGGCTGGGCCTGCGCTTTCAAGATCGAGAGCCACAATCACCCGAGCTACATCGAGCCCTTTCAGGGCGCGGCGACCGGTGTGGGCGGCATTTTGCGCGACATCTTCACCATGGGCGCGCGGCCGCTGGCGGTGATGGATTCGCTGCGCTTCGGCTCAATTGAAGCCGACGCAGATGAGTCGGACCCCGTGCTGATTGCCAAGAATCACTCGATCGTCGAGGGCGTGGTTAGCGGCATCGCCGGCTATGGTAACTGTTTTGGGGTGCCTTGCCTGGGCGGCGAAACCAAGTTCGAGGCCTGCTATAGCGGCAATCCGCTGGTAAACGCTTTCGCCCTGGGAATGGTCCGCAAGGACGAAATCTTCTATGGCAAAGCGACGGGCGCGGGTAACCCGGTGATCTACGTTGGCGCCAAGACTGGCCGCGACGGCATTCACGGCGCGACCATGGCCAGCGAAGAGTTTCACGAAGGCACCGAAGCCAAGCGTCCCAACGTGCAGGTGGGCGACCCCTTCATGGAAAAGCTGCTGATGGAGGCCTGCCTCGAGGCCATGCGCACGGGCGTTATCGTAGGCATTCAGGACATGGGGGCGGCGGGTCTCACCTGTTCCACTTGTGAGATGGGCGCGCGTGGCGGCGTGGGACTCGACGTCGAGCTGGACCTCGTTCCGCAACGCGAAACCGGCATGACCGCCTACGAAATCATGCTCTCTGAGAGCCAGGAGCGAATGCTGCTGGTGGCCATCAAGGGCCGCGAAGATGAGGTGTTGAGCGTCTTCAAGAAATGGGGACTGGACGGCGTCATCGTGGGCACGGTTCAACCGGAGCCCCGGCTGCGCATCCGCCATCATGGCGTTTTGGTGGCCGACATTCCCAACCAATCGCTTACGGACGACGCTCCGCTCTACCACCGCCCTGTTGGCGTATGGAAGACGCCGATTCCGCTCGACCCGCCGGAAGAGATAGCGGCCAAGCTGGCCGAGGACCGCGACTTTACCGCGGACCTGAAGAAGCTGCTGGCCAGCGCCAATGTCTGCTCCAAGCGCTGGGTTCACGAACAGTACGACACCATGGTGCAGACCAACACCGTCATCGGCCCCGGCGGCGAGGGCGGCGTAATGCGCCTCAAGGGCACCGGCACGCCGGGACACGAACGCGCACTGGCGATGGCTCTGGACGGCAATGGCCGATGGGCTTACCTCGATCCGAAGCTGGGCGCGATGCATGCCACGGCGGAAGCTGCCCGCAAGGTCGCCATGACCGGCGCGAAGCCAGTGGCTGCGACCAACTGCCTCAACTTTGGCAATCCCGAGAAGCCGGAGATTATGGCCCAGCTTTCGGCTGCCATTGACGGCATCGCCGAGGCCTGTACAGCGCTGGGAACTCCGATCACGGGTGGCAATGTTTCACTTTATAACGAGACGCGCGGCGAAGGGATTTATCCGACCCCCGTGCTGGGCATCGTGGGCATTCTGGAGGATGTAACCAAGGCGGTTCCTGCGGACTTCCAGAAAGCTGGCGACGCGATTTTGCTGCTTTGGCCGATTCCGAAGGGCAAGGAGCCCGACCCCAGCCTTAGCGTTCCGTTTCATCCAGAGCCGATGAAATATTATCCGGTTGAGATCGAGGCAAATGAGCCTGTAGCGCACGAAGACATGGATGCGCCCGAAGAGACAGCTACAACAGATCTTGCGGGTTTTGGCGCTTCAGAATACGCAAAGGTCATTCTCGGCGGAATCTGGGGTCAGCCTCCGCCGCTCGACCTCGACGCTGAGGCCGACCTACACGTTCTGCTGCAGGGACTGGCCGCTAACAAGCTGCTTCGTTCCGCGCGCGACATCTCTGACGGCGGCATCGCTGTTGCCCTTGCGCAGGCGGGATTTCCCAAGGGAATCGGCGCGACGGTCGAGCAGGAACAGTCGCTCATGGTTCACCCGCTCTTTGGTCTCTTTGCCGAGCCGGCCTCCACGGTGCTCGTCACGGCCAACCCCGACAACATCTCAAAGATCGAGACATTGGCCGGGGAATACAGCTTCTTTGTCGCCCGCATCGGCACCACCGGCGGGAGCCGCCTGGAGATCTCGGTCGAGCGCGAGCCTTTCATCTCGGCGCCGCTTGACGATCTTCGCAAGCCATGGGCATCCGCACTGGAAGCAACTCTCCATGGCGAGGTAATGGCATGAGGGGGCTGCTCTTTCAGGGGGTCGAGGGAATTCTGGACAGGTCGGCTGAGCTGAAAGGCTCTCCCACATCTGACGCAAAGAGCGCGTCAGATATGGGGCACCCATTTTTTGGAAGCGAAGACCCCAAGCTTCGCGAAGAGTGCGGTGTGATCGCCATCCACGGACACCCCGACGCCGCCCGCCAAGCCTATCTCGGCCTCTACGCTTTGCAGCATCGCGGGCAAGAGTCGGCAGGCATTGCAACGGCCGACGGTCAGCATCTGGCCAACATCAAGGGCATGGGGCTGGTCTCGGAGATCTTCACGGACGACGTACTGGCCAAGCTTCCCGGTCCGATGGCCATCGGTCATACTCGCTACTCGACGACTGGTGACTCGGCGCTGCTCAACGCGCAGCCCATTCGCGTCGATTCGACAAAAGGCCTCATCGCCATTGCGCACAACGGCAACCTCGTCAACCTGGGCAACATCCGCGCGCGGCTTGAGCGGGATGGCGCATACTTCCAGACCACCTCGGACTCCGAGATCATCGTTCAGCTCATCGCCCACTCGCACGCGGGAACGCTGGTTGACTGCATTGCCGACTCGCTCTCGCAGATCGACGGCGCTTTCTCCATCGTGATGATGACTCGCGACCGGATCTTTGCAGCCCGCGATCCACGCGGCTTCCGGCCGCTCTCGATGGGCCGCATAAAGAATCCAGATGGTCCTGACACCATCGTCTTTGCCTCAGAGAGCTGCGCCTTTGACCTGCTGCGCGCCGAGTTTGAGCGCGACGTGCTCCCCGGCGAGCTGGTCATGGTCA
>CAYVMS010000067.1:0-14993 GCA_964452615.1 uncultured Occallatibacter sp.
TGCAAAAGGCATTCTTCTCGGATCTCTTGCCCAGCGCGCATGTGCTGGAAGAGGAGCACGGCCATCACTTCGCTCTGATCACATGGCCTGAGGTCACCGGCGTTGCGCTGCTCGGCTTGGCCAGTCTGATCGTAGGCCTCTGGCCAAGAGTCCTGCTCGACACGATAGAACCGGCCGTGAAGGCGCTGCTCGCGGGAGGTGTGCAATGAACTACGCAGACCTCTTCCGCGTCACGCTGCCTGAGACGGGGCTTGAAGTAGCGGCGCTGGTTGTGCTGATCGTCGATCTAGGCTTCCTGCGCAAGGCTGCGCTCAAAGTGCGCGTGGCCGTGGCGGCGCTCTTAGGCGTAGCCGGCTGCGGTGCGGCAATTTCGGCAATCGGAATTCAGGTCGGGTTCGGGCTATATATTGACGATTCCCTGGTTCTCGCGAACGGTGGGAGCGTTGCGGTTGCGCAGGTCGGGATTCTTTTGCTGACCGCGCTCACCCTCCTATTACTGATCGATCTGGATTTCACGCGGCATGTCGGCGAATATGTGGCTGTCGTGCTGATGGCCGCCTCTGGCGGATTGCTGGTTGCGAGTGCCCGGGATCTACTGGTGATCTTCATCGGCTTGGAACTTCTGAGTCTCGGCCTTTACATCATGACTGCATTTGCGAAGAGTTCTGGCAAGAGCGCCGAAGCCGCGCTCAAATATTACTTATTTGGCGGAATGTCGGCGGCGTTTCTGTTGTTTGGTTTCAGTTACCTTTATGGCTTAACTGGCAGCACGGACCTCTATTGGATTCGATACTTCATCGGAGAATCAGGAGCGAGTCCACTTTTTTATGTCGCTTGGATTCTCATTGTTGCCGGTCTCGGTTTCAAGGTTGCGGCAGTCCCGTTCCATTTGTGGGCACCCGATACTTATGAAGGAGCGCCTGCTTCGGCGGCGGCTTTCATTGCATCAGTCTCCAAGGTGGCTAGCTTCGCGCTCTTGCTGACCATTAGCGGTAATTTACTCATGCCTGGTGGTCCGATCAGCGGCGAGAAACACGTTGTCGACCAATACCTATACAACGAATACCAAACATGGCAATCGTTGGCCATGATTCTCCTAATTGTCGCTGCGGCGTCAATGATTGTTGGAAATCTTGCCGCACTTGCACAGGTCAGTGTCCGTCGGCTGCTTGCTTACTCGGCAATTGCTCACGCTGGTTACATCTTGCTTGGAATTGCCACACAGCGAGCCTACATGGGGAAGGGAAGCCCGTTTGAGTTTTTTCTGAATTCGACTGGGCCGAACCTCCACAGTGCAGAAGCCGTCCTTTTCTACATCCTCACTTATGGCCTAACAACCATTGGCGCATTCGGCGTCATCTCGGTTGTCGAGCGCGCTACTGGCAGCGACCGGCTCGACTCATTCCGGGGTCTGCATAAGCGCAATCCGCTGCTGGCGGCGGTGTTGCTGGTGCTTTTCCTCTCGCTGGCCGGGATTCCGCCGCTGGTGGGGTTCTGGGCCAAGTTCAATTTGTTTGCGGCTGTGTTGGGCGTCTCTGCTGGGCCGGTTCCGTTTGCTCTTGTTGCTTTGGCTGTCGCGCTTAGCGCGGTTTCGCTCTATTACTATTTGCAGGTTCTCAAGCGGGCTTACGTGATGCCTGCCATCGACGAGACGCCGATCAAGGCGCATCCGGTGACGATGGCGGTGTTGCTCTTTATCGCGGCTGCTGTCGTCGTTCTCGGATGCTTCCCGGCGCTTCTTCAGAACTGGATTCAGAGCTTCTATCAGTAATTCAGCTTGAATGTGCAGGCGTGGCTCTTGTTGAGGGTTGTGGTTTCCCAGGTCCCCAAATGCGAGGGACCTCCACCCCACGGACTAAGACCTGTCCGTGGGGACCCCGGATCTGGGGCACCCGGCAAAGTTCACAGTCTCACAGTTTCACAGTGAATAGGGGGGGAGGGGATAAATGGGAACCGGGACTCAGGGACCATGGAGTCGGGAATTGGTTGCGATTGGTTTCTGGTTCGACATTTTCTCACCCATGTATGATTGTGTACGCTTGAGAGGAAATCATCTGCAACGGCATGGATAGCCTGGGTGCTATGAGGCGATTTAAGGATTGTGGTCTCCCAGGTTCCCAAATGCGAGGGCCCTGGGGCATCCGGCACCCGGCGGGGGCTAAAGCCCAGATGATTGGGTTGAGTTTTTGGCACGACTGAAGTCGTGCCCTGACACAAAACTGGTGAGTTGATTGTTCGCCAGACATTGTTTAGTGCAAGATGGTTTAGGTTTTGCAACTGAAACCTAGCGAGAACTGCATCGAAACTATCGAGAGAGATATTCAAGTGAGCGCTATCAAGTATGACCTGATCGTCATTGGTTCCGGACCCTCCGGGCAGCGGGCGGCCGTGGCTGCAGCCAAGATGAACAAGCGCGTTGCAGTCGTCGAGGCGCGAGCCGTCGTGGGCGGTGTGTGCATCAATACCGGTACCATCCCATCGAAGACCATGCGCGAAGCCGTGCTGCACCTCTCCGGCTATAACTACCGCTCGGTCTACGGCATCAACTACCGGGTCAAAGAGAAGATCAGCATGGCCGACCTTGCATTCCGCGTGCAGGCGGTGATCAAGACCGAAGTGGACGTGACCGAAGCGCAGCTCTCGCGCAATGGCATTGAAGTGGTACACGGCATAGCCCATTTCGTTAGTCCGAATCAGATTCGCGTCGTAGGCCCACAGAATGAAACCACACTCGAAGCCGACCGCATAATTGTGGCCGTGGGCACCAAGCCAGCTACCTCTGCGAAGGTGCCGATCAACGGTCGGTCCATCGTTAACAGCGACCAGATTCTCGATTTGCCGGTGCTGCCTCGCACGCTGATTGTGGTGGGCGGCGGCGTGATAGGCGTGGAATACGCCTGCATGTTCGCCGTGCTTGGCGTGCGCGTGACGGTTATCGAAAAGCGCGACCGTCTGCTCGAGTTCGCCGACCGTGAAATCATTGAGGCGCTCAGCTATCACCTGCGTGACGCACGTGTCACTTTGCGCCTCGGCGAAGAGGTGCAGAGCGTTGAAGAGCTGCCCGACGCTACCGTTGTCGCCAATCTGGAGAGCAAGAAGCGCATCTCCGGCGACGCACTTCTCTATGCGATCGGCCGGCAAGGAGCAATTGACGATCTCAACCTTGCTGCAGCTGGTTTGGAAGCCGACAGCCGCGGGCGCATTCCCGTCAATGAACACTTCCAAACCAATGTTGAACATATCTATGCAGTCGGCGATGTGGTGGGCTTTCCTTCGCTGGCCTCGGTTTCAATGGAGCAGGGGCGGCTGGCCACCGCGCACGCCTTCAATGATCGCTGCGCCAAAACGAACTCCAGCTTTTATCCGTACGGAATTTACACGATTCCGGAGATCAGCTTTATCGGCAAGACCGAGGAGCAGTTGACCAGCGATGACGTGCCCTACGAAGTGGGTATGGCTTACTATCGCGAGACCGCTCGGGGGCAGATTCGCGGCGATACTACTGGACGTTTGAAGCTGATCTTCCATCGCGATACGCGCGCGGTGCTGGGGGTGCACATCATCGGCGAAGAGGCCAGCGAGCTTATTCACATCGGCCAGGCGGTGATGGTGCTGGGCGGTACGGTGGATTACTTCATCGACAATGTCTTCAACTATCCGACTCTTGCTGAGTGTTACAAAGTTGCGGCCTTCAACGGCCTGGGCAGGCTGCATCGCTACCAGGCCGAGTAGACCTTCCCAAATTCGCAAGGAGGGGCAATGACCACCGCGATCGGCGTAGTAATTACGGAACACATTGTGGCCGGCAGGCTTGAGGATCAACGGCTGACCGGCAAGCCGCTGTGCTATCCGGGCGACGCGGACGACGTGGATGCACTGTCGGCGATTCCCGGTAGCGACCTGGTCGAGATGCTGGCGACGCAGATCGCGACGCTGGCAGGCGACGGCCAGAGACCGGTTGAGGCCATCGGAGTTGCGGTTCCGGGCATCATCAGCCAAGGCGTGGTCGAGGATTCGCCGAATCTGTCGCAGCTCAAAGGGATGCGAATGGGCTTTGAGTTGACCAAGGCGCTAGCGGCGCGTGGCATCAATGCGCCTGTTCATATAGCCAACGATGCCGACGCGATCGCTGCTGGCGTGGCTGCTACGCGCGGACTGCTCAACAAACTGACTCGTGTCTGGACGATCGGCAAGGGCATTGGCTATGGCCGCTGGCCTTACGTCGAGGGCGTTTGGGAGGGCGGGCATATCACCGTGACTCTGGACCCCAAGGAGCGTTATTGCGGCTGCGGCGGCGTTGGGCATCTTGAAGGCATCATGGGCTATCGGGCGATGAGAATGAGGTTCCTCGATCTTGAGCCGGAGGAGGTCTTTGCTCAGGCACACCAAGGCGATGCGCGATGCAGAGAGTTCGTCGATCTTTGGCATCGAGCGCTGGCCGCTGCTACCGCCTCGTTTATCCATCTCGCCGGACCTGGGCGCTTCTACTTCACCGGCCATAACGTGGGCTTTCTGGATTTGAGCCTGCTGCGCAGCCATCTGGAGACAATGGTGCTGATGAGTCCGTTGCAAAGCTATGGACTTGAGATTCTGCCGCCCGACGACGAGACTGCATTGCTGGGCGCGGGGGTCTCGGCGCTGCGGGCACTGGCGCGGTAAGGCCCTCCGGGATTGCACCAAGGAGCGCGAGAAAGTAAATTTTTTGGTGAAAAGCAGCGCCTTTCGGGTTAAAAAAAGGCAAAAACCGTGGTTTGAGGTTACAGATTCATTAATGGGTAAAGATCACAAATAGTTGAAACAGAAGTAGGTGCCGGTTAACTGAGGACCTCAAAGCGGTCTCCACAGGGCAGAGGGGCGTGGATGCGCCTGCCGCGAAGAGCGCCCAGGTGATAATCCCTTTCTCGTCGTGCTAACGAGACGAAGCGGAGATCCCACCTGGGGCACGCTATTTGGCGTTTTTCTGGTTGTCGTATCTATTTGACTGTGAGCAGAACAGCCTTGCCTTTAGCCTTTGAGGAGCGGATGAAGTAGATGGCTCCGTAGATACCCCAGGCACTGGAGATTGCTAGCGCCAATAGAGGCTCCTTGAATGTGCCCAGGCCGAAGACCGGACTGATCAGATAGAAGGCCATGCAAACAATATTGGCCAGTAGACCGAAGCCAGGGATGAGCAAGTGGCGGACCACGCTGTAGTCGTGGCGCCTGTGGTAAGCAATAATGCACAGCAGGCAACTAAGCGCGTATAGGATGAAGGTGCCGAAGTTAGAGGTGAGCGTTATGGTTAGAAGCGAGTTGGGCAACGCGGCTAACTGGTCGTGCGAGAGGTATCCGAAGTTGGAAAAGATGCCGTGGGGCAACGCCGCAATGGCTGCGTCAGTAGGCGCACTTGCATCGCCGAAGACCAAAACAACGGCGATGACGCCGATGACTGCCGAGATGATGGCCAGCGTCCAAATGGCTTTACGGGGGCTAAGCGATCCGGCATGAAGGATCCCGAAGTGCTCGGGAGCCTCGTCGTCTTTGCCCATCGCATAGGTGACGCGAGCGCCGGTGTTCATACAGCTAAGCGTTGTGCCGATCAGCGCTAGAAAGACCGTGATGGCCTCTGCTAGCATGAAGTACTTGCCGTGGCCTTGGCCCAGCAGCCCGTCACCGACCATGATCATCATGTCGCCAATGGGCGCTGCTGATGTGACGGCGCTTTGCATGGTATAGCCGGAATTGAGAAAGTAATTGGCAGCGAAATACTCTATCAGGTAGCAGACCAAACCTTGAATCAGCAGTGATGAGATGACTGCAATAGGAATATGCTTTGTGGGGTTCTTTGCCTCGCCTCCCATCGAGGTCACCGATTCAAATCCAACCAAAATCAGAATGGCGACCGTGGCCTGGATAAAGACGAAACTAAATTTGTGCGGTGCCACAACCGAGGCAGCGGAAGTATGGGACAGAAAGTTGCCACTGGCGTCCTTTTCGGGATAGTCGATGGTGAATGGGACCGGCTTGCCTGCTGCATCCAGAAGAGGTGTTGGAGCGCCATTGGCGTCGCGGACCACGGAGCCATCCTTGGCTGTGGCGAACTGGTAGCTATAAGTTGCCAGCGTTTGTCCGTCATACTGGAAGGCCGGCGAACCTGCGGGATGGCTTGTACGATAGCCGATGGCCAGCACACTGAAGACCAGCAGCGCAGAGATCTGGACGATGTTGATAGCCAAGTTGACGGCCGTGGAGGCTCCAGCACCCTTCGATGCGATCCAGCCAACAAAGAACGAGAAAGCAATCGCCACCAACGCCATGAAGATAAGTCCAGGGTTCGATCCGCTCATGAAGTTGGGATATAGGAAGCCAACGATGTAGCCAACAAAGACGCCGGTAACTGCCACCATTACACCGGGATAGACCCAATAGTAAAGATGAGATCCCCACCCGACGATGAACTTGGCGACGCGGGCGTACTTGAAGAACTTGTCCTTGGACAGAAGCGCCTGTTCTGCGTAGTAGTAGCTTGAGCCGGTGCCAGGATAGAGTTTGGAGATCTCTGCGTAGGCGACCGCAGTAGCCAGGCATAGCAGCAGTGCGGCAAAGATGCCTAGCCACATGGTCGGTGCAGTTGTGCCTGTACCAGCCTGGATTACGAAAGTGAGCCAAAGAAAGGCGCCCGGAGCTATAAGGGCCATCGCGTTGCTGGTTAGTCCGGTTAGGCCCAGAGTGGCCTGCATCTGAGGTGCCTTTTGATCTGCCATGAACAATCTCCTGAAAGTGATGTTTTTCGGCTGCCCCCGGCGTCTAGACCCCGGGCATACTTGCTGCTCATTCGTCTTCGATTTGCAAGCTAAGGCGATAGAACAAATCTGAATGATTTATCTGAAGGCTAAAGCCGAAGTGATAAGGATGATATGAAGAAATAGAAATGAAAGGCGAACAAAGCCCTGACGATTCTCAGGCTAACGCACCTGCGGCCCATCTCCTGGAATTGATAATCGCACTAGTGGCGAAACCGTGGAACGGATCGCGTCCTTGTGGACCTTGAAAACTCGCTCCTTGATCGGGGTGGACTCTACAAAATCCTGGTAAGCCCGCTCAAGATGCGCCCGGAAGTAGGCGCGAGCTTTGTCTTCGTCGGGCTCTAGTCCGGCCTCGCGAAGATTGTCTCCCATGCGACGCAGTATGTGTAGCCGTGCCACATTCAGCACCGCAGGATCATAGTGGACACCGAGAAAGCGAAAATAGTCTTCAGCGGAAGAAAGCTTCGCAAGTTGTTCAAGCACAGTCATATTTCATCTCCATTGGGGTGTTCATGGAAATCGTGGTACCGTTTGCGCGCCGGTAGAAGTCCAGCAATTCCTCTGAGTTGATTACGCGCTTTGCCTGCATGGATCGCTGCCGAACTTGATCGAGCACCGATTGCGTGCGAACCCTATCCGTTGCCAATCCAAGAGATTGCAGGGCTCCTGCGACCGATGCCATTCCCGAGTGCTTTCCCAGAACAACCTCGCGCACACGACCGAAGACTTGCGGAGACAATTCCTCATATGTAGATGGATCCTTTTGCAGGCCATCGACATGAATACCCGATTCATGGGTAAAGGCATTGGCGCCGACGATCGCTTTCCCAACCGGAATAGGACGACGAGCCGCTCTAGCAACGATTTCAGCGAGTCGCGGTAACTGCGCGAGATTCACATTGCTGCCGACTCCGTGAAAGTGATTCAGGCATGCAGCAACTTCTTCAAGAGCCGCGTTGCCAGCGCGTTCTCCCAGTCCGAGCACACAAACACTCGCATGAGTCGCTCCCCCACGAAGTGCCGCAAGTGTATTCGCCGTGGCCAAGCCAAGGTCGTCATGGCCATGGAATTCCAACTCCAGGCCGGTCGCACTCGCTAGTTTTGTAAATGCCTCGTAGACCGAAAATGGCTCCATATTTCCGAGCGTGTCCGCATAACGGAAGCGATGAGCGCCAGCGCTTGCAGCTGCTTCCACTGCAGTCAGCACAAACTCCATCTCGGCGCGACTGGAGTCTTCGCCGCCCACGGCCACACGCAGTCCGCAATCGACGGCGTAGGAAATCACATCAGAGATGCGCTTCAGCACGCCTGCGCGATCCAGGTTCAGCTTCGCTCGCATTTGAATATCGGAAACCGGAATGGAAAGGTTGACCCGCTTCAGTCCTGTCTTTCGCGCGGCATCGACATCCGCCCGCGTCATGCGACACCAGGCAATTGGCTCGGACTTACTCAACGCACCACCGATGGCAGCAATCTCTTCGATCTCCCTGTCTCCAATTGCCGGAGTACCTGCCTCTATCTCATCCACACCAGCATCTTCCAGCGCGAGGGCAATGGCTAGCTTCTCTTCGAGAGTGAACGCAACTCCGGGAGCCTGTTCTCCATCTCTGAGTGTTGAATCGTTGATTACGACACGAGATGCTTTAGACATATGCAGCCTCCATGGAAACCGAGCCGGCTTGCAGATCGCTCACCACCTGTTGAAGGACTCTAATCACCCGATCCACTTCGCGGTCTGTGGTTTCGCGTGAAAGCGAGAAACGCACCGATCCGCGCAGGTGACTAAATGGGACCTTCATCGCAGTCAACACATGCGATGGGTTGAGCGAACCTGATGTACAGGCCGATCCGGAGGACGCGGCAATTGATTCACGATTCAGCATGAGCAGAATCGAGTCTGCCTCGATATTCTCAAACGCAATATTGAGAGTGTTAGGTAGGCAGTTACGTTTGTCTCCTATGCGAATCGCGGTGGGAACAAGACCCAATATCTCCCGTTCCAAGTGGTCCCGCAACAAAGATACTCGGCTCATATCGTGTTGCAATTTCCCGGCTGCAAGATTGGCGGCCATTCCGAAGCCGACGATTGCCGGCGTATTTTCCGTGCCTGCGCGCCTTCCGCGTTCTTGACGGCCGCCATAAATAAGCGGCGCCAACTTGATTCCGTTGCGCACGTAGAGAGCACCAACTCCTTTCGGACCGTGTATTTTATGCGCCGAAATCGACAGCATATCAATCTCAGACTGCTTTATATTCATTTCGACTCTGCCTGCAGCCTGAACGGCGTCGCAGTGAAACAATGCGCCATTCGCGTGCGCCATGGATGCAAGCAACGCTATCGGAAACAGAACTCCTGTTTCGTTGTTGGCCCATTGAATCGTGACGAGAGCAGTTCGCTCGCTAAGAGCACTTCGATATGCATCAAGATTGAGACTTCCATGGCCGTCGACTGGAATGCGGTGAACCTTAGCCCTCCCCATCTTCTCCAAATGCGCGCAGAGGGCAAGCACTGCAGGATGCTCGACCATAGAAGTAACTATCTCGTCTCGTCCCTCCCGAGTTTGGAGAGCCGAGAGGATCGCTGTATTATTCGATTCGGTTCCTCCCGAAGTAAAGACAATCTCTCTATCCTGTTCTGCTCCGATCAACGCGCAAACCTGGCTTCGCGCCACACGTACGGCATCCTTCGCCGCAACACCTAAGTCGTGCTGTGAAGATGGGTTTGAAAAGTCGTCGCGAAGAAATGGAATCATCGCTTCGACAACGCGAGAATCGGGACGCGTTGTCGCGTTGTTATCCATGTAAACCCATGTTTTCTTGCCTGGCATTTTTGTCATAGCGCGATTCCTCAGACAATCTCAATCAACAGCATGATTTGCCGCAGCCCACCCTTGATTGGGCATTTGGATTGTTGAACGAGAAGCCTGTTCCTTCATTGCTGTCCACGAAGTCTATGGTTGTGCCGGATATCAACGCGATGGAGGAGGGATCGATCAATATCTTCACTCCATGGCTCTCGCAGGAAATGTCCTCCGGTCCCGCGCTCTCCACCAGACCCATTTCGTACTGGAGACCTGCGCAACCGCCTGACCGTACCATTACTCGCAGTCCGACAATCGATTTGGGAACCGTAGCGATTGCTGAGTGTAAAGCGCCTGCCGCAACTTCTGTCAGTTGGACCATCGCACCCTCCGTCACTGGCGTTGCTTGCTATGCAGCACGTTGGGGGCCAATCGGAGGGTGCTGAAAATATATACACTTACGTCTACCTACGGTGAGCAAGCACGGATTTGTCGCATTTGCGACATGTCAATTCCCGGTCATTGTGCGTATGAGGGTTCGATACGAGTTAGCTGCGGAGCCTCACCATGAAAGCGCGTTCGCGCCAGCAGGCTTTCGCCCGATTCGCTGCCAAAACATGCATCGAAGTCGCCACACTCGGAGCAGCTTGGGGCAACGCACATGTTAAATCCATCATCGCGGCAGATCATTCGATAGAAAAATTTCTTCCATTTCATGTCTTGATCATTGCGACGCGCCAGTGTGACAAAGTGGCGCATCATAAGTCTGGATAGCTCACCTCGATTTGCCAGGCCAAGATCCTGCCATAAATGGTTTGGCCGTGTGGCTCTGCGAGCCACAAGAAGGGTCAATAGTGAATTGATGGGGGACGATGCGGTACGGAAACGCTGCAATAGCTCCCGCAAGCACTTCTCATCTTCGTTGATTATCGGTTCGACATCGAGCTTGAACATCTCAAGGCTTTCAAGAGTTCCGGGAAAGTATCTCTCGATATTGCAGCGGAGGGATGAACCACAGATGCCCAGAGCGTCAGTGAACAAACCGCCTGCGCTGCATTCATCCGCAGCTACGGCAAAGACACACGCCAGTACATGTCCATCGAAAAGGTCGCACGGCGTGGCCGCGTTTGCCTTCATTAGATGCGTGTACATAGCCTGTGGTGTCATTGTTTGCCCCTTAGGACGGTCCGTGTTTCTGGCAGTTCTTTCCGCAAACTCGAGCACATGCCCCACATCCAATACATGTTCCCGGATCGGTGACAGTTATTACCTTTCGCAAGATCTCTTCATCGTCATCAAGCCCGACCAGATCGCCGTCTTCAGTGATTCCCTGTAGCGTCATCACAGAACGACCACAGACTTTGAAGCAACGGCCGCAGCCAATGCAAACTTCCGGGTCAATGTCCAGTAGATACGAGGGATGCCACGCTCTTCCGTCACGCGTCACTGCCTGTGTTTCAATCTGTTCCGCTTCCATTTATGCCTCCGCATCTTTCAGTAGCGTGCAACTTCTGGATATTTTTCAATCCATTCAATTCCATCCGCTACAATCTTTTCGCCCTCTGACTCCAGCTTCTCCAAGCTTTCAAATCCAAACCGATGCACATCGCGCAAGTACTTGTTGAATACGATCAAACGGCCCGCAGTAAGTACGAGACGTCCAAAACCCTCGTGGTGGAGCTTCATCAGTGGCGACACCATTACGCCAGTCGCGCGCTCAATGACAAGTCCGACAGCGTTGTAAAACAATTCCATGCGCCAAAGCGTCTCCGGATCAGGGTCACTCATGATAGGGATCTGAAGGCGTTTTTCGCGTGTCATGACATAGGGTTCAAGCAGATCACAATCGCTCTTCGCATCCCATGACCCATGCAGATCCTGAGCACGCCATTGCTTGATCAATTCACTGAGAAAGCCCCGCGTTGGCGGTGCAATGACGTCCGCAGTGTCTTCAGCCATAGATCACCTCATCTTCGAAATCGAGAGTGCGCTCCTTGCCCTTGTTCAGCGCCTTACGTATCCACGGCGGCGGGTTTCCGTTGAGCACTTTTTGTAGCTGCTGCAGTGAATCATCGATTGCTTGAGTTTCAGCTACCTTGATCGGATGAACGTTCTTTGCCACAACGCGAGCGGCCGCAGAGCCGCCGATTGCTGCAACGTAGAGAATCGCGCAATCTTTGATTGCTTCAAGCTTTAGCGCAAGCTTATCTTCGTTGCCGTCCTCTTCAAGATTGCCGATGAACTCAACACAATTCACAAAACGGCAGTCGTCTGGATTGATGTCGTAAATCGCAATCTTCTTTGCCCATCCAAAGTGGGCATTTACGTATTTTCCGTCCTCAGTTGCAAAGGCGACTTTCATAGTCCTCCTGTGAAACACAAATCGTTTACCGCATCTATTGAAGCGTCACGAGATCATGAGATCGATGATGCTTCGGAAGCCATGTCACAGGCGTAGGTTCATGAACGTTTACCATGAGGAGATTGCCAACCTCGAAGATTAGGTTGCGCGTTCCTCTATAACCAACCGTTACCTGCTGGCCGGCGCCAAGGCGATCAAAGACAGGAATTCCAACACGAAACAAGGGGATCTGAAGCCGATCTGCGGCTTGCCTTCCGTGTGAATGAGTGACGATCAGATCAGCTCCGGCAGACCGAAGCTCAAGATCTTCCAGGTCACCCACTAAAACTTCATCGACTGGAATGGATTCAAGCACAGGTGACGCCGAAGTGGTTACCGCGGCCTGAATCTTGCATCCCATTTCGTGAAGCCAGTGTGACATTGCGAATAACAGATCGGGCTCTGCAGCAATAGCGACTTGCTTGCCGCCGAAATAGAAGTGACCGTCCAGCATTGCATCAATTAACTGGCTGCGTTGACGCCTATACTTCTTTGGAACCGGGACGCCGCTAATCTCTGATAAGAAGCCCATCAGTTCATCGTTAACTGCTAGCCCGGTAAGTCGGTCAAATAGCTTGTAAGGAACTCCGGTATGGTGTTCGAGGGTAATTGCAGCTCCCCGCATTTGTTCACCGATGGCGACGGTCCAGCAGGCGGAACTCATCCTGCGAATTTGTTCAACTGAGATTCCGCCAAGCGATGTCGGCGTGAACTCTGTCGGAATATGTCCATCGAGTGACCCAGAAAGATCCGGCAAGAAGATTGGATCGAGACTGAATGCCTCAAAGATGTCACGAAGTTCATCGATATCACCGGGAGTAATGTGGCAGCCAGGCAGCACGTTGACACGCCGCGAATGTCTGGTTTCAGTTCTTGGAATCTCAACAAGTTCCTCGACCATGCGTGTAACTGCCGTCGCCCATCCGTCTTGAAACACCCCGTGAAAGTCAGGCGTGGAAACATCGACGAGAGCGATACCATCAAGCTTTGGGTTGTTGACACGAATCAGCTTTAGAAATCCTGTCAGGTCGTCTCCCTTGATCTCGGAGATTCCGGTTGTGCAGATTCCTATCAACGTCGGATGGGTGCGCTCGGCAATATTAACCAACGCCTGTTCCAAGTTGTCGAAGCCTCCCAGAACGGTGGCGACTTCGCTCATCGCCGTCGTCTGCATCGGGATCGCTTCGCGGAAATGGCGCACGAACAAAACAAGCCCGAAGGAGGTGCAACCTTGTGATCCATGAAGCAATGGCATGGAGTTATCTACTCCCATAAAGGCAAGCGCAGCACCAATGGACGGGCTCATTTTAAGCGGATTTACGGTGCAGTATTTGTCGTTGATCGTAACTCTCGCCATATGCCCATCCTATGCTACGTGAATGGATAACTCGTCCTGAGTGACTGCAAGGTCCCATGGTGCAGGCTTGCGAATTTGCTCCCAAATGGGATTGGAAAGCGCCTTGTCGATCTCGCTCACAAGCGCCACCATGCCCTCGTATCCGGCAAAGGCATGATGCCGTTCCTGGTTAATGTCAAGCCATGGCATCTTTGCTTTCAAAGCAACAAATTGCGTACGCCCACCGGAGAGCATGATGTCGGCTCGCGCCTCCTTCAGCATCTTGTACATCTCGCGCGGCTTCAGGTCGTCGAACATGTGCGCATCGTCCTTCATAATTTCCTTGATGCGCTCTTTGTCGTCGGGTGTGGACTTTTTGACGCTGGTGCCAGTGACGACAAGACCCGCCTCTTGCATGGCCGCCACGACAGACCAGGATTTAACGCCTCCTGTGAAGAGCAATGCTCGCTTGCCGGCAAGTCGCGCCTTGAAGGGAGCAATCCGTTCCCATGCGCGAGCTTCCTCTCTTTCAATGACGGCTTCAGTGCGTTCGAGCAGTTCTGCTGCTGCCCCGCGTTCGACCAGCAGTTGCGCAATTCTACGCAAAGCATCGCTCATATCTCCAATGCCGTAGAAAGATCCCTCGAAGTAGGGAATTCCGTAGCGTTCTTCCATCTTGCGTGCCACATTGATCATGGCTTTCGAACAGACCATCATCGCGGCACGAGCTCGGTGAGAGCGTGCGATCTCGTGATACTTTGCATCGCCGGAGATGCAGGCTAGAATGCGAATGCCCAGCTCATCGAGCAGGGGCTTTACCTGCCAGAGCTCACCGGAGAGATTGTACTCACCAATAATGTTGATATCGTAAGGAGTCGTTTCCGCAGGCTCTTCGGTGCCGATCACATAATCCAAGAGAGCCTCGCCCGCAAGCTTGTTTCCCAGATTCTTCGATCCCACAAACCCAGGCACATTGACGGGAATTACTGGCTTGCCGAGCTTCTTCGCGGCAGCCTTACAAACGGCTTCCAGGTCATCGCCAATCATGGAGGGGACGCAGGTCTGGTAGACAAAGATGGCCGGTGGATTGTATTTCTTGGCAGCCTCTTTGATGGCCTTATAGAGATGCTTTTCACCGCCAAAAATGATGTCCTGCTCTGTCATCGCCGTGGTAAAGCTTGTGCGATAAAGGCTTGATCCCGACGACTTGGCGCCTCGGCCATCCCAGGAGTGTCCCTCACAGTTGATCGGCCCATGTATCAGATGCACAACATCAGTTATGGGCTGAAGAGCTATCTTTGCGCCATCGAAGGCGCAACCGCCGGCAGCAGCGCCGGGTGCGAGCATCCGGTTGCAACCCTTTTTCCGATCGAAGCTAGGCTTGGCCTGATTCGTGGCACAACCCGGCTCGTTCAATACTTGCTGGACCTTTGAGCCTAGTGTACCCATCGCCGCTCCCTTTTACACTGCCAACTTGCGTTGGAGAAGTTCTCACCACTCCCTTGCGAATATGCGTCGCATGGCGATCCTGGTTTGAATCACCATGCCCCGCATCAGGGAAGAAGAAACCGCTCGTTAACGAATAATGTCGAAGCTATAGTCTGTCTTTCCCACCTCGTTCGTTGTCTGGTCCATATGATCGAAGATCCTATCGAGAATCTTCACAAGGA
>CAYVMS010000068.1:0-14466 GCA_964452615.1 uncultured Occallatibacter sp.
AGGACGTGAGATTCTCAATCTTAAAACCCGGGTTCGATTCCCGGTAGCGCTACCAGATTTCTCTTTATTCTCTCCAAACATTCTCAATTTTCGATTCCCAGAGCCGAAACGGCGTAGCCTTACTGATGTGCACGGGTATCGCAGAGGCATGTTGCCTGAAATCCCGAGTTTGCGGCCTCGCCCAGTCAACGCTCCGCCGCGGCTCTCGTCTAATCGATTGAAGGTGTGCATACTTTGACCGATATGAGAATCCGATCCGCTTATGGCATCTGCGCTGCGTTCCTGGCTGTGAGCTTGCTGCCTGCGGCAGGCCCAGACCAAAAACCTGCCTCCGGCCAGCCGGTGGCCACAGTGAAACTCCAGACTCGCGAGGTTGTGCTGCCGGTTACCGTGCGCGACAAACACGGCGCGCTTGTGACCAGCCTTAAGATTGGCGACTTCACCCTCACCGAAGACGGCCGCCCACAGACCATCAAGAGTTTTACCCGCGAATCCAACCTGCCCTACCGGTTGGGCTTGCTGGTGGATACCAGCCGCAGCCTTTCCGGAGCGATGGAAGATGAGCGCAAGGCAGCAGACAAGTTTGTAGATACGATGCTGCCGGCGACGCCAAGCGCGGCTAAAGACGGGGACAGGGACCAGGCCTTCCTCATCCACTTCGACCGCGAGGTGGAACTGCTAAGGGATTTCACCTCGTCGCGCGAACATCTGCACCGCGAGCTGCAGGATTTAGGGCCCACACGCCAAGAGCGGAACGACCCCCAGGGGCCGGAGACCACTGGGGATGACCGTAGCAGTGGCCGGTCGCGCGGTGGCCGCGGCGGCACACAACTTTATGACGCGATCTTTCTGGCTTCCGATGAGCTGATGAAGCCGCAGACGGGCCGCAAAGCGCTAGTCGTCTTCTCCGACGGTGTGGACAGGGGCAGCAAAGATACATTAAACGACGCGGTCGATGCGGCTGATCGCGCCGGAGTGGCCGTCTACACCATCTACTTCAAAGGCGAACAGGAGCGCAGCGAGAACGGCTTTCCGGGTAGCGGTGGACATCATGGGGGCGGCTGGCCGGGCGGCGGCGGAGGTGGAGGCGGGTACCCCGGTGGCGGGGGTGGTTATCCCGGTGGCGGGGGACGGCGCGGCGGTGGTGGTCAGAGCGAACCGGGAGTGGACGGCAAGAAGATCATGGAGAAGATCGCCACGCGTACTGGTGGCCGTTACTTCGAGGCTAAGAAAAAAGACAACCTTGAAGAGATCTACGGCCAAATCGCCGAGGAGCTGCGAGGCCAATATCTGCTGACTTACACCCCTGACAAGGTGGACATCGAAGACGGCTTCCACAAGATCGCCCTCAAGGCCAACAAAGACGACCTGACTGTCGTCACCCGCGAAGGCTATTACGCACCTGGCGGTGACGCGAAGTAATGACCGTCGAGATTCCGAATTCGCCGATTCGCAAAGCGTTCAATCACCTTCGCACAAGAACCTCGGATGGCGTCAGACATCACCGGTAGGTCTCGCGTGGCCGTCGCCCGCTTATCGCCCGAAGAAGAGGCCAGAAGCTGGATCGTCTCGCCAAGTGCCGATCTGAGACCAACTCAGCGTAGAATGGAAACCACCTCAATAGCAGGGCTTGGAGATCTCAAACCTGTCTGAACGCTTCGGTAATTTGTGAAGTTTCTGAAGTTTTCTCTTCCGGTTCATCCATCTATTCTCGCCCCTCGTCCGCCATTCCAACCCTTCATCCGGAACCTCGTGCGCTTTGGCCTCGCCCTATTTACATTTCAAATAGATTGAGAACCTGGAAGGTGTGAGGCCGATGGAAGAAATCGTCAGCGTCGAAGAAGTCAGCCGCAAATTTCCCCTGGACAATAATCCAACGAACCATCCGTCCCATAGTTTTGTCAGCGCCCTCTCTGAAGCCAGCGTGCGAGTGACGGCGGGCGAATTTCTGGCCATCTCCGGCCCCAGCGGCAGCGGCAAGACCACCCTGCTGAACTTGATCGGCTGCATCGACCAGCCCACCTCCGGCAGAATCCTCGTCGATGGCGTCGACACCTCGAAGTTGAAACCCGGAAGCATGGCTACGCTCCGCCGCGAAAAGATCGGCTTTGTCTTTCAGACATTCAACCTCATCCCGGTCTTCACGGCAGCTGAGAATGTCGAATATCCGCTGCTAATCCAGGGAGTCAGCAGCCGCGAACGCCGTCTGCGCGTTGCTGAAGCGCTTGATAGCGTTGGTCTCTCGGCCCGCGCCCAGCAGCGTCCCGACCTGCTCTCCGGAGGCGAACGCCAACGCGTAGCCGTAGCTCGTGCTATTGTCCATCGCCCCTCCCTGGTCCTGGCCGATGAGCCCACTGCCAACCTCGACACCCATAACGCCACCCAACTCATCGACCTCATGCACGGCCTCAACCGCAGCCTTGGTCTCACCTTCATCTTTTCCACGCACGACGCCCGTCTACTCGAACACACCGAGCGCATCGTCCGCCTATGCGATGGCCAAGTTGTCTCAGATAACTCAACGAATGGAGGCAGCCGTGGCTAAGTTTCTTCTTCTCGCCTTTCGCAACGTCTTTCGCAATCGCCGCCGAACGCTGATGACTCTCTTCATGGTGGGCGGAGGCGTCGCTGGGCTGCTGCTGGTTGGCGGGTTCTTCTCGTCTATGTTCTGGGGCCTCCGCGAACACACCATCAATAGCGGCCTCGGTCACCTGCAGATCTTCACCGCCGATCACTTCAACCGCGACGAGGTGCGAGTCCTCGACACGGGCATCGATAACTGGCGTCAGGTGGCCGCATCAGTCCAGACTGGCGGACATGTGCGCGGCGTCGCTCCGCGCATCGAGTTTTACGGAATGGTCTCCAACGGCGATAAATCCTCAGTCTTTATAGGCACCGCCGTCGATCCGGCCGCAGAAGCCAGCCTCGGATTCTTTCCAGCTCGTTTTGAGTCCGGCCGCGAACTTGACCGTAAGCCCACTGGCGAGGTGGAAGCGCTGATCGGTGTCGGTTTGGCCAAGTCAATGAACGTCAAGGTCGGCGATGGGTTGACGGTGCTGGCTATGACCTCGGACGGCGCACTCAACGGCGTCGATGTGCAGATCGTGGGCATCGTCGATAACGGCGTCGCCGAAATGGATGCTCGATATCTGCGCATCACGCTAGCCTCCGCGCAGCGACTGCTGCAAAGCGATCGCATCACCAATCTCGTCGTCGGCCTGGACAAGACGGAAAACACCGATCAGGTCGCAGCCGAGCTGACGCCTCGCCTAAGTGGACTGCCGCAGCAATTGGTCCTCAAGAAATGGATCGACCTCGCAACCTATTACAAGCAAGTGCGCTCGCTCTTTAGCACTATATTCGTCTTTCTAGGCGCGATAGTTTTCTTTATGGTTCTGATGTCCAGCGTAAATACGCTGCTGATGACGATGTTCGAGCGCACCCGCGAGATTGGCACGATGCTGGCTATGGGCACGCCGCGCACATGGATCATCGCGCTGTTCATGTTCGAAGCTACGCTCATCGGAGTGTTCGGAGCCATTGTCGGTGTACTATCCGGCAATCTTCTTGGGGTTCTAGTGAATCGCTCAGGCCTGCATCTTCCTCCGCCTCCGGGATTCACGACTCCAATGTCCTTCCACGTTCTTCACGTGCCCAGCCTGATGATCGGCTCGTCGCTGCTGGTTATCGTCTCGCTAGCGCTTGCATCCATCTTCCCGGCGGTCCGCGCATCCCGGCTCAGAATTGCGGAGGCTCTCTCCCATGTCTAGAATTAACCTTGTATTGCGCACATTTCTGGCCTTGTTCTTTCTCGGCATTCTTCTGGCTTACGCGGTTGCTGGTCATGCCGCAACCGCAGGAACTCCCGATGCCGAGGCTCTGCTCAAGCGCTCCGATGCTTATCGCAACGGGTGGCCGTCCTTTGTCTTGCGCGTGAAGATCACCCACTACGAATCCGGCAAAGAGGACGAGGACAAACTCTACGAAGTCTCCCTGAAGGGAACTGAAAAGAGTTATGTTGAGTTTCTAAGTCCTCGCGAAAAAGGTCAGCACCTGCTTATGCTGGCTGATGATATGTGGGTCTATCTGCCCGATACCAGTCGACCCATTCGCATCACTCCACTGGAACGCCTGAATGGCGATGCCTCGAACGGAGATGTGGCCCACACCAACTACGCTGTCGATTACTCTCCCGTCTATCTCCGTACCGAAAAGGTGGGCACGGATAGCTGTTATGTTCTTGATCTCACAGCCAAGCGAAAGAGCGCGACTTATCAAAGAATTCTCTACTGGCTACGCGTTGAAGATGCTCGCCCGGTAAGAGCCGAGTTCTATCTCACCTCCGGCAAACACATTAAAAGCGCCACATTCGATGAGTACGAGACAGTTGGCAGCAAGCTCCAGCTTCGCCGTTGGACCCTCTACGACGAAATCCGCCATAACTCGCATAGCGTGCTCGAGTACTCCGGCATCGCTCCGCGCGATCTGCCTGACAAGCTCTTTTATCAGGGACGCACGGACAAATTCTAAAACTCAATTCCTGGTTAAAGACAGTTTGCGAAGAAGGACTAAAAGGAAAGTCGGATGAGCTTATCTCGAATACGCTACTATCTCTGTAACTGCTTCTGGCTACTTGTCCCAATATTGGTTTTCAACCTGCTCTTCACTCACCAACTCCCGGCTGCCTATCAGGTGGACATCTTCTGGAAGGACATTCCGAGGGCAATTAGTCTTCCAGAGAACCTTCTTCGCACGCTCGTCATGATCTTGCCGATTTTCATGAGACTCCGCATTTCCACCAAGGGTCAGAAGATCGGCCTTGCGCTCTACATTACAGGCCTACTGATCTACTTCGTGTCCTGGACTGTCCTAATCGTTTTTCCTCAACGCGAATGGAGCACTAGCATGTTCGTCTTCCTTGCGCCTGCCTACACTCCGATCATCTGGCTAGTCGGAATAGGCTTGATTGGCGATGAGCTCCTGTTTTCAAAATTCTCTTTCAAGCCGTGGATGTATTGGACCGTTTCCGTATTCTTCCTGTTGTTCCATAATCTGCACGCATTCACCGTTTTTTTCCGTGGCATCTGATGCGGCCGATACCGCAATGTTCTGGCTCGTGCGTGGATCGATGTGTGATAAGGATGGTTGAAGTTCGCCGGGGTGCTTCCCACTTATGAGAATCAAACTTCATCTGTTGATTATTATCGTCCTCGCATTCGGGGTACTAGAACTGTCCACTGTTGCGCAGGACGATCCGCCGACCGAGCCACGCCGCGACTTCCGCTACACAATCTCGGCTATCAACGATTCGACGTTTTACAGCAATCTACAACCTCCTTTGCCAGTATCTGCCAACACGCTGAACGATCCGAGTGTTACCTTGTTTCAGAATCAGTTGCTTCTTGAGCCGTCTTTCACACTTCGCTTCCGCTCTCGCTGGAGTTTCGCGTCGAGCGTTGTAGGCCTCGCTGATTCGTTTCGCGGCCTCTCTGCCGCCGATTTTCATATTCCACCGGATAATATCGCCGCCTCCGCAGCCCTAGATACTGCGCTTGGGCCATATACAGGCACGCGCACTCAGTTTCGAGTCAAGGAAGCTTACGCCGGGCTATCGGCAGAGGACTTTGACTTCATGCTAGGTCGAAGAATTGTGCGTTGGGGAACCGGCTATGCATTCAGCCCGGCCGGAGTGTTAGACCCGCCCCGCGATCCAACCAACCCGACCGACCGCCTGAATCTCAATCAAGGACGCGACATGGTAAAGGCCGACTACGTGCACGGCCCGCACGCTCTTTCGATGGTGTGGTCGTCCGCCGCACTAGCGCCTGCCAGCGCAAACCTGCACGATACCACTGCTTTCCGGTATAACATTCTGGTGCATGGATTCGACACTTCACTGATTGCGGGCGACGACCGAGGAGGAGACGCCTTTGGCGGCCTCACCTTCACACGGGTCTTCGGCCAGGCCTGGGAGTTACATGGCGAGACCTCCTGGCGCGAACAGGGTGCGATCCTCATGGGCGCAAAATACACCACGGCGATAGGCGTCTCATTCATTGGCGAGTTCTACACTCCTCCCAACACCTCGTACTATCGGGATATGGCTATCTCGCCACTCGCAAGCCGCCAGCACTACGCGTTTCTTTACGCGGGCAAATCACGCCTGCGCGAGTTGCCCGGTTGGAAGCAATGGGATCTCAGCGGATCTGTGGTTACAAACCTCGATGACAAGAGTTACACCGCTGTCTTCGATGCCACGCGAAGATTTGGCAGTCACTTTTCGTCCTATATGCATCTTGAAATTCCGCAAGGTAGCAAGACCTCGGATTATGGTGCAACTCCATATACAGCGGCAACATCGGTGGGGGTCCGTTTCCAACTATGAATCGGGATAACAATTCGCTATTGTCAGACTCCTCCGATGATCGCAATCGGAGTCGGAGTTACAGTGCATACCTGTTGAGAGCGATTTGGATAGTGGTAGGCGCCACGATTCTGATCGTCACACTTTTTCTCTCCTTGGGAAGAATTCGCCTGCCAGATACCGGGCGCACGTTCTTTTTCGCTTTCATTTACAGCGCTCTAATTGGCTCGCCGTCGGTCTTTCTTCTCACACGCATATCTCATCGTTATACCGAAAGGTTCCCCCGTCTTGTAGTCCTTATGCAAGCGCTGGTGTTGGTTTGCGTGGCAATTGTCGGCAGTTTCGCTGCCGGCTTTGTCTTTCAGATCATCCACCTTCTTCCACGCGGCGAGTTCTGGAGTGAATTCCGAGAATCTACGCCTTTCAGCGTAGTGATCTCCCTCATGTTCGGGTTGAGCATCTCGGCATATGAGACCCTCCGCTACAAGCTACAGGCAACAGCGCTCGAGCTGCGCACCAGGCAGGTCGAGCAGGAGCGCGCCTATAAATTATTGGCCGAGGCCAAACTCTCTGCACTTGAATCTCGCATTCATCCCCACTTTCTATTCAACACGCTCAACTCGATTGCAGCTCTCATACCCAGAGATCCGCAGTTAGCCGAAGATACTGTCGGAAAGCTCGCCTCGTTGCTTCGCTTCTCGCTCAATGCAAATCAAAGCGGCCTTGTGCCACTGAGCCAGGAACTTAAGGTCGTTCGCGATTACCTCGAAATCGAGAAAACCCGCTTTGCTTCGCGACTGACATATCAGATCTCAGCCCCTTCCGCATTGGACGATGTGAAGGTGCCTCCACTCTCCCTTCAGTCATTAGTAGAGAACTCCGTGAAGCATGTGGTTTCCAAGCGGCAGCAAGGAGCTATAATTCAGGTCATTGCTTCTGCAAATTTGGGTCGTATTTTTCTCGAAGTCATCGACGACGGGCCCGGCTTTTCACTCGATGCCATCACACCCGAGCATGGACTCGGTAATCTTATCGCGCGCCTTCAGCTTCTTTTTGAAGATGCGGGACAATTGGAAGTAACTCGCGAAAACGCGAAGACTGCGGTTCGCCTGACCTTTCCCATACAATGACCTCCCACCATGGAAATGCAGATGGAAACAGCTTCGCTTCGCGCATATCTCGTTGATGATGAACCGCTGGCCATCGACCGGCTGGAGCGCTTACTAGCAAGCGCCGGTGGTCTGCAGATTGCTGGTAGCGCAGCCGATCCGGCTCAAGCACTCGACTATCTGAACGGCGAATCGGGGCAGTCTATCGATGTCTTGTTTCTCGATATTCAGATGCCGGTTTTGAATGGTTTTGACTTGCTCTCGCGGCTCAACCGGCAGCCCTTCGTCATCTTTACCACGGCCTACGATGAATATGCGTTGCGAGCATTTGAGGTCAACTCGATTGACTACCTGTTGAAGCCTATTGAGCCTGAGCAGTTAGCGCGCGCGCTCAAAAAACTTGACCGGCTTCGCACATCAGTCAAATCGGACTGGCAGCGCAACCCTGACTTACCTGATCTTCTCAAAGAGTTAGCTGCATCGCTGCGCGGAGAGCGGCCCAACTATCCGCGCCGCATAGCCTCACGAGTGGGTGAGCGTATTGTGTTTTTGGAACTCGATGCCGTAACTCACTTTCTGGCTCAAGATAAGCTCACTTATGCTTTGGTTGCTGGGCGCCGTCACTGCGTCGATCAAACCATCACAGAACTCGAACGGCGACTAGATCCGGCTAGATTTCTGAGAGTCCATCGCTCCGCCCTTGTGAATACGGACTGGATTCTAGAGGTAAACTCGTGGTTTGCTGGCAAGGTGATTCTATCTCTCAAAGATTCGCAGCATACGCAAATCCCAGTCGCGCGCGATCGTGTGCATTTTCTCAAATCGCGCTTGGGGATTTAAGAAAGCTCTGAATCAGTCCGGAAGCAATCTATCATTGCCTCAGGGGCTAAAGCCCGTGTTGCTTATCGTTGCGTTTGTGGCACGACTAAAGTCGTGCCCTGATACTTCTTGTGGCCCCGGACTTCAAAACATCGACTTATTCAGAGGTTCACTGAGAATATTGTAGGACCACATCTCTTGAGCCGACTGGCGACTGTCGGCTCATGCGCTTAGGATGGTGGAAGCGGTCCTATAGGATCGTGCGATTCTCGATTCCAACAATTCCAAGGGTGCGTAAAACATGTCGATTGCTGCAGTTACTTCCCCGTCGCTGAAATTTCTCGAAGACCGTTGGGATCCCGCAGTAGCTGAAGCGCTGGACGAGCCTGAGCTACTGCGCTACCGCTCAAACCTGCTCGGCTCCGACCTGCGCATTACCAACTTCGCGGGCGGCAATACCAGCTCAAAGATTGATGAACTCGATCCGCTTACTGGCCAGCCAGTGAAGGTGCTTTGGGTCAAGGGCAGCGGCGGCGACCTGGGCAGCATCAAGCGAGGCGGATTTGCCACGCTCTACCAGAAGAAGCTGCTGGCGCTCGAAGGGCTCTACCGGGGGCCGGAGACAGAAGACTCCATGGCGGAGATGTATCCGCTCTGCGCCTTCCGCGCTAATCCCGTCGCGGCATCGATCGACACTCCACTGCATGGCTTCTTGCCCTTTGCGAATGTTGATCACCTGCATCCGGACTGGGGGATCGCACTGGCCGCCTCCGCCAATGGCAAAGCAAAGATGGACGAGTTCAATCGCGAGTTTCATCATAGGATGGTGTGGCTTCCCTGGGAGCGCCCGGGTTTTGAGCTTTCGATGATGATGAAACAGGCTGTCGAAAAGAATCCCGGATGCGACGGCATTGTGTTGGGCGGGCACGGCCTCTTCACATGGGGCGAAACGCAACGCGAGTGCTATATCAACACTCTGACGGTGATCGATCAACTAGGACAATTTATTGAGAGGCACGGCCTGAAGAAAGGCGCCTCGCGTTTCGGCGGAGTTCAAATAGAGTCGCAGCCCGACCGCAAGAAATTGGCCGTCGAGATTCTTCCATTTCTGCGAGGAAGGATTAGCAGACAGCGGCGATGGATTGCGAGCTTCAGCGACTCTGCGGATGTACTGCAGTTTGTGAACTCAAAGCACGCGAAGGATCTTGCTTTTCTCGGCACCAGTTGTCCCGACCACTTTATTCGCACCAAGATTCGCCCCATGTTTGTGCCGTGGATCGAAGGAGGCGGTCTAGACGCTCTCAAGAATCAGATTGACGCATCTCTGACTGAATATCGCGCGCAATATCGGAGCTACTATGATGCGCACGCGCTGCCGGGCTCGCCGGCACTGCGCGATACCAGTCCTTCCATCGTGCTGATTCCTGGGCTTGGCATGTTCAGCTTTGGCAAGAACAAGACTGAAGCGCGCATCGGTGGAGAGTTCTACACCAACGCGATTCACGTGATGGAAGGGGCAAGTCTGCTGGCCGAAGATGAAGCATCGGGAACAGAGACGACCGTCGTTCCGCAGTGCGGCGAAGGTATGGCCCCGGCCAGTTTCATGGTTCATACGAACTATGTCGCTCTGCCGCCAGGCGAAGCCTTCCGCATCGAGTATTGGGCTTTGGAAGAGGCCAAGATTCGCCGCCAGCCGCCAGAGAAGGAGCTGAGCCGCCACATCGTATTGGTCATTGGAGGAAGTAGCGGCATCGGGCGCGAAGTGGCGCTGCTGGCTGCCTCACGCGGCGCTCATGTGATGGTCGTTGATCGTGATGTCAATGCTGTTGCTAGGGTCGAGCGTGAACTGGCAACTGTAACTTCAAAAGAGTTCGTGGCTGCGACCGGTTTGGACATCCGAGACCGCGACTCCATCGATCATGCGCTCAAGGCAACCGTCGCGGCCTTTGGCGGAATCGATATCCTGATCAACACTGCGGCCAATATTGCGGCGAATGAACTGCTCTGCCACGAGGCGGCCAAGGTATTCGCAGCTCAAGGGCTGGAGGCTTCAATCGTGTTGACGGTCTCCGCAAACGTCGGGGTCTCCCAGCGCGACAGTGAGGCTTGCGACTCTTGTGAGGCGGCCCTGAGCTGCGCTCTTCGCGAGTTGGCCATTTGCCTTGGGCCCAGGATGCGTGTGAACGGCATCTGTCCGGCAACTGTGGAAACAAGTTCAGCGGTTATTCGCGCGGATTGCGCTGAAGTGATCCTGTTTCTCGCAAGCGTTCGCTCACGCTGCATCTCGGGCCAACTGATTACCGTGGACGGCGATCTGCCGGAGGCATCTCTGCGGTGATGTTGTCCAATACTACAGTCGCATTTCCTTCAAAAGCTGGAGAAACCGCGAAGATTCGGGCCTGAAGGCCGTTCAAATGCATCCATATTCAGAGGGCTGAAGCCCTCTGCTCCCACCTAAATCATCGACCTGCAACTGGCCTACTAAGCCGACCAGACTGCGCGATTGCCGCGGCCGCTGGAGACGAAGCCCATATCCACTGAGATTCCCCGCACGCACTTGAGCAAGTGGTTGGCGATTGAGGGCAGTTTCTGCGCAGTAACGCGGAATGACGGCCCGGAGACGCTCACTGCCGCTATCGGGAGCCGCTGCGCATCCAGCAATGGTACGGCGATGCAGCGCAGCCCTTCTTCCAATTCCTCGTCGTCCACGGCATAGCCGCGGCGGCGCGTTTTCTCGATCTCCACGCGCAATGCCTCGGCCGTGGCGATGGTGCGGTGGGTAAACCGCTCGAAGCGAACACGGCGCAGAATATCGGCGAACCGTTCCTCGGGCAGGAACGCGAGCATCGCTTTGCCCACCGAGGTGCAGTGCACCGGGTTGCTGGCGCCGACGCGGGTGATCATGCGTACCGAGCGAGCCGGCTCGATCTTGTCGATATAGATTACGTGCGCACCCTCAAGAATGCAGAGGTGCGCCGTCTCTTCGGTTTCAGCGACTAGCCTGCGCAGGTGTGGCTGTGCCCGGTCGCGCAGGTCATATTGCTCGATAGCGCGGTTGCCCAAATCGAAGAGTCTCAGCCCCAGGCGAAACTTGCCGTTGGTGGTGCGCTCCACCATACGGTGCCTCTCGAGGACCATCAGAAAGCGGTGTGCGGTGCTCTTGTGCAGCTGGAGTGATGAGGCAACCTGCGCCAGGCCTAGCGGGGTGTCACTCTCTCCCAGTAGATCCAGCACGGCAAATGCCCGGTCCAGGGCTTGAACTTTGTAGGTGCCTTGTGGGGCTGAATCTCGCATTACGGTGCTCCATGTCAAGCATTGAATCCTCTATTAGTTTCCTGAAAGCTGGGACGTCATGTCAAGTGTTGATGTAATATACCTGTTTGTGGGATATAGCAGGCTCAGAATGAAGTACGTTTGGGGCTAGTCACAAACCTCCAGAGACAAAAAATCCTAACCTCTTTTAAGATATTGTCAAAGTCTACGCGAATCAGTCCTTTTTATGCCGATAGACTGAAAGAGCAGTTGTCGAGCTCACGAGGGCCAAGTGACCTTATCTGCCTTTAATGAAGTGGGGCAAACGGCAATCTGAGCGGATGTGGGCCTGAGGGAGTCCCCCTCACAAACAGGAGCAGAAACTCTGCTATGTCAAGCTTTACTCAAGCCGCCGATTCTCTGAGCGCAAGCGCGTTGTCCATTGCGGTCGTCAGCCCGGACGATCAAAGCCGCAATGCCGCGATTGTAGCGCTGGGGGAATGCCAGACCGGCCGGGTCAGGGAGTTCAAGGCTTACCCCTCAGACCCCAGCGATGTGGTGGGGATGTTGGGGAATGACTTTGACGTAGTGATCGTTGATCTGGACAGCAATCCCGAGACCGCCTTCGATATGGTGGAGAGCATCTGTTCAAATGGCTTGGGAACTGCGATGGTATATTCCGCAGATGCCGATCCGAACCTGCTGCTGAGATCCATGCGAGCGGGCGCTCGCGAATTTCTTCGCGTACCCCTCAACCCCGGCATCATGGCCGAGGCTCTGGTGCGGGCCTCGGCCCTCCGCACGACTGTGCGTCCTCCAAAGAAGACAGACGGAAGATTGCTTGTATTCCTCAGCGCCAAGGGCGGTTCTGGAGTGACCACGCTGGCCTGCAATTATGCGGTATCGCTGGCTCAGGATTCAGGACAGAAGACCCTGTTGATCGATCTCAATCTCCCGCTAGGCGATGCGGCGATCAACCTCGGAATCAAAGCTCAATATTCGAGCGTGAACGCGCTTCAGAATTCCAGCCGGCTCGACTCGAGTTTTCTTGACACAATGCTGGTAAAGCACGATTCAGGGTTGAACGTGCTTGCGGCGCCGACTGAACTTGTCACGATGCATTTCTCCGATGACGCGATCGATAAGCTGCTCGACGTCGCCCGCCAGGAGTTCGATTATGTAGTGGTCGATGCAGGATCGAGACTGGAACTGCAGCATACTCACCTTTTTGATAAGTCCGCCACCATCTACCTGATCACACAGGTTGGCATTCCCGAGCTGCGGAATTCAAACCGCCTGATTACAAAACTCTCCACTGCCGCCAGCCCCAAACTCGAAATCGTGATCAACCGATACGATCCTCGCAATATGGGGATCGCTGAGGAGCATATCACCAAAGCTCTTACCAAGCCTGCGGATTGGAAGGTTCCCAATAATTATGCTGCTGTGCGGCGAATGCAGAATACGGCTACGCCGCTCACGGAAGAGGATACGGAGATTTCACGAGCGATTCGGCAGATGACCAGATCCATTACCGGCCAGGCTGCTATCCCAGAAAAGAAGAGGGGGTTCAGCCTCTTTCGGTAGGGCTCAAGGATTCAAACAGCCCCCAGATCAAGGTCAGACTTATGGATAAGCTCGAACCACTCTACCTTTCCTCAGGCATATTGTCCGTTGCGGTTATTAGCCCGGACATGCAGCGCCGCAGCGCCGCAACAGAGGCTTTGGCTGAATGCCAGAGCGGCCCAATCCGTGAGTTCACATCCTATCCTCCCAACCTCGACGATGTGCCCCAGATGCTCACTCGAGATTTCGACGTGGTGATTGTCGATTTGGACAGCGATCCGGAATACGCCCTTGATCTGGTAAGGAGCATCTGCATCAATGGCTTGGCGACCGTAATCGTCTATTCAGGGCAGGCCGATTCGGATCTGCTGCTCCGGTCCATGCGGGCGGGGGCGCGCGAGTTTCTCACTTTGCCCTTCGACCAGGGCACGATGGCAGAGGCCCTGGGACGGGCGTCAGCTCTCCGTGCGGCTGTTCGGCCCTCCCCAAGGACAGACGGCAAGCTGCTGGTATTTCTTAGCGCTAAAGGCGGTTCAGGAGTCACCACCCTGGCCTGCAATTGTGCTGTCTCGCTGGCCCAAGACTCAGGCAAGAGGACCCTGCTGATCGATCTCAATCTTCCGCTCGGCGACGCGGCGATTAACCTCGGAATCAGGGCAGATCACTCGGTCGTCAGCGCGCTTGAGAACTTTAAACGGCTCGACTCTATCTTTTTCTCAAGTCTGCTGGAAAAGCACGTCTCCGGGTTATCCGTACTTGCAGCGCCCAGTGAACTGGCTCCCACGCACGTCTCCGATGACGCCATCGACAAATTGCTGGAAGTCGCACGCGAGGAATTCGACTTTGTGGTGGTCGATGCCGGCTCGAGGCTTGATCTGCAGAGCACGCGCGTCTTTGATAAATCCGCCATCATCTACCTGGTCGCGCAGGTTGGTATTGCTGAATTGCGCAACTCCAATCGCCTGATCGCAAGGCTCACAGTTGCCGGAGGCCCGAAGCTCCAGATCGTGCTCAATCGATACGACCCTCGCACTCTGGAAATCGCCGAGGAGCAAATTGAAAAAGCACTTACCAGGCAGCCCGATTGGAAGATCCCAAACAACTACGCAGCCGTGCGGCGGATGCAGAACACAGCAGTCTCGCTTATGCAGGATGATTCGGAGATTTCACAAGCGATCCGCGAAATGACCCGATCCGTGAGCGGCCAGAAGTCTATCTTTCAAAAAAGGAAGGCGTTTAGCCTCTTCCGGTAAAGAACGATCTCCACGGCCAGACCTGCGTGTTTCCACGCCCCAGCTTCTTTAGCCGCGCAAGTTGGCTCGCTGCTGCGACATCCTTCCTGCCGCTCCTGCTTTT
>CAYVMS010000069.1:0-14405 GCA_964452615.1 uncultured Occallatibacter sp.
CTAACAAGCCAAGGATAACGATTCTCGTGGTCTTCATCGATCAGCCTCCCAGGGGCCGCGTGCGGCTTCCAGGCCTCATCTCTAAGACCCTGGACACGACACCGCATGAATACACGATTTCTGCTCAGTGCAACTTGCTCAACAGCAATTTGTACTTGACGATTGCGGTGAAGAAATCGGGCTTGAGGCTGGCGCCGCCAACCAGTGCGCCGTCCCGGAAGTTGCCCCCAAGAAAGATTCCGGGAAGGGAAACGCGCACGCACCGCAAATGCGAAAATAGTGAACACAAAGAATATGGTGCCTTGCTCCCTCATTTCGCGCGGGTTGAAGAAAATCGAGGGTAAGGAGTTTCGGGAACCATTTGCAGAAGCAGTCCGCTCTTCGGCGTTTGAATCCATCGGATGGCAATCGCCTCACCAAGTTTCAGGAATGCGGCGACTGTCTGTTGAATGGTGACGGTGACGAAATTGCGCCAGTCGAACATCCGGTATGCGAACATTTTCCCAAGACTGCGTTCCATCGTGCCGCACAAACATTCGTTCTCTGTGAGAGTCCAATCGATCGGCAACAGATGTGAAGCAGATCAACTGTTGTCACCTCTGAATCTCTGTTCCTTCTGGGATATTACCAACTGCGCAATCTGGCCCGTTTTTTACCTCTGGTCATCAGTGCGGCTGGCGATGAAAAGATTGCTCGGCGCCACGACGTTGTGAGTGTGAGTTGGGAAGACTTCTTGATTTCGGGTCCGCCGCAAGGTTGATTTGTCGTCTTGGCTCTCGTTTGGTCAAAGTGCCCTAACCGCTATGCGGGAGTACTGGCAACCCTTCAGCTTCTGTGGGAAGAATACAAGCAGGCAAATCCGCTAGGCCACGCCTACAATTGACGCGCAACCCGTTGAGCGGCCTTTGGCTGCTCGATATCAACGGAACAGTTGCCTACATCGAATGGAATCATTCCTCCTCTTCCATTGCCATTCCAAATGCTAGAGGAACGTATCAGCGCTTGTTGAACAAAGTCACGTGCTTTGCCAACAGCTTCGACAAGAGTAATTCCTTGCGCCAGGCCAGCAGCGATCGCCGAGGCCAGCACGCAACCAGTTCCATGATCGTTGTGCGTTTCGATCCGCGGAGCAGAAAACCACAAGGGTGACGCATCGTCTTGCTGTAATAAGGCATCGGACGATTCTTCGCCACTCATGTGGCCACCCTTAAGCAGAACCGCAGAAGCGCCGCGATCCAGCAATATGCGTCCGGCATCGAGATATTCTTTCGGAGTGCGCACTTCGCGTTCGCTCAAGAGCGCAGCCTCATGCGCGTTAGGAGTGAGCAGTGTAACCAAAGGCAGAAGCCGGAAGAGTGCCTTTCGCCCTGCCTCACTGAGCAAGACACGGCCGCTGGTCGAAAAGAGAACCGGATCGCAAACGACGTTGGAAACCTTATATCTGCGAAGCGCGTTGATCACAATGCGAATACGCGCGGCATCAACCAGCATTCCCAACTTGATCACCGCGGGGGGAATGTCTTCGCAAACGCTGCCGATCTGCGCGGCCAGCATGGCGGTTGAAACCGGCGTAATCTTTTGCACGCCGAGACTGTTCTGCGCCGTGATAGCGGTTATCGCGGTGGAGACCTCGACTCCAAGAGCCATTCCGGTCTTGATGTCGGCCTGGATGCCTGCGCCACCACAAGAGTCCGATCCCCCGATTGCAAGCACGCGCGGTAAATCATGGATGGGCTGGATTGCCCTAGCGCCGGATTGCGTCATTGATAAATCTCCGCTCCCTGACCGCGAAATTCGAGCGCCTTCTCAACCATGGCGTGAGCCTGGTCGATCTCCTCTTTGACCTCCTGGGAGATTTTCATGGAACAGAATTTCGGGCCACACATGGAGCAGAAATGCGCCGTCTTTGCCGCATCTTGCGGCAGCGTCGAGTCGTGGTACGAGCGGGCGCGCTCCGGATCAAGGCTCAGATTGAACTGGTCGTTCCAGCGGAATTCAAAGCGCGCTTTGGAGAGTGCGTTGTCGCGCATCTGCGCGCCGGGCCATCCTTTGGCCAGGTCGGCGGCGTGCGCCGCAATGCGATAGCTGACGATGCCGGTGCGCACATCTTCCTTATCGGGAAGGCCCAAATGTTCCTTCGGCGTCACATAGCAGAGCATGGATGTGCCATACCAGCCGATCTGCGCCGCGCCGATGGCACTGGTAATGTGATCGTATCCGGGCGCAATGTCGGTGACCAGCGGGCCAAGCGTATAGAAGGGCGCCTCAAAGCAGTGGCGAATCTCCTGATCCATGTTTTGCTGGATCAACTGCATGGGGACATGGCCGGGGCCTTCAATCATCACCTGCACATCATGCTTCCATGCGCGCGCTGTCAGTTCGCCCAGCGTGCGCAGTTCGGCAAATTGCGCCTCGTCGTTTGCATCATAGACAGAACCGGGACGCAGGCCATCGCCCAGACTGAAACTAACGTCATAGGCTTTCATGATCTCGCAGATATCCTCAAAGTGCGTGTAGAGAAAGTTTTCCTGATGATGAGCGAGGCACCACTTGGCCATGATGGAGCCACCACGCGAAACGATGCCAGTGAGCCTTCTCGCGGTGAGCGGAATCACCTCCAGACGCACTCCGGCATGAAGCGTGAAGTAGTCCACGCCCTGCTCTGCCTGCTCGATCAGGGTATCGCGCAACAAATCCCAACTCAGATCTTCTGCAATACCACCTGCTTTTTCCAGCGCCTGATAGAGTGGCACGGTGCCAATGGGAACCGGCGCGTTGCGCAGAATGCGTTCCCGCGTCTCGTGGATGTTGCTTCCTGTCGAGAGGTCCATGATGGTATCGGATCCCCAGTAAATCGCCCATACCATCTTGTCGACTTCCTCGGCAAGTGATGAGGTCACCGCCGAACTACCCAGATTGCCGTTAATCTTGACGCGAAAATTGCGCCCGATGATCGCGGGTTCAAGTTCGGGGTGATTGATGTTGGCAGGCAGAATTGCGCGTCCGGCAGCAATTTCACTGCGCACAAATTCGGGCGTAATCTGCTCGGGAAATCTGGCCGAGAAGCCCTCTCCGCGATGCGCGCGCAACAGCGCCGCATAGGCTGAATCGTGTCGCAGTTCCTCCAGGCGCATGGACTCGCGCAAGGCGACGAACTCCATTTCCGGCGTGACCATGCCCTTGCGTGCATAGTGCAACTGCGTCACATTGCAGTTGGCGCGCGCGCACCGCTTGTTCGCACGGGCGTCGAAAGACTCGGAGCCGGCCTTCTGGGTAGTGTCCCCGCGTTCATCGATCCATGCGCTCCGCAAGGGCGGAAGCCCCTGGCGAATGTCAATACGGCTCGCTGGATCTGTATAAGGGCCAGAGCAATCGTAGACCGGAAGCGGGGGATTCTGCTCCGCGCCATGCGCCGTCAAGGTCGCAGATTGCTCGATCTCCCGGTACGGAACACGCATGTCGGCGCGGCTTCCAGAAAGATAGCGCTTATGCGAAGCGGGATAAAGTGTGGGTAGAAGAAGTGCGTCCAGTTCTGCGGGTTTCGATGGCATGAAGGCTCTTGTCGAACAATGGAATTGAGAACAAGAGGCTATGATCGCGTATAACTGAAAGGAAGCTCTTTGAAATCTCCCCACGCCGGTATGATCCGGATCGGGTTCAAAGGGTATTTTCTCAGCTCAATGGCGATGAGCACCCCTGTTTCCAAGTTGTATTAAAGCACAGACCCTGGAGACGCACAACCTCACCGCAGGCAATATTTTCCGCAACCGCATTCGGAAACTTTGACACCATGCGCTATGCAATGATTCAATGATCACAATGAAACAGGGGTGCTCCATGCGTGGGGCTGAGATTATACCCTCGACCAGATCCGGATAATGCCGGCGTTGGCAGCTTTCTACCATCCGTGGCGATGCGCAGCAAGTGCTCCTGTTTCCAACCTTTTCCAGGAGAGCCGCATACTTGCCCTGTTGTCTGATACGCTCGCAATACTCCCGCCTGAACAGCAGCGTTTGCGCCTTGCTTGCAATCGAACAGGTAGGCCCGCGTTCCTCCTTGCCCCGCATGGAAGAAGGCTGCTCTGCATTTCTACTCCAGAAACCGATTCCATGCCGATTTATTCTTACAACCAGGGTGTCGCAAGATCGCATGAAAGGACGAAGTGAATGATTACGTTGAACGGGAGAGCCGTGGATGATGCGAATGGATTGAGCCTCGCGGAGCTTCTTGCGCGCGAGAACTATGTAATCAGCATCATCGCCGTCGCTTGTAACCAAGAAGTTGTTCCCCGAGCGAAGTACAACTGTACGCAATTGGCAGATGGCGATGTCATCGATGTTGTGCGCATGGTGGCTGGGGGGTAGGTTCAATGCCGCCATGCGCACAACACGATAAGCGAAACCGGATTGGAAGACGCATCACATGGAAGCCAACTGCTTGCTGTAGACAGAGGACAATATGAGTTCCAACGATAGTCTCATCCTGGGAGGGCGTGCATTCTCCTCGCGCTTTATTTTAGGCTCCGGAAAATATAGTGTCGATCTGATACGCTCGGCCATTGAATGTGCTGGAGCGCAGATCATTACCCTGGCTGTCCGGCGTGCAAACACAAACACCACGGAAAACATTCTCACGCACATTCCCGAAGGTATCACCTTGTTGCCGAACACCTCGGGCGCAAGAAATGCTGAGGAAGCTGTTCGCATTGCGCGTCTGGCAAGAGAACTCGGATGCGGTGACTTTGTGAAAATCGAAGTGATCCGCGATACAAAGTATTTGTTGCCCGATAACGCAGAGACGGTAAAAGCCACGGAGATTCTCGCCAGAGAGGGTTTTATTGTTATGCCCTACATGTATCCGGATCTGAACACCGCGCGTGATCTGGCCAATGCCGGAGCGGCCGCCATCATGCCGCTCGGCGCTCCGATTGGCTCCAACAAGGGACTCTGCACCAGGGATTTCATTCAGATTCTGATCGACGAGATCGATCTTCCAATTATTGTCGATGCCGGTATTGGCCGCCCGTCGCAGGCATGTGAGGCGATGGAGATGGGCGTCGCGGCCATCATGGCCAATACTGCCATTGCTACGGCACGCGATATTCCAGCCATGGCATCTGCCTTCAAAAAAGCAATCGAAGCCGGCAGAATCGCCTATCTTTCGGGATTAGGCCGCGTCTTGGACAAAGGGGCGGACGCGTCATCTCCACTTACCGGATTTCTGAGTAATTAAGGGGGTCATATCTTGAACCGAACAGACCACATGGCGTATCTGCCAGACATGGAAATGCTGAACGATTCCGCCATCATGGAAGAAGTCATTGCCCGTATGAATGCTTATGATTATCACAGGTATTCCGCGGACGATGTACGCAGCACGCTGCACAAGGACAACTGCACTCCGCGAGATTTCTCTGCGTTGTTATCGCCAGCGGCCATGCCATTCCTTGAAGAGATAGCCTGCAAAGCCAGGGCGGAGACCCGCAAGCATTTCGGTAACTCCATCTACTTGTTTACCCCTTTGTATCTTGCGAATTTCTGTGAAAACTCCTGCGTTTACTGTGGATTCAGCCGCAGACAGAAGATTCGCCGTGCCCAGTTGAACGCCGAAGAGATGGAAAAGGAGATGCAGGCGATCGCTTATGAGGGACTTGAAGAAATCCTTCTTTTGACCGGTGAGAGCCGAAAGATGTCAGACCTGCAATACATTGGAGAGGCCTGCGCCATCGCCCGCCGCTATTTCAAGATGGTGGGGTTGGAAGTCTATCCAGTGAATACGCAGGACTATGCTTACCTGCGTGCCTGCGGGGCGGATTATGTCACTGTTTTTCAGGAAACATACAATTCCACAACCTACGAGACTCTTCATCCGGACGGACGTAAAAGAGTATTCCCCTACCGTATGAACGCTCAGGAAAGAGCGCTTCGGGGCGGAATGCGAGGAGTAGCTTTCGGAGCGCTTCTGGGGCTGGATGATTTCAGAAAAGATGCCTTTGCAACCGGCATGCACGCATGGTTGCTGCAAAGAAAATACCCGCAGGCAGAGATCTCCTTTTCGTGCCCAAGGCTTCGCCCGCTCGTCAATGACAGTAACTCCGATTTACCTATCCTCAACGGGAAAACCAATAACTTTATCCCTCAGGAAGCAGAACTGCTGCAGGTCATCTTGGCATATCGCTTGTTGATGCCGTTTGCGGGTATCACAGTTTCCACGCGTGAGCGCGCGGGCTTTCGGGATCACGTCACGGGAATCGCGGCCAACAAAGTCTCAGCCGGTGTCCGCACAGGTGTCGGAGGTCATCAGGAGAGCCGGGAAGATATAGGCGACGGCCAGTTTGAAATCGCCGATTCGCGATCTGTTCACGAAGTATGCTCCACCATGAAGGAACGCGGCTTGCAACCGGTCATGAATGATTATGTCTACGTTTAATTCTCGTCCATACTTGCGGCGCGGTCTGTATCTGGTCTTGACCCGACCACGCGATGGCTATGAACGCTTATGCGAATATGCGGTCGAGGCCGGTATTGCCGCCATTCAACTGCGTATCAAAAACCATGATCTACAGGAGCACGAGCATCTCACCCTCGCGCGCAGGCTGCGCTCTTTGACCATGGGCAGCCCCACCTTGTTTATCGTCAACGATTTGCCGGAGGTTGCCATACAGTCGGATGCCGATGGACTGCATATCGGCCAGGATGATCTTTCCGCAACGGAAGCGCGAACGCTTATCGGGCCCGATAAACTGTTGGGTCTTTCTACGCACAACTTGGAGCAGGTAAAGAAGGCCAATGAAGCACCCGTGGATTACATCGGTTTTGGGCCGCTCTATGTCACCACCTCCAAAGTCCGGCCCGATCCGGTCGTTGGTCCAGAGGCGCTGGAACACGCATATCGGAGCAGCCGTCACCCCATCGTTGCCATTGGCGGACTGGACCTGGACCGCATCCAAAAGCTTGGTCCCTACGCCCACAATGTTGCTGTGATTAGGGCGGTATCCGAAGCAGCCAATACCTCCTCTGTGATGCGTTCAATCCAGGAGGTGTTCCTGAAATATGCAGAGCCGGCACAAGAAGGCAGTTACCGGTGACAACACCACCTGCATATCCACCCGAGTAGCTAATATAGTTTCGATGGAGGATGGCTGTCGGCAGCAGGCCCACTGCATCGAAAGCAATGCCGCGCCGGGACTTCACTAAATCCAGATCGTTGACAGTCGTGGTGCCGATCTTGATCCGTGTGTGAGAGTGAATGGCGGTTCCATTCGGACCGCTACTGAATGCCATCGAGCCGGCCCAAGGCAGGGTTGACGAAGATTCGGGGCGAGTGGGGAACAACTCCGGCATCCTGGCTCCAGTATCTAATTGCAACTGGACTTTGCCGCCGTTCACATTGATGAATTCCGCCTAAACCGGCAAGCGATTTGTGGTTGGCGCGCCATGATAGCGTCCAATCGTCTCGAATCGACATCGATCCCCAGCGGGAGCATCGCCGCCAAAGCGCAAGGTGTGTTGCCGGTAGTCGATCAGAAAATCAAAATTCGAGAGATAATCTTCGCCCAGCACACCACAAATGCCGGGCGCACTGAGCTTCACCTGGTCCAACAAGTCGATCACCGCTCCAAGTTCTGAAATCTCAGAGCTACCCACACGCACCCTCTTCAGGCGCGCCATCTGATCCTGCCGCACATCCAAAACGGTAGTCAGCGAAGCCTGACCGATGATCGGAAGCCGCAACTCCCGCGCAAGTGCTGAATCGATTACGATGTGCGTTGCGCCAGTGTCCAGAAGAAATTGAAGGGGCCGGCACCGTTGACCATTGTCTGAACAATAATCAAGTATCCGTCGCGTAATTTGAATTCGACGATCTCGCTCGATTGCGTTCCTTGAGCAGCTAAAGCTGTGGGCATCACAAACAACAGCAAAAGGAAGATCAACCAGACAGACCTGTATCGGCCAGAATGATGGCATCGATCTGGGCGGCAGATTCTAACAGGCATGAAACTGCCTGTCTGCGTGATTCTCTTCCTATCGGCGGCGCGCTCAAATCTTTGAGCACCATCCTGACCCATGAATGTACCGCGAGTCATGGGGCAATGTCCACCGATAGAAGATCTGTCCGCAGTTACGGCCCGTTTATCGCGTTCTAAATCATTTCATATCTTCATCTTGGCGCCTAAGATCAATCGTCTACCCCCTACGCTTGGTCAATACTTAGGCAGCGATGGGTCGATCCTTTCAGCCCATGCCAGAATGCCTCCGGTCAAATTGGTTGCCCGCTTAAAGCCGGATTTGCGCAAGAAATCGACGGCCTTGGCGCTGCGTGCTCCGCTCTTGCAATGCACCACGATCTCACGGCTTGAGTCGAGCTCATGGACGCGCGTCGGAAGGTCGCCAAGCGGAATCAAATGCCCATTGATGTTGACGATCTGATACTCATGCGGTTCGCGGACGTCGAGCACAAAAATGTCTTCTTTGGCATCGAGACGGCGCTTGAGCTCCTCGGGCTGAATCTCGGGAATTCTTGCGCTCGTGCTTGCCTCTGCTTCCTCGCCCCGAATGCCGCAGAACTGGTTGTAATCGATCAGTTCCTTGACCGTGGGATTAGTGCCGCACACCGGGCACTCAGGATTCTTGCGTATGCGCAATTCGCGGAAACGCATGGCCAATGCGTCGACCAGCACCAGACGGCCGATCAGCGGCTCACCTGCCCCTAGAATCAGCTTGATCACTTCAGTTGCCTGAATGACTCCGAGCAATCCAGGAAGCACGCCCAACACTCCACCTTCTGCGCACGATGGAACCAAGCCCGGCGGCGGCGGTTCGGGATAGAGGCAGCGATAGCAGGGCCCTGCTTCTGTTGCAAAGATGCTGGCCTGGCCTTCAAAACGGAAGATCGACGCATAAACATTGGGCTTGCCGCTCAACACGCAGGCATCGTTGACCAGGTAGCGAGTGGCGAAGTTATCCGTGCCGTCAGCAATAACATCGAAGCCGCTGAAGATTTCGAGCGCATTCTGACTGTTCAGATACTTGTCAAATCTCTTGATTTCGACGAACGGATTGATAGCGGTCAACTTGTCGATGGCCGAGTCGAGTTTCAAACGGCCCACATCAGCGGTATGGTGCAGTATCTGGCGCTGCAAGTTGGTATAGTCCACCACGTCGAAATCGACGAGACCCAGCGTGCCAACACCTGCTGCTGCAAGATACAAAGCCAGCGGCGATCCGAGCCCGCCCGTGCCCACGCAAAGGACTCGCGCCGCCTTAAGTTTCTTCTGACCCTCAAGGGTCACTTCTGGCATGATAAGGTGACGCGAGTAACGCAAAATTTCTTCGTTGCTCAGTTTTATTTGACTACCATCAATCAATTCAGCCACAGTTTGTCTCCCAATAATCGTTCGTCATACTCATTTTCGAGAAGCGGATCGAGCACTATCGTCCACCAGCGACCGAGGGAACGATGGTGATCGTATCAGACTCTTTGACTACTGTCGCATTCTTGCTCAGATACCGAATATCTTCATCGTTCAGATAGACGTTGACGAAAGAGCGCAGCTTTCTGTCCTCGGAAAACAAATGCTTGTGCAGATCTGGCTGCTTGACGACAAGATCGTTCAGCGCCTCGCCAACGGTCTGACCGCTCACTTCGATAGTGGATTGCTTTCCGGCATAGGGCCGGAGCGGAGTGGGAATCAGAACTTTGATCGACATATTGTTCCTTCCTTGAATGTACGGGTTTGCAAGACTTCAATCATTGCTCGATTATTTCGACCTGTTCATCATCAAAGTGCTTGTTCTCTTCCGGCCCCAGCAATTGAAACGAGTTGGTCAATATGGCGCGCCCGTTTTCGATACTGGTAATCACATATGAACAACCAATCCAGTGCGCTTCGGCCAAGTCCATAGTGGACCATAGGGCGGGGTGATCGGGATGAGAGTGATAAAAGCCGACAATGTCACGGCCGGCAAGCATCGCATCCCGCTGAATGTGGACTAACTCAACCGGATCGATGTGATAACGATTGGCAGGCGAGTCGGTACGCGTGTTTCCGCAGGGTACGACAGCCTTGACCGTCTTTCCACCGGTCTCGTTGAATTCACCTATCAGCACACCGCAGCACTCGTGCGGGTAGGTTACCTCGCCGTGCCCGCGCAGTTGATGATAAAGCGCATCCGGAATCGTCAGTGCCATGCTTCCTTCCCTACTTTATGCGTTCTCATCCCAGAAATGTTCGCTCAGATATTTATCTCCTGCGTCTGGAAAGATGGTGACCACCACCGAGCCGGCCGCCGCATCTCTCGCAATCTTTATCGCGCCGACGAGCGCAGCGGCCGCTGAAACTCCGACGAGTAAGCCTTCTTCACGAGCCAGTCTTCGCGCCATGGCCTGAGCCGCTTCCGTTTCGATGCCCAATTCTGCATCCGCGATGCTAGCATCGTAGATCTTCGGAACGATCGAAGTTTCCATGTGCTTGGTTCCCTCGATGCCGTGAAAGGGCGAGTCAGGCTGCAGAGAGATGCAACGGATAGATGAATTAAGCTCTTTCAATCTGCGCGAGGTACCTACGAAAGTTCCGCTGGTGCCGAGAATCGCCACAAAGTGCGTCACGTGTCCAGAGGTCTGCTGCCAGATCTCATCCGCTGTCCCATTGGCGTAGTGCGCTTGCCAGTTGGCGTCGTTGGAATACTGGTCGACGTAGGTATACTTTTCCGGTTCGGCTGCCGCAAGTTCGCGCGCCTTGCTGATTGCTCCATCCGAGCCTTCGCCTGGATCGGTATAAATGATTGTTGCGCCATAAGCGCGAAGAATGCGCTTCCTCTCAGCCGATACATTCGAGGGCATACACAGCGTAATCGGAATTCCGTATGCCGCTCCAAGCATCGCATAGGCAATCCCCGTGTTGCCGCTTGTGGAATCAAAAAGCGTTTTGCCTTGTCCAAGCTTGCCTTCCCGTAAGGCTTTGGCCAGCACCTGAACATCCTGGAGACCATTAGTTACTCGCTCAAGACGCAACAAGGGCGTGTTGCCGATTCGCTCCTTCAGATTGACGCCCAGATGGGTACTCATCGTATTGCTTTGAATCTCCGCTTCATCTTCGTCAATTAGTCACAACGACGGTCGTTTTGACTTACTGCTTTGCCGCTTCCGCTGCAAATCGCAAAGAGTTATCCATGCTGCGATTAAGTGCCTCGATAGCCTCCAGCAACGCAAAGACCTCCTCTTCGAGTTGATTCAATGCCACGGCATCCTTCTGCTGAGCTGCTGCAACGACCGGCTCGAATCGTTTACTGTCAAGCCAGATTCGATAAAGTGGGTGCGGAAGTTCTCGAAAACTGCTATGTCGGTTGGCGCTTCGATGCTGCGCGTGATCAACAGAGCTCGAGCGCAGCGCAGGCTGATGGAGTAGAGAATATCATCGTTTTGCGACTCGCCGGAGCGGAATTCTTCGCGCAATTCCCTTGCGCTTTTCAGATCAACTTCAATGAGATCGAAGAGTCCAGCCGAACACTCGCCGACGCCTTTGCCGGCCAGCGAAAAGGTGTTTCCGTCGAAGAAAAAAGTCTTGGCATCATGTCTACACGACACTCTATTCGTGTCTGTAACACACCAAAGGAGGCAGGAAATGATCAGCTTCATGAAGGTGCCGCCCACAACCTACGTCCTGGAATTCAAGAGCGGAAGGTTCGCCGCGGAGGGGCCGGTCTTTCGTTCTTCTACTACGCCCCTACCATAACGATTGTCACCATTCCGATCGCCAGCACCGACGTGCCCTATGTTTTTCAAGAGGCGACGTCCGATTTCCAGGCAGTGACGATCCAAGGGCAATTCACCTACCGGGTGGCCGATCCAAAACGGCTGGCTTCGCTGCTGGATTTCAGCATCGATAAGCGGCACGCCTATTGCACAGACGATCCACGGAAGTTGCCTGAGCGCCTGTGCGGTCCTTGATCAGTTGTTGAATCCTCTTCTCTTGCTCGGCGGTCAACTGTCGGCCCGAACCCGATGGGCGGCCCACAATCGGAACAGGCACTGCCTTCCAGTCGTCGCGTTCGTAGGCCTGCAGGGCGCGGATGACCGCTGACCAACCCAACTCGCACTGCGCCACAGTCTCGGCAATCGTCGCGCCGTTCAAGCGCATCTTGACGGCGCGACGACGACGCTCATTCAAAACAATCCGCGGAAGCTTATGTGCCTCGGTTCTCTCCATGCTTATGAGACGTTTCAATCAAACTAAACGTCTCACTCCTTCGGGCCGGATAAGTAATTAGACCGTCGAGTTCAATCAGCGAAGAAGTCTGTGCTTGCTTTCTCCAGAATTTTGAAGCGCGCTCATCGTCCATCTTTTCGCACTGGTACACTAGGCTCATCCGGCGCGCCCAAGACTGCTTTGGAGTCAGACTGCCGCTAACTCAGTCCTCATTCTGAAATCCGCCTCTGCAACTCATTTGCTTATGTCGCTGGCGCACTCTTCGAGCCATAACTCCATCACTCGCACCGTCAATGTGCGAAACAGCTGATAGCCCAACAGCGTGCCAACTGCCGCGATCGTTGCGACGATCAGGATGATCTGGGCACGCTTCCTTGGTATTCGCATCATAGAGTCGGGCCGACACTCGAAGCCAAACTCCGCTGGCGCAGGAACAATGCCGCGCTAGAATAGTCGTAGCTGTAAACCTAATCCGACAGCTTAAGTCGGTATCTTCATCAGCCCCTTCAACGTTGAACTTATGGTGAATCTTCGGTAAATGGCGGGAGTTCTTTAGTCTCTCTTTAGAGTGGCTTGTTAGCCTCCGAGTCATTATGAAGACCTCAATGCAATCCAGATCGTTGCGCGTGCTGGTGTTCTTGGCACTCATTCTGTGGGGATTGACGTCCCGCAGCTTTGCTCAGTTTGAGACGGCGGCTGTACTCGGCACAGTCTTCGATTCAGCGAAAGCGGTCGTTCAGCAGGCCCACATCACACTACTGAATCTTGACACCGGCACCTCACAAGACGCGGTATCGACTTCCGATGGATCGTATCAGTTTCTTGAGGTTCGAGTCGGCAGATATCGAGTCACCACTGAGGCCGCTGGCTTCAAGAAATCCCAGACTCCGGATTTCCTTGTCGACGTCGGCGTTCGGCTACGCGTCGATGTTCAGCTCCAAGTGGGAAATCTCGAGCAGAGCATTTCTGTCACTGCAGCTCCTTCAATGTTGGAATCGGAGTCCAGCTATAGGGGCCAACTCATCGACAATGAGCAAGTCGTTGACCTGCCCCTGAACGGGCGATCCAGTGCCTCACTTGCACTGCTAGCACCAGGAGTGCGGCTTACCTATGGACTTTCAAAACGGGAATCTTCCTTCAATATCAACGGGATGAGGAGTCAATTCAATGACTTCATTCTCGACGGCCTAGACAACAACGCCTACGGCACCTCCAACCAGGGTCTGTCGAATCAGGTCGTTCAAGTTGCGCCCGACGCCGTGCAGGAGTTCTCGGTCATTACAGATAACTACAGTGCGGAATATGGCCGTGTCGGAGGCGGGGTAGTCAATGCATCCGTACGCAGCGGAACTAACCAACTCCATGGTACGGTCTGGGAGTTTCTTCGAAATACAGATCTGAACGCTGTCGGATACTTTGCGCCGCTCGGCGGTCAAAAGCCCATCTATATACAAAACCAATATGGACTTGCGGCGGGCGGGCCCATCAGGAAAGATAAGATGTTTTTATTTTTGGACTACGAAGGATGGCGGCGGCTGCAAAAGGCAGTTTCATTTGCCAGCGTGCCAACACTCAACCAACGCATCGGAATTTTCGGCTCTGGCTTTGCAATAAAAAACCCCTACACTGGAGCTGTTTACACAAATGGGACCATTCCCCAGGCGGATATGACAGCCTTTGGCTTGAAAGTGTTCTCTCAGATGCCATCGCCCAACCTTCCGGGCAACACCAACAACTATCAGGCCTTGCTTCCCAGCACGGACAACGAGAACAAAGGGGATGTTCGCTACGATCAGTACCTTACCCGCAAGATCAGCTTGTTCGAGCGGGCCAGTTACAATCTGTACCATCAGCTAGCGGCTCCGGCTGTTGACGGACCTTCCGGCCAGGGTGCAGGGATAAAGTCCCGCGTCATGAACTGGCAGACCGCCAGCGGAATTACATGGATCACCGGTCCAAATTCCCTGCTGGAAATTCGCTTCGGAGCGTCAGACACAGAAGGCATGAAAACCCCCGCCACCCTCGACGGTGTCGCAAACATGCTTCAGCTCTATGGTATCCCCGGACTACCCACAGCCAAGAACATCATTGGCGGTTTGAACACGCAGAATATCACCGGCTATCAGTCCTACGGTCGCGATTACACCAGTCCCCAATGGCAAAACCCCCTCGTGATCAATCCAAAGGTTAACTTTTC
>CAYVMS010000070.1:0-14328 GCA_964452615.1 uncultured Occallatibacter sp.
CGCTCGCAAGCACACGAGCAATGGCAACACTCAGAAAAGACGAAGCGACATAGGGCCGGTCGTTGACGTATTGGTCGAGAGCGCCACCCTCGCCCGAAGGTCCGCGGCGCGTGCGCACCAGAGCTACGGGGTCAACGTCGAGTAACAGCGCTGCCGTACAGCTCTCGGGCGTCGCTTCGGGGTAGAAGAAGTGGGCCTTCCCAAAGGAAAGGTCGAAGGACTGCACTCGATCAGGATTCTTGTGAAATAGGTATCCAATATCCGTAGCGGGTACGCGCTTGTTGGTGATCGTAAGCAACATAACCATCAATCATATGTCACCCGGCCAAGACTAAGAGACGAGAGAGCGCAGGGAATAGAAAGCACCCAAACACTAAATCTTCATGATTGGCAATTAAAAGCGATCTCGGCAGGATTCTCCTGCGACCGCTATACTACCGCAATGATCCCAATTGGTTCTCATCCGGTATGGCATCCGGTGATGGAGTCTCTGGCGTATGCCTCGGGGTTCGCGGTCTTTCGATGGTTACGCGGGCGACATGGCGACGTGGTAGCCGAGCCGCAACGCTGGACGGTGCTGGCCGCCGCAACGGCCGGTGCGCTGGTAGGGAGCCGGTTGCTGGGGATCGCCGAACAATGGCCCACAGTGATGGATGCCTGGCGGAGTGGGAGATTTTTGGAGCTGCTACTCTCGCCGGGAGGAAAGACCATTGTCGGAGGCCTGTTGGGCGGCTGGCTAGGCGTCGTGGTTGTGAAAAAGCTGAGCGGACTCCAACAACGGACGGGCGACCTGCTTGTGTTGCCGCTGTGCGTAGGGATCGCTGTCGGACGCGTGGGCTGCCTGTTAGCCGGTCTCGCGGACGACACCTATGGAAAACCGACCACGCTGCCATGGGCTGTGAACTTGGGCGACGGAATTGGACGGCATCCAGTGCAGGTGTACGAGATCCTTTTTCTAATCTTGCTTGGAGTCATTTTGACTCGAAAAGCGGAACTCCCGGACGGCACGCGGTTCAGAATCTTTATAGGAAGTTACCTGGGCTGGAGAATCGTGATCGACTTCTGGAAGCAGCAGCCGCTGATCGGCGGGATGAATTTGATTCAGTGGAGTTGTTTGGCGGGAATTCTCTTTCTGGTTTTGGACCTCATTCGCGGAAGCAAGGAGCTCAATGAGCGAGCGGCTGGTTGATCGGATTCCATTCGCAAAGATCGTCACCGTGCTGGCGATTGTCTTTGGGGTTTCGCTGGGGCTGTGCGGAGTAACCTTTGCTCTTGCTTTGAGCGGCGGCGGCAAAGACAATCTATTGGCCGGTTTCGGAATACTAGAACTGATTGCCATAGGGTTGTCGCTGGCTGGCCTCTTGTTGACGGCTCTGGTCTTTGTGACACTTTCGATCTTTAGGTGCTTTTCAGGAAAAGTGTCACAACCGCAGAAGCTTTTTGACGAGAGGAATGATACAAAGACCGATAAGAATGACTAGCGTTCCTGGAACGCGCTGAGTGCATAAGGAGGAGCAAATGCACGGTCGAAAGAAACTGCTGACGCTGGCTGGCGTTGTTGGAATTCTAGCTTGCGGTGCTTGCTTCTTACCGCCGTTGCCTCAGCATAAACCGGCACCTCCGCCGATTCGCGTTGGGACCGATGGGGTTCATAACATCAGGGTGGAGGCCGTGAACTCCTCTTTATCGCATCATCTGGTTGCCGCCGCTTTGGCGCAGAAGATTGCTGTGGCGATCAATGAGCAATCGTGGAAAACGAAGGTCAACGCTCACGTTGGGTGGGAACCGGGAGGAGAGGACGCGGTTCTTGTTATCACCGTTTTGAGTGAGACTTTGGAGACGGAGCCAGCGGAAACCGGGAGCAGGACCTTCCTCATCAGGGATTCTGCCAAGCTAACGAGGCCGGATGGAACGCTTGTGTGGCAGGAGACCGAGGCTGGGAATTCGATTGAGTACAACGTTGATGAACAGAACGCAGCCGATGCCTGGAAGATTCTCGGCTTGGTGGATGGAGTGGAAAAGGCACTGAGCGACAGGCTGGTCTTCCGAATGTTCTATGGGCATTGACATGGCCTAATACTTTAATCGCGTAGTCATGAGCTGGTCGACAAAAAGAAGTTGGGTGCGCTGGAACGCAAAAGGATTCGAATGACTGAGAAACTCCGGCCATATCTGATTTGAGTTCCGACGCCGAAAGATACAGGAGCAAGGCCTTGAGTGAACGATCGGTTTTTGCCAAGACTATGACCATTCTTGCCGTTGCCTTCGGGATCGGGATGGGGTTGTGCGGACTATCTGCGGTCTTGCCATCATCCGACTCGGAGTTTCACACAAATTGGTTGAGTTTGCCATCGTTGCTGATTATGTTTCTCTCGTTTCTCGGCCTGCTCGCGACGCTACTTGTTCGAATCATCGGAAGCGCGTTCGGCGATTTCTCGGCCAATAGTTCAGGACCGCAGACGCTATTCGGGAATTCCGACGAGGAACCAAAGGACAGGGATCAATCTCCGTGAAATGACGTTGATCCGTGAGTCCTGCCGCCAAAACTGAAAAGCAGCGAACGGTGAATTGTTTATGACGGAAAAACTTCGACCATATCTCTTTTACGACACGGCGATCTCGATCTGCTCAACCTGTTACAGGCGGGTGGACGCGAAGATCGTTTTTGAAGACGGTAAGGTCTGGATGCTGAAGCGGTGTCCGGAGCACGGGCACGAGCGTGTGTTGGTGGCCGACGATGTGGACTACTATCGGCGGGCGCGTGAGGTGTTCATCAAGACGCCGGAACAGCCAATGGTCTACAACACGCCGGTGAAGTATGGATGTCCCTACGACTGCGGACTCTGTCCGGACCATGAGCAGCATAGCTGCCTGGCGCTGGTGGAGATCTGTGATGCGTGCAATTTGACCTGCCCAATTTGCTACGCGGGCAGCGGGCAGCACAGGAGCGAATACCGCACGCTCGAACAAATTGCCGCTATGCTGGATTGCTTCGTGCGCAACGAAAAAAATCCTGACGTGGTGCAGATCTCCGGCGGAGAGCCAACGCTGCATCCGGATTTTTTCCGCGTCTTGGAGATGTGCAAAGAGCGGCCCATCCGCCACCTGATGGTGAATACCAACGGCATCAGAATTGCGCAGGACGAGGAGTTTGCCAAGCGCCTCGCCGGGTTCATGCCGGAGTTCGAGATCTATCTGCAATTCGACTCGCTCCAGCGCGAGACGGTGATGCGGTTGCGCGGCGCGGATCTGCGGGAGATTCGAGAGAAGGCGCTGGAACGGCTGAACCGGCTAGGAATTTCAACGACCCTGGTGGCGACTGTCGAGCGCGGCGTGAACGACGGCGAGTTGGGCGCTATTGTGGACTTTGCGCTGACCCAGCCAGCGGTGCGCGGAGTGACCTTTCAACCGGTGCAGCAGGCGGGGCGCATACTCGGCTTCGAGAGCGCTCAACACAGGCTGACGCTGACCGAGGTACGGCGGCGCATCCTGGAACAGACTGACGTCTTCAAGCCGGAGGATCTGATTCCGGTTCCCTGCCATCCTGATTCTCTAGCCATGGCCTACGCGATCAAGATGGGCGGCAAGGCCATTCCGCTCACCGGGATGGTGCCGCCGGAGGTGCTGATCAACGGGGCGAAGAACACCATTGCCTACGAGCGGGAGGCGGGCTTGCACGAGCACCTCTTCAAGCTCTTCGCGACCAATCACTCGCCGATTGCGCAGGCTACTACGTTGCGCGAATTGCTCTGCAGCCTGCCCCGCGAATTGCTCTGCTGCCTGCCCAAGGTGTTGCTGCCCAAGAACCTGGGATACAAGGATCTTTTTCGCGTACTGATTGTTCAGTTCATCGATGCCGAGGCCTTTGATCTGCGCAGTGTGAAGAAGAGCTGCATTCATATTGCGCATCCGGACGGGAAGAGGCTGATTCCCTTCGACACCTTCAATATGTTCTATCGCGGAGATCTGGAAAAGACGCGGCTGGCTGGCCTACGCGGCGAAGAAGAGGATAAGCTGTCATGCATGATGTAATCCAACGCATTGCGAATCAGTCCATCAACCCTTCTTTGTTCCTCTTCGGAATGAGCGTCATCTATTTGACGTGCTTGATCCTGTTGATGGCAGCCCTGTTCAAGTTTCTGGAGCACGCTGCAATCTCTTCTAAGATTTCCAAAAAGATAACGCACCCATTTTCGACACGCGAGATGATCATTTGCATTGCGGCGCTGTTTCCTTTCTGGCTTCGCAGCATCGGGCAGATCAAAATGAATGCCGCACTTCAATCTGTTTATTCTGGAGTTGGTTTTGTCTTGATTCTTTGCGCTATAACCTGGCATATCTGGGCGAAATTCAACATTCGCGCTATGTGGTCCGATGGAATCGAAATCAAGCAGGATCACAGGCTGATCTCGACGGGAGCCTATGCGCTGTCGAGGCACCCGATGTATGCCTCCCTGCTGCTGTGGTGCTGGAGCGCAAGCTTGATGATGTTCAACTGGATCACCTTGACGATTTCCACTCTCGTAATTCTGCCGCTGATGATTGCACGTGCGCGCGCCGAAGAAAGAGAACTCAGTAAGGTGCTGCCAGATTACCTTTCCTATCAAGAGAACGTGCGTATGTTGGTGCCTACTATCAGCGGCTTCTATGCCGTTGCCGTCAAGATCATTGCGATTTGTCTTCTTGGCTATTACATTTGGCAGGGCGTGACTTTGCCCAGCGTGATTCTTCTTTTTGCCGTTCATCTGTACTTAGGATACTGTCTGACGCCGGAAAAGATCGCCTTCTCCTATCGCTCGAAGTCCGGGATGATGATTGCAGTGTGGGGTCTCAGCCTAATATGGCACCCCATTTACTATCTGCTCTACGTGGTTTTGGCGATGTTTATTTACGGGCTGAAATTCAATTGTCCATGCATGATCATTTACAACAAGTACCAACGATGCCCATGTTACGACTTGGCGGCAAAGTGCGTCATAAAGAGCCCCTCAGCAAGATGAAACAGAAAAGCGCCCAATACCACGGGTCCGTGGGCAGCGGGCCACGACCTCCAAGATGTACTGGTTTCTCTCGTGGTGGGCCTGCTGTGAAACCTAACAAACCAATTGACTGTCAGCCCGATCGATGTTACTGTCTTCTATGGAAAGGAGGCATCATGCGTCAAATTGCATTGAGTTCCGCACAAACAATTCACGTTGAATTCTGCGCGACGCAGGATGGCTCCATTTCTTGCCTTCCCGCACGCGCCTAACCGAGAACTCAACCCGAAAACTGAAGGAGTTGTATGACGACCAAAGATTTCTTGCGTCGGCACTTCTCCCGTGTGGGTGCGCGTGTGCTTGTGCGCGGACCCAGCCCCAGGCAGCGGGAGAAGATCCGAATCGATATTGGCAGGGACCGCTCGGGCGAATTCTTTGACATTCGTTGCGAAGAGGGTGTTACACCCGAGGTTCTCGATGTGCGGCCTCCCATCCACCATCTCGTGTTGATGGTGCGTGACGGAGACGCCAGAAACAAGTTCCTCCTGGGACGCGATGAGCGGCACTGGTTCGCCGCCGCTGTGCCTGGAGATAACGTTCACGATGTGCGGACGGCAATGGCGAGCCTCCGGCCCCTGGAGGCTGAAGGCCGTAAGGTCATCCGTCAGGGTGAATGGTTCTTTGTCCCCGATCGCATCAACGAAAAAGGTGCGGTCATTCATCGCAATGAACCACTGAGCCGTGGGGCGGGAAGCAAGCCTCACATCTGTGAAGAGATGATCAGACGAGGCGGCGAGACCGTTATGGTTTCCCCGCAGTACCCAACGGGCATCAGTCTCGCGAAGTACCAGGATCTGATCTCGACCAACCGCAATGCAACAGGCTTTGCATGGCGCCGCATGACGCGCGATGCAGAAGTCTACGCACGCGGCGATGTCCGCCATCGGGATCACAAGACGATCTCGCTGAATGGATGGCATCGCGTTTACATGAACCAGGAGCGTTTTGCGCGACACGCGCCGCAGATCGCGTTCCTCGATTAACCGCCGGGTGCATCAGCCTCAAGCTGGTGCACCGGGTCTGAATGAAGCGCTGGAGGAATTATGCTGCCGATTGCAAATAGTCTGATGACGTTGAGCCCGCTCGCCACCGTCTAATCCAGCCGGCCGGCTGGGCTGACTCTCATCTTTCAACGCTTCAGTTGAAACCGCATGCGCATTCGTGCGTCTGCTGGCATTGCGCGCGTGCGCGCAACAGGAGAGCTTTGTTTTGAAACGACAAGATCGTAGAAGAAAAGGAGCGGAGTTCCCAGATTCGCATTTGGATGCGGACTTCGCTGAGATCCTCTTTGGAGAGAAAGAAAATAGTCGGTCAGGTAACCGTCAAGCGCAACGGAAGACACAACAGTTCTGTCGGCAAGTGCAACGTGCGCTCAACCTGGCGCTTGCGGATTCTGAAGGGGCAGGCATCGGCTGCGATGTCTTTGTGGACGAGGTTTCGCCTGGTCCTGATTGCGGTCACCTGCTGGTCCACATCGTTGTGCAGGATGGCTACCCCGTCGCCGATGCTTTGAGCGCGCTGCGTCACGATAAGTCGCGTCTGCGGTCAGAAGTGGCAATGGCGATCACCAGAAAGCGAGCGCCAGAGCTGTCGTTTGTGCCTGTCTTGCTGAGCGGAGGCAACAATGAGTGATTCGATGTTGGCTCCGCTCCGGAGTTGGTTGGCTGCACCGCTTAATCGAGAAGTGTCGGAGGCGCTTGAGCGTCTCCGGCGCGCTCCGGATGTTCAACAGATCGCTGTGATGCCTGATGTGCACCTTGCATCTGAGGTTTGCATCGGTGTCGTCGTAGCGACCTCTCAACTCCTCTATCCGCAAGCCGTAGGCGGAGACATCGGGTGCGGCATGTTGGCTGTCGCAGTCGACTTGGAGGCTGCGGCGCTGGAGAATCCGAAGATTGCTGCTCAGTTGCTAAATGAAGTTGGGCATGCAATACCAGCGCGCAGGCGCAATCGGGACGCAGTCCTTGAACAACCTGTGGGACTGACAAACGATCCGCTGAGTCATGCAAGCTTGGAAGCTATCCGCCGAAAGGTGGGCGAGATCGAGTTCGCGACTCTCGGCAGTGGAAACCACTTCCTTGAAATGCAGGCAGACGAAGAGGATAGGCTCTGGTTGATGGTGCATAGCGGATCGCGAGCCCTCGGGCAGGCGATCCGCGACCATCATCTGGCGCGCGCATTGCCTGTCGACGGGCGGCTTCGCGCGCTTGAAGCCGAGTCGGACGCGGGCAAGGAGTACCTCCAAGATGTTCTGTGGGCTAGGCAATTCGCAGAAGCTTCTAGGAAGGCGATGGCCGGAGAGGCAGGCAAAGTGCTGACACGACTGCTCAATTGCGGCCTTTGCTGGGAAACGATGATCGGAACGGATCACAATCATGTCGCACGCGAGCATTACGGTGGGCGAGAATTGTGGGTGCATCGCAAAGGAGCGATGTCGGCCCAACAAGGAGAGCCTGGTGTCCTGCCTGGATCTATGGGGAGTCCAAGTTTTCATGTAGAAGGCCGCGGCTGCGTCGAGGCGCTTTGTTCAAGCGCTCACGGCGCGGGCCGAGCCTTGAGCCGGGGCGCGGCGAGGAGAAGGTTCACCGACCGCGATCTCCAGCGGCAGATGGAAGGCGTCTGGTATGACTACAGGCTGACAGGCGAACTTCGGGATGAGGCTCCCGCTGCGTACAAGGACATTCGTGCTGTTCTGAAGGCGCAGCGGGAACTGGTGAAAGTAACCCGCACATTGCGGCCAATACTCAACTACAAAGGCATCTAGAACAGCGGGGGGAAGGTTTCTTGCCTTCCCCCTAGCCCTCAATCGTTTCGCTTGCGTTATCGGTTCCGGCTAGCAAATGTGACTCTTTCAACGCGGCGAAGAACGGATTCGCACATCCAGGAAAACTCCAGCGAGAATGGCAAGCCAATAAGCAAGAATGTCCCATACAGAGAAGATGCGACCGAGCAGCAGGATACCTGGAAGTGTCAGACGGAATGCGTCGAGTACAGGCGAGTGATAGAGCTTGAAGAACTCAACGGCAGTTGTTATGCCACCGGTAAGCAATGCTGCAGCAAATAGTCGAAACGAGGACAAAAGTGCCGAGATGATCCAGTAGATAGTCAAAGCCCATAGCATCGATCCTCCGTATTTCGCGACGACCTGCGGTAGTCCGAGCGGAATAAATCGAATCACCAATCCGCCAGTGATTGTGCCAGCCGTGAGAGCAAGCGAGAGGATGAGTGGGCGAGGTCGCATTCTTTCTAACCTGAGTTGTGCAATCTGGCTTATAGTTTGTGAGCAACGCACATTGCATAAATCAACAACTGAATCAGTCAATTTTGCAGACACTCAAGCGCACGGATGGATCGCCTGCAGATCAAAAGCGGTACAGCGCCAAAGACTCCAAAGCTGCAGTCGATGAGACGCCATGGGAGCGGAATCCCACGGAGGTAACCGGCTATGAGAGCAAGCGGAATGATTCCCGCGCAAGCAATCAGGCCGAAGGTGATGACCCATTTGTTGCGGACCGGATCGATGTAGGGTCCAATGAACGCAGCGGCGATCGCGAGATGGGCAAAGGCGAGCCAATCGGTGCCGTAGGCAAGGAAGGGATAGTGAGTGTCCGTATCGCGGAGAGCATCGTTGACGCGTTCGATCCACGGGAGCAGTCCAGTAGTTTGGGCAATTCCCTGCAATGAGCTCGAATGTAATAGAGAAACGAGCCAGCCAAGCTCCGTCTGGAGAGGAAAGGCTGTGACGCCACTGAGGACCAAGCCAACGATGAAGACGACTAGCCAGAAACGAATGCGACGAAGATGATCAGGCCTCTGCATGGATGTCACCAGAGTAGCCAGTGATGGGCGTTGATGTCGAGATACCATCTCCGATCATTGATCCGCGGGTTAAGGGCAACTGATTGGGAGATGTTCCTGTGCAGGTCACTCGCGAGAGCACCGTCTCCAGCAGCGGCGTCATTCGCGTGAGTTGTCTGGCTCGAATCAGGATATCCCATAGCGGCTCGAACTTCTTCCAGCCTGCGGCATAGAAGAAGTGTTTGGCCTGATGCTTAAGCGTGCCGTGATGGAGCGATGCACAGGCAATGGAATTCCAGCGATAGAACTCACGGTAGGCCCAGTCGTAGCCTTCCTTGAGAGCCTCGGGCTTGAGTTGCGCCGGCTTATAGACAACGTGCCTCGTGTCGTATTGATTCCAATCGCGCGTCAACATTCGCTTCTCACGGACCATCCGGGCATGGAGTTGCGTGCCAGGGTACGGCGTTTGAATATGAAACGTAGCCGTAGTAATGCCGTGCTCAACGGCCCAGTAAACGGTCCGTTTAAAGACATCTTCTCCATCGTCGTCCATGCCAAAGACAAAGCTGCCGTTGATCATGATGCCGAGGGAGTGCAGGCGGTCGGCAACGGCCTTGTAATCGCGGCCCAGATTCTGACGTTTGTTGCTGCTGCGGAGATTCTCTGGCGAGAGTGTTTCAAAACCGACGAAGATGCTGCGTAGTCCAGCTTCAGCAGCACGCTCGATGAGGTCACCTCGCAAAATGGAGTCCACTGTTGCCGCGCCCTGAAAGAGCCGCTTCATGCCCTTCATCCCTTCAAAGAGCGCTTCCCCAAAGCGGCGGTCGCCGAGCAGATGATCGTCGAGGAAATAGAGATGACGTCCGGGCAGGCGGTCAATCTCTGCCAGCGCATCTTCTACTCGCTGGGTGTAGAAACCACGGCCACCCTGAAAGAATGCATCCTTGTAACAGAAATCGCAATGCTGTGGGCATCCACGCGTGACGACGATGGAGTTCGGCACGAGATAATAGTTGCGCTTGATAAGGTCGCGACGAATAGGCGGAACACGTTCCAGTGTACGGCCTTCCATTGATGCGTAGACGCGCTTCGGTTCCCCCGCACGAAAGTCTTGCAAGAACTGTTGGAATGTTTGTTCGCCCGGTCCGAGGAAGATAGCGTCCGCATGAACTGCTGCCTCGTCGGGAAGCGAAGTGACATGCAGTCCGCCGAGACAGACAAACGCGCCTTGACTTCGATAGTGGTCGGCAATCTTGTACGCGCGATAGGCATTCGTGATGTAGACCTGAATCACCACCAGGTCCGGCGCGTCGTCGACGGTCAGCGGCTCCACATGTTCGTCGACAATCACGGCGCGGTCATCCGGTGAGAGATATGCAGCGAGAGTAGCCAGCCCGAGCGGAGGAAAGAGCGAATACTTGATCGGGCGCCAATACGGATCGGTCGCCTCAGTCAGGGCCGGCAAGATGAATTTGGCGATGATGGAGCGTGAGTGAGAAAACAGGCGCGAAGCTGGAACAATCATTGTGCTCCTCCTGCCATCGCGGCTGATTCGGGAACAGCGCCATAGCGACGGTTCCTGCGGCTGAATTCATCCAGTGCAGCTTCGAGGTCTGCTTCGTCAAACTCGGGCCACATGCGGTCCGTGAAGTGAAGTTCAGCATAGGCTGACTCCCAGAGCAGAAAATCTGAAAGGCGCTTCTCGCCGCCGGTGCGAATCAGGAGATCCACATCTCCGTTTTCCGAAGTTAACGAGTTCATGAGTGTCTGCGTTATCTGGTCGGTTGAAGGTCGCATCTCATGAAGATATGCGGCATGTGTTTCAGCAGCGGCAAGTGCAATAGCGAAGCGCGACGAATAGTCGATGGCGACGCGCAGATGGAGTCGGCGACCAGCAGAGGTTGCGAGTTCGGCTTTCTCGATTTCGCGCAACACAGATGAGGCCAATCGATCACGCCGACCGATGACCTGCAGTCTCGCACCACGCTGTCTTAGTCTGTCGGTTTCAAGACGCAAGAAAGCTCTCAGCAGCCAGAAAATGCTCTCGACCTCGGCAGCCGGCCTACGCCAGTTGTCGGAGGAAAACGCATAGACCGTGAGGCAGCGGATGCCCACGTCCGGTGCGCGCTCAACAACCCGCCGTAACGCGGCCACTCCGGCGCGATGCCCGGCAACTCGGGGCAATCCGCGTCGCATAGCCCAGCGGCCATTGCCATCCATGATGATTGCCACGTGCAATCCCTCAAGGTTATTGCTTTGCATTGTAAAGTTACCTCACGCAAGTTGCCTTGCTCTTTGGGAGTGCGGCGGTCGTTCCCTGGCAGCTACTTCAGGCATACCGGAGAACCACGCCGCACCCTATTGCATCATTTAAGTGATGATCTACTGAACAGAATGCCGAACCCAACACAGCGCGCTATGAAATCGATGGTGCGCTCTGGTCTTCGGTCGAGTTTGATCCTGGAAGGGAACTGTACCAGTCGATTCCACGTGTGAAGTACATGGCGGCCGTCAACGCGAGGAAACTCGCAATCGCGCCCACCAGCAAGGCGTTATCCTCCAGTCGCAGCATCAGATAGATCAGCACGTATAGCAAACTGAAGACGGCCAAAGCTCTTAAGCTTTGCATACGACTTGCGAAGACCCATCCCGCATTGACGGAAAGCAGTACCACCGTGGCAGCACCGGCAAATAGAAATCCGAAATCGAAGCCGATCCTTTCGGCAAGCGACAGCAGAAGCAGATAGAAGATAATCTGTGCGATTCCGACTAGAACGTATTGTGCGGGGTGAACCCGCTTGCCCGTCGTAACCTCAAAGACGAAGTAAGAGAGGAAGATCAATCCTAAGAACAAGGCAACATACTTGAGTGAACGGTTGACGGATTGATACGGGTCCGCCACTTCGATAAACGAAACGCCAAGTGCCGTTGCGTCGAGCCCGGAGATCGAATCGCTTTGTCCTTCGGCACGCACGCCGCGTGCAATGAAGGGTACAGACCACTCCGCACTAAAGCCGTTGCTTGAAATCGTCCGATTGATGGGCAGGAAGCCTCCATCAAAGCCGGGACTTGCCCAATCGCCCTGAACGGCGAGGTGAGTCGTCTTACCGTAGGCGAGCACAGCCACTCGCTGCGCGCCGGAGAATCGGAGAGAAGACGTTACATTGAACTGCGCATTTGGCTTTGCAACCGCGTCGGCCTTCGCTCCAAAGAGGGTCAGCTTCGTCTGCTGGTTCTGATCTCCACCGATAGTCAGATTCGGGGACACCCCAGCGGGAACAAGCGTCGCAGTTTTTCCATCTACCGTCAAAAGCGCGTCGGCCAGCGCTCCACGTGCGTCGCTGACTCCAACCACGATCTCTGCATGGCTCCAATCGAGTTCAGCGCCTTGCGGGGCGGAACTGGGTACTCCCGTGAGATCAAACGTTGCATCGAACTTCAAATCTGCCTGGAAGACCGGCACCTTGAAGAGCGAACGATGCCGCTCTTCTGTTGCCGTCTTCAAAACCGCCGACGCTCGTGCGGGAAACACCAGGTACACGCCATGCCTTGCAACATCGCTCTGCGATTGCGGTGGAGTGTTGTAAGGGATCGCGAGGGTTGGTCCAAGGAAGGTTTGCTGGCCGCCCACGTGGCCGCTGATTTCTTTGATGACGTCCGCTGCTCTGCTGGTTCTGTCGTCAACCAATCCTTCCACAAAGAACGCCGGAATGGTCATAAGCAGGGCCAGCCCGCAGACGACAATGAGTTTCATGCCCATGGAGCGGGACCTCAGTTTAACTTGCAAACCGGTCTGCAACATCGAAGAGTCGTTCACGTAGATCTTCCTTTCTGAAACTTACTTTGCATTGCAAAGTTATTATTCAAAAAAATAGTCAGGCCCGTGATGGGAGCAGATCACCAACCGGGCCTGTGGCGATCTCCTCTTGAGAACCTTTTGCTGCATCCTTGACTACTTGTTCGAGCGTTGATAGGTATTCAAGATAACGCTTGCGGCCGGATGCCGTGATCCTGCAAATTGTCTGCGGGCGATTACGATCGTGGCCCTTGGCAATCACGACCATCTTCGCCGCCTCCAGAACGCTCAAATGCCTGCTCAGGTTTCCGTCCGTCAGTGCGCACAGTTGCTTGAGATCAACGAAGGTCAAGCCCTTGGGGTTCGTGATAAGAGAGGTCAGTACGCTGAGGCGGGCGCGCTCGTGAATCACGCGATCGAGTCCTTCGTATGCGAATCGAGCCTCGCTGTTTGTTGATTTAGCTCTCATCGCCGCCATCCTTTGCCGTGAAGTACAAAATTCCCGCGACCAGCAACTGGCCGACTCCATACGGAATGCCCATGGCCAACGGAGAAAGTGCGCGGCCATCCGCAAGAGTGACGCAAGTCAGACCCGAAAGCAGATACCAAACGCCCGCCGCGAGCATCGGCCGCGGTAGAAACCGGCATGATGAGAAGACACCGAGACTGAAGATGACCTGCCAAAGTCCCGGCAGCATCCACAGGGCAGACGGAACCACGCGCACCAGCACAATCGTCATCAGCACGCCCGCGCCCACCGCCGGCAAAAACTGCTCGACCGCCATGCGGATCATCTCATCGGCCATGCCGGAATGCATACGATGTGCGCGCGTGACCATCTGCACTCCGATCAAAGCAGCCGACAGGAAAGCAGTCGAAATCCAGATGGCAAGATATGTAGCAATGTGATTCGCCGGGTCCGGCAACAAGAGCGCCTGCGCACCCGCCGCCAGAATCGCGAACCCGGACGTAGCCGCCAGAGTCGCCGGTCCATAGCCGCGAAACTCAGTGCTATGAGCTACTTGCCTACGAATGCTGCTGATGTCTCCGAGCGCTTTATAGAGGTCATTCATGCGAGATTCACTTTACATTGCAAAGTATACCTTAAGGCAGCTCCTGTCAACATCTGCCCCCGGCGGACCGCCTCACTGGGGCTAAATGGAGGTCTTTAGCACAGTTTGCAAAAAAAGCTCTTGACAACGTGTCATATAGACACCATTATAGTGTCAGTAGAACACTTGGGAGGTAACCCGATGCTCTTCTCTTACGTGAAAATACCGGCAACTCACTACGCATTGCACTTCCAACAGGGCCATATCCGGCACGAAGGCCCGGGGTTGTCATTTTTCTACTATTCTCCAAGCGCGACGATTGTTTCCGTGCCAATCGGCAGCACCGATGCGCCGTTCGCCTTTATGGAAAGCAGTGCGGACTTTCAGTCAGTGACGGTGCAGGGTCAACTTACGTACCGGGTGGTAGACCCAAAGAAGGTTGCCTCGTTGCTTGACTTCAGCCTGGGCCGGAATGGGCAGTACCTTGGCGATGGGCAGCAGAAACTGCAAGAGCGGCTGGTCAAGAGCGCGCAGGTTGCGGCCAAGGCCGTGACGCAGCGGATGGGGTTGCGCGAGGTTCTGACCAGCTCGACGGCTATCGGCGCCGAGGTGGAAGATGCGCTGAAGAACTCTGAGGCGATCA
>CAYVMS010000071.1:0-14102 GCA_964452615.1 uncultured Occallatibacter sp.
GCACCTGGTTCGGGACCAGGGGGTCGGAGGTTCAAATCCTCTCTCCCCGACCATCTATTCAAATACCTACATCATGCTTTTTCCCGATTAGGAAATACCCTATAGACGATCTTGCAGCGGTGAGATCATCAAATGTCGGTGCCTGGACACCCAACGTGCACACCCCCTGGCAACGCTGGAAGTATTTCCGAGCGTAATACGCTTGTCACCGCCTGGTGTAAATCTGAAATGGCGCCCAATAGAATGGCGCGCGAAATCTGCTCTGGGAATGCAGCAATGCAAGTTTGGCGTTGCGGAGCGCTACGGCCGGCTCCTGGCCCTTCTCAATGCCCTGATAGAGTGCGTCCATCAGTTGCGGGGTCGAGTCGTCGCTTACCTCCCACAATGCGCCGATGACGCTGTGCGCACCTGCGCGGAGAAAAGCCCAGGAGAGCCCTACTAACCCCTCCCCCGCATAGGAGCGCGTGCCGCTGCCATAACAGGCCGAGATGGTGACCAGCCGGGCATCGATGGGATGTTGCATGATGTCGCGGGCGTAGAGCTTGAAGGAGTCTTCGCTGGCCTGGCCGCGTGAAAGCGAGGAGCCCGAGAGTATGATGGCCGAATCCAACGGATCCGTTCGGCTGGCAACCGCATGAGAGACAAAATGAATGTAGGAATACTGCGCCGGATTGCCGGTTAGATAGCTTGCTGGAGTGGCTTGCGGCCCGGCGAAGATGGATAGATGCTGAGCGGAAAAGTGCCTTTCAATCCCGGCCATCTCAGAGCCGAAGAGGGGAAGGCTGGGATAGTCCCGATCAGGCGAGACGGGGTTGCCGAGCAGCAGCATGTTTCGATCGGCATGTCTGGCAGGCTTCGCTGCTGAAAGCATCGCCAAAGATGGCGCCGAGAGCAGGGTTGCGTCTTCGAGCAAGTAATGCAGCTTTTGGCCGGAGGCTGAGCCTTGGTTATTCTCAGAGGTTGCGCCAGGAACTAGCAATGTTTCAAAGTTCAGCTTGCTCAGCTCTCCATCGGCAAGAATCATGACCGGGCTACCGCTGCGGATAAGCTTCATGGCAGGAGCCACTAACAACTTATAAAGCGCCTGCCCGTCCTCACTGCGGGTTTGCAGAGGGTCATCAACGTCGAGCAGGGCTTTGCGGTAGCGCTCGACGCGTGCGACGATCTCCCCTTGCGCTGGAAGCTCGATCAGCGCGATCTTTGACGGCGTGACTGCCCAAAGGTAGGAGTGCTGGTCGCCCAGCCAATAGAAGAGCAACGTTGCGCCGGTTTTATGCGCAATTTGGCGGGGGTTCAGCGCTGCGGGCCGGAAAGAAGCGTTAGCTACGCCCAGGCCCTGCGCCAGCGTCCGCGCGCGGCTTTGATCGGCCAAAGCCAGAGCTTCATCGCTCCTGCCTTGCTGCACCAGCAGGTGAATGTAGTTGTCGTAGATGCCATTGGCGTTAGAGGCGAAGGGAAGTCTTGAGTCTTCGTTCCTAAGCTGCGCCCGCGCCGACTCGAAGTCGTTCAGCGTGGCTTTGTAAACCCGCTCCGCTTCCCGCGCCTTGCCCTGACGCTCGAATAGCTTGGCTAGTTCATCGCCGGCACTGAGCCTTGATGAGATTGGATTTTCCACATTGCCTTGGATTGTTTGAAGTAACGCCTCCGCTTGCTGATCCTTCTGTTGCGCGGCCGCCAACATCCCTTTCGTCAGCATGACATACGCGTTAAACCGGATGTTGCCTGTCATTTGCATTGGAGCAATCTGAGCTAAATAGGCGCTTGCATCATCTGGTTTTCCGGTCTCCACCGAAACTTGGGCCAGGTCTTCCAAGGCATTTACGATGTCTTCATTGCTATCGATCTGTTTAGCTAGATCAAGCGCTTGGCGATAGGACTGCGTGGCTCGGACCAAATCGCCAGTATCGTGGTAGACATATCCAGCGTCACTGATCCATTTGAGTTCGTAGCGGAGATCTCCGAGCCTTGTGGCTACTTTCTCCGCTTTTAGGAATTGTTCCAGTGCTCTCGCGTCATCACCTAATTGAAAATAGGCCCACCCTAGATTCCCTAGCGTTATCTGCTCCTTATCTTCGGCGCCCAGTTCCACGGCAGATTTATATGCAGACTTCGACCAATCAATTGCCTCGTCATAATGATTGATCTGTAGTGCCACCCAGCCCAAATTCAATGACGCGCTTGCGTCCATAAATCGGTCCTGATGCACTCGCGCAAAGAGAAGGCATTCCAGAAAAAACTGTCGGGCTTCTTCCATCTGTCCTCGCTTGATGGCAAGGTTCCCACGCGTCCTAAGCACATAACCGCAGGACTCGTAAGCAGTGCCCATGCAAAGTCTATCGGCCTGAGTAAGCGTTTGATCAGCAGCGGTCAGCTGTTGCTGGTGGACTAATGCGCTTGACTCGACAGCCATTTTGCGGATGGTTTCATTTACATCGTTAGATGAAGGGTGATACGCGGCAAGGATCTGTAGGGCGTCTTCGTACATCCCGCGCCAAACCATGGCCTCCGCTTCGAGAAGTTGAAATTTCGCGGCCCAGTCAGGATTCGAGACCTGATATTTCCTATATCCTTGGCCGGCCTCCAGCTGACAGTCGGCCAGCCTGCCATGCTGGAATAGCTTCCAGGCGCGACCATACGCATCGTGTGCTGTTTCGGGACGGGTGTCCTTCAGCGGAATTAGAAGCAGAAAGACCGCAACCAAGGCGAGTTGAAAGCACCCGGACCGGAGGCGACCAGCAAGGATCATGGTTCCAGCTTATATTGACGCCGGCGTGGTGCGCAGTCTTTTGATCGATTGGCTAAGGAGGGAGTAGGAAAGGCGTATGTTATGGGTCCATTTCTGAATAGAAACAGGATCCCGAATCTCCTCTGCATATTCGACGGCACAGCGATAGTATTCAGTGAAGAAAAACACAAGGAATGAAGCAAGTCAACTGGACATAAGACGTTCTCCAAGCTCGCCTTGTATCGTCTGCAGCTTCAGGTTGTCAAATGAAAATCAGGTCTCAGTTCTTGTCAACCTTCGCCTCCGCCATTGGATGTACCACCGCCGACAGGGATGCTGCCACAAATTGCGCAGCCCAATTCGAGATCGAGCATTGTCAGGGTGAAGGTGGTCTTCCTGGGAACCTTCGTCTGTTCGTGCGGGTCCTCGTGCTTCACGGTCAGCTTGGCCAGCGTGATGGAGCCGAAGCCGGGAATCGTGATCACGTTGCCGAAGATGGTCCCATGGCCAGGTAGAAGTCCAGCTACCTGGTTGATCAGTGAACATTCGACCTCTCCTGAATTGCCAAGAGTAGAGGAAAGTCGATTGTACCGTTCCTGGAGCGCCACCGGCAGGTTCTTGTTCTGGCGGATGCGGTCATATTGGCGGCTTACGCGGCTTACAAACCCCGCTTCCTGGGTGTAGGGCAGGTCGTTAACCGGCTTGGGGCCAAAGATGTCCTGGTCGAACTCCAACTCAACTGGGTGGCCGGCGATGCGGAGATTTTCAAAGCGTGTGCCGAGAAAAGAGATCGACGGCATATAGCCCTCGAGCGGATGCTCGGTGATCATCTGCCCGACGATGCGGTCGGCCGTGACTACCTCCAAAACATTGAGGCCCTCGACGACCGTGGTGGTCAGGGTGGTGTGGCCGCCGCCCGGCTTGTCGCTGAGGTTGCCGCCGACGTGGGTGTAGGCGGAGCGGAAGGAGATGACCGACTCGAGCCGATAAAGATCGGCGCGCTGGGTGAGGTATCCGCCCGTCTCGGGGAGTTTTGTGTGGGCTTGGGGTTCAATCTCTTGCGACACCGGAAGCTTCAGATGGCCCTTGAGAGCCGAGGCTTCCGCATGGTATTTGTGTGTTCTTCCGGTCACTTTGGGCATAGGCGTTTTCACGGTTCCTTTTCTTGAGTCGAGAGAATTCTATGGCGTACACGTAGCCGCGTCAATCAGATACGTGAAGATCGAAGATGAATTTTTCGATTTCTGTGCGTTCCCCATGAGCCGCTACGCCGGAGACGGCGATGGTATAGGAGCCGTCTTTCAGAGTTGCGCCCGGAATCACCAGAGAGAGCCGCTGGGATTCGCTTGCGTCATCGGCTGGAGCGGCGGCAACGCCAGTCCAGGCAAGCTTTCCCTGTGGATCATAGAGGCCAAATGAGTAGGAGGCGTAGGCGCCGGTTGGTTCCTGGGGAAGATCGACCGGCAGCGCAACTCCGTGGCGGCGATCGGCGGTGATCGTTAGGCCGCCGCGAGTGGAGCCATGCAGCGGAGCCCATGGAAGCAGGCGCGGCTGGTCCGCCGAAGCTCGCAATGCCGGATAGGTAACCAGATTCTGATAGCCGATGACTAGCAACAAAGTGGCAAAGACGGGGGCTGCAAAGTACGGCTGTAGCCAGCTCAGCCACCACTTCCGCTTGATCTTCAGTTGGGCGGAGCGGGATGGGATGGAAGCCGGCGGTGTGCAGGCCAACTCGGGCAACTGGGTCTTTGCCTCCTCTACAAATGCGGCTCCTGCGCGAAGATCGAGGGCACACTCTGGACAATCGAAGAAGTGTGCCTCGAAGGCTTCGCGCGCATCCGGCGTCAGCTCATCCAGGAGATAACGCTCCGCGGCCTTCTGTTGTAAAGCTTCGCTGTGATCCATCAACTAAATCCCCAAAAGCGGTGCAACATTTTATAGTGGCTGCCAGCACCAAATCGTTTCAAGTCTCCGAAGGTCCGGGTCTGCGCGCCTCTCAAGCCTGCGCTCCAAAAGCCATCTGGCTTCCAATTCTCTTTACATACTCGGTCTTGAACTCCTGCTTGGCGCGGTGGAGCAGCACACGCAGATAGTCGCGATCCACGCCAAACTCGCTGCAGACCTCGTCGCGGTCGCGTTCGTCGAGAAAGACGGCCTTGAGCAGGGAGCGGTCGCGTGGGTCCAGTTCGAGCAGAATCTCACGAACTTTATCTTTGATCTGCCCTGTAGCCACAATGTCCAGCGCATTGGCTCTTTTGTCGGGCAGTTCCGGCCTCCCCTCGACATCGAGAGACTCGTGGCTGCCATTGGAACGGTATTGCTCAAAGAGCACACGGTTGCAAACTGTATTCACAAAGGCACCCAGGCTCTCCGGCTGGCGCAATCCGCCATCCTTGCGCAAAACCGAGAAGACGCGGGCAAAGGTCTCCTGACATACATCCTCGATCGCTTGAGAAGACTGGAGCCGGGAGCGAAGCTTGAGTTGGAGCAACCCCGTAAAATAGGCAACAAAGTGCTCCTGCGTCCGGTAGTCACCAGCACAGAGGTTATCAACGTAACCTGCATCGAATGAATAAAATTGCAGCACTGGCCCCGCCCAGACAAGAGGAGATAAGTATAGCATTGCACATTTTGCGGGCGGATGAAGAGCACGTGCCGTGGCGGAGGACCGAGTTAGCCGCCGCGCGCCGGAGCGAGGCAGAGGAGCCGTATTGAAAGTTGCTGGATTCATCTAGATAGCGTGAATAGTGGATTCGCAAGAAGAAATCTCGCGTCTTTTAGATCGACGGGTTGCACTGGTTGCACGGCCGAAAACTCGTAGGCGCTACCTGTGACTGGGCCGCGCACATTCACCAGCGCCTGCCCGCAGTAATAAAGATCCAGAGCTGCATTCTGTGGGGTGTCATCAGTTCTCAACTCGTTTTGCTTTTGACCAGCGAGCATGACGTGCCTCCTCCAAGGAACCTATCCGGCTGCGGGCCCTCCATAGGACTCTTCCGCAACCGTGTTAGAACAAAAGCAACCAAATCAGCAACAGGAAGATCAAGTAGAGCCAGGGCGTTCTCCACGAGATCTCAAAATTCGACTGACTCCCTGACAAATCCAGGGAGTTTGCCGGTCTTAGAGAGTCGTTCTCTTTCAATACATGATGGGAGCGAAAATTAGCAGGATTCAAGTCCATTCCCGCGAAGATGCGCCGCATTCGAAACGCATAGAAGACTTCGTCGGCGCCAACTTCGCACAGGTTAAGCATCCGGTACAGCAAGGAGTTGCACAGCTTGACGCCGAGCCATGCCAGCCTGTGTACATTGAGCAGCCTCGCGTGACTTGGCTCAGTCAAGTCCACGATCTGTGCAGTCCGGTCGAGAGATTCTTCCCGTTCCATTTCCCGATCGAGCCTCGCAAAGGTCATCTTTGTTGTCAGTGTCTTCTGCCGCATCGCCCTCACACTCCACTGATAACTTTGTCCATATAGGACGTTGAAACGGGACTTACTCGGATGTACTTTCCCTGCTTCTGCGTCGCCCGCTCCAGCAGAGATGCCACCGCTGAGAGAGCGAGCCATTGAACCAGAAATCCCATTCGGCTACTGCTCATCCAGAGAGCCGGAGGCAGAGAAACCAGGAAGCTCACACAGTAGAAGCAATCCATCACGCGGCCCAGAAAATTAAAACCAAGAGCGGCGCGTAGCCGCACGATCAGATTGAAGGGGCCGCTTTCCCGCGCTAGTGAATGAGCAACTCGCCAGACAGCGAGTGAACACAGAGCAAGACACAACACAGAAGTTCCTTCAGTCATTCAAGTCCTCTTCTTTCTTCGGTGGCCACAGACGGAGACCGCTTCGAAAAGCGGCCCCCGTCTGCTTTCCTAGGGGAGGGCCAGTCAATCCTGCTAATTCTTCTCTTGCGGGCAAAATCCAGCCGAGGAGTGCTCCAGATTGGACATTGCATCGCCGTTCGCGCTGCTGCGTTTCCATATACGCAAGGCGCAGGTAGTGCCGTCCTGAATCTCCTGGGCGTTGATTGTGAAACTCTGATCGGTCACGCCTGAATTGGTTGTTACACCGTCCGGCGCTACAGTAAGTCCTGCATTCAAGCCAAAGGCCATGCCCTTCAAAGCTTTGATAGCCGCATCGACGATTTGGCCATCGACGTTGGTTTCGTCGCTCTCTTCCGTGCCGGCAGTGCCGAGGCTACGAAGTTGACTACCCACCCGCGCCTTGTCGCTCGGCGGAATCAGAATCCGGCACTCCATGACGTTTCCCCATACCACTGGAGCGTTAGGATCTGTGGTCGAAGGTGGTGTATTCCAGGAGAGCACCGCCCGAACCTTGACGATCTTTCCGACTTCGCTCTTAAGCCTTGCGCGAGATAGAAGATCAATCGGCAGGGAGACGTTGTATTCCAGACCTGCAGATGGAAGCCAGCCGAAGTCGTGCACCCTCACCGAAGCTGTCCCCTCGTACTTGAATCCGGAGCCCCAGTCAACCCAAAAGGCAACGTATTCTCTGCTTCCGGCCGTGTGAGGTCCTCCAGAGTAGCCGCTACCCCGCTTCACCGTAAGCACGCCGGTTAGTTGGCCTGTATCCGAGGCCAGCCCGATGCAGTACAACTGCTCGTACTCGGCATTGCGGTTTGTGCTTAACCATGTACCGGTCAATTTGGGAAGATCGATTCCAGGAACGCTGGCGAGCCATTTCGATGGGTGCGGGGCAATATCGGGAGAGTTGACCGCTTCGGTCAACGCGGTCGATAGGTAACGGTGCTGCGGAACCAGTGTGCCTGCGTAGAGTCGATGCAGTTCGGCAGGGCTCAGCGTCTTCGGCTCGACTCTCTGGTCTGATTGATCGGGATTGATTTCCAGTTTGATCTTGTCGATGAGCTTGACTTTGGCTCCGTACGAGAAGAAGGGCAGCGGGCTGCGATTGGCGCCGTCAGTCCTGACCTGAGCATTCCGGGCCCCGTCCCGCAGAGGTCGTCGATCCGCGGAGTTTGCCAGCCTCGTCTTCAACGGAAATAGGACATGTAGCGGCGAAAAGTTCTTTCTCATGCGCAGGACTTCCTTCGTGCTCTTATGGTTTGATGAAGCCATCAAGATGCCTCGGAATTGCGAAACTTGTTTTGGTCTTAAGGCCGGTTAATGAACGAATACTGCCCAGACGGCGGAACGGCAAGACCCTGGCTACAGTATTGTCACTGCGGAACACTCTGGAACCCTGAGAGCCACACGGGGTATAGTGGGGGCTCACCCAAAAACGTTTCAGTTTTTTTGGATAAAGGTCACATGCCCCGTCAATATTGGGAGGCAATGCCAGAACTTACAGCCCATCAGGCAACGACGAATGATCCGGCTGTGGCCCATTCCGTGCCGAGCGGATGCGCCAGCCGCTTTATTATTTATGCCGCGACGAAAAGATTCTCCGCAAAGGCCCACTCCGCATCCAGCCATTGCTCAACGCACTCGAAACCGGTGCGCTGCGCCATCTGCAAGGGTTCGTCCTTCGCGTATTTATGACAACTCTCTGTCCAGATGGTTTCATCGCTTCGGAAAATGAAGTCAGTCTCTTCGATGGTGACTGTCTGGGTTTCAATGGAGCGGAGATGCATCTCGATCCGGCGATCGCGGGCGTTGTATAAGGCAAGGTGTTCAAATCTTGATGAGTCGAAGTTCCCAGTGAGCTCCCGGTTGATGCGTGCCAGCAGGTTGCGATTAAAGGCCTCTGTCACGCCGAGAGAGTCATCGTAGGCGGGAATAAGTTTGGCTAATGGCTTTTCAAGATCCGTGCCGAGCAATAGCGAATCGCCAGGCTCGAGTGTCTGACGAATCCTGCGAAGAAACTCCTCACCCGCCCCACGATCGAAGTTGCCTATCGAGCTGCCGAGAAATAGAACTACGACCGCGTCACCGGGCTGGCGACGGATGACCGCTCGATTCAAGCCATCAAGGTATTCGGTCTCAAAACCTAGAATGCTTACATGAGCCAAGTCATCGAGTTCGCGCTCGCAATTGACGAGAGCCGCAGACGATATTTCTATCGGGCAATAAGTCATCGATTTATGACGTGCCAGAGCCTCAAGTATCTGGCGGGTCTTTCGCCCGTTTCCGCTGCCCAGTTCGACGACCATGCCGTGTGCCGTCAAGTGTTCAGCGATATCGCCCGAGTACCGCCGCAGAATCCGCTCCTCCGCCTGCGTCAGCCCATACTCTGGAAGGCGCGTGATCACCTCAAACAAGGCGGAGCCGATATCGTCGTAGAGGTACTTTGACGGTAACTCTTTTTGCCCAATTTTTCCCAACCCGTTCCGCACTTCCTCAGCGAATGAGTTTACGGCCAGTGTCGCGCAATCGCGAATCAGCATACCGTCTCCCTTCAGTTATCAACACAACGGAAAGATGCGTAGACAAATGGATAATGCGGCTGGAACCAGTTTCGGTAGGAACGCCGAAGCATACAGGCCGCAGTCCGCGGCGACCCGCCTTTCACGACGTAATGTTTGTTATCAAAGAAGTCTGCCGAGTAACCGCGGTAAAAAGGAAATGCCTCAAATCCTGGTAGAGGCGCAAAGTGAGAGGAGGTCCACTCCCAGCCGTTTCCGAGAGTATCCTCCAATCCGAATGCGCTTCGTCCGCCTGGATAACTTCCAACCGCAACAGGATTCCAATGCTGGAAGTCAAAGTTGCCGCGACTAGAGTCGGGAGGAGCATCGCCCCACGGATACGCTCGCTCCACGCCCTCAGGCGTCCCGAAAGCTGCACGATGAAATTGGGCTTCAGTGGGAAGCGAGCGGTCAATGAAACGCGCGTAGGCCGCGGCTTCCGCGTGACTCACGTAGACCGGCCAATCAAGTGGTAACGGCAACTCTTCAAACATGGCCCGATAAAACCATTGGTTCTTTTGCACGAACCAGAAACGCGGATGGCCAAGCCTTTGTTTTTGAATCCAGGTCCAGCTCGAGTCGCTCCAGAATCGCCGATCATCGTAGCCACCCTCGCGCACAAACTTGAAAAACTCTCCGTTGGTGACCTTGTGAGAGGAAATCGCAAAGGCAGAGACATCAATAGAGTATTCTTCAAACTCGTTGTCCCAGCCAAATGACTCCCCGCCGCGCGGAATTCCCAGCGTTGCCGTTCCTGCCGGGATTTCAAGCATTCTGGAGACAACCGGCAGCGTGGACCGAGTGGAACTAACAGGGTGATAACTGCGCGGCGCAATCTTTTTATCCAGACTTAGTTGATGCAGCATATACGCCAGAGTCTCTGCATGCATCAGGCGATGCTCCGCCGCTACGTTCAGGATAACTTCCTGGGGGTACTTCCAATAGCTCGCCGAGGAGCCCAGATGTTCTTCAAGAATGTTATCGATCCTTTCGCGGACGCGTAGTTTATAGTCATCGATCTCCGCAAGGCGAGGCCAGTCGGAAGGCTTATCCTGCGGAAGACCGCCACCGACAGGATCGATACCAAATGCAAAGAGGCGATCGAATTCATTGTGCATTGGCCCGAGCCCTAGAGCTTGGCCAGCGATCAGATTCCAGTCGAATGCTTCAAGATGGCCAATGTAAAAGGCAATTCGGTGTCTCTCAGGAATGGGCCGATCATATAGAGCCTCTGTGCGCACCGTCCGAAATAAGTCATCGGTCACCGACCGCGATTCAGCCAAACGCAGCAATAGCTGCACTCGAGTTTCCTGACGTGTTGCGAAGGTACTCATCGATGACTTCTTCCTTCGGACTTTGGTGCCGACCCGCGCGGAAACGGCTCGATCATAGCATCGTCGATGTAACACCATCCCCAGTTTTCACCCGGCTCAATCGACCGCATGATAGGATGCTTGGTTTTGGTGAAGTGTTTTGTAGCGTGCCGGTTTTTCGAGGAGTCGCAGCAACCGACGTGGCCGCAGATTTCGCAGAGGCGCAGATGCACCCACGAATCGCCCATCTGCAAGCACTCCTCGCACCCATCTGTCTTAGGAGATGGATTTTGTATCTGGCTCAAGTGTGAGCAAGTTTGCTGCATCATTCCACTCCTCGGTTACGCCAACGGGCGTGCTCTTCGGCTGAGTCAAAGGTAAGTAGACCTGAAATCGTGTGTCGCCGGGGTGCGAAGTAACTTGTATCTCGCCATGATGATTGCGAACGATGCGGCCAACCGTATCCAGGCCCATGCCCGTTCCCTCGCCAACTCCCTTTGTCGTGAAGAATGGCTCAAAGATGTGGGGCAGAACGTCGGGTGGGATTCCTGGACCATTGTCGCCAATCTCCACGAGCACGCGATCTAGATCCCGTCTTGTGCGCACGCGCAATTTACCTTTTCCGCGCATGGCCTCAATAGCGTTGGCAATCAGGTTTGTCCAAATCTGATTGAGTTCCCCACCAAAGGCGCAGATCTTCGGCAAGCTCTCATCATATTCGCGAACCACCGTAATTCCGCCCTTGAGTTTATGGTTCAAAATCGTGAGTGTATTCTCAAGCCCCTGGTGAAGATCGACCTCCTTCATCGCCGCCTGATCCATATACGAGTATTCTTTGACTGCCTGGACCAGATACGAGATACGTTTGGTGCTGATCTCAATCTCGTCGATCAGCCTCGCAATCGAGAGCAGTGACGTGATGCGGGTCAGTGCGTCGCCCAGCACCTCGTCTCCGACCTGGTTCGCCAGGAATTCCAGCTTGGGGATTTCCACTCCGGCGTCGGCGATGGCAGGCGCGATTTTCCACGCCTCCGGCACGTGACGGGCTTCGAGCCAGGTGACGATGCGTTCTTCGCGGTCGCTCTGGGCTAGCGGATCAGCCGAAGCGCCGGAGGTGCGCTTGGCCTCACGTTCGAAGCGGGTAATCATCTCTCGCTGTTCACAGGAAAGCGCGTGGCGCGCCAACCGGATACTCGCCTCCCGCACAGTCTCAAGCGCTTCGCGAAGGCTTGCTGTTGCGCGTTGGGCGGCGGCGGCGGGGTTGTTCAGTTCATGCGCCAGGCCAGCGGAGAGTTTGCCAAGCGCCACCAACTTATCGCGCTGCGTCTCGATCCGCGTCGTCTCGCGGATGCGGTCGGCCATAAGGGAAACCAACCGCTGTCCAAGCAAGGGCATGCGCTGCAGCATCTCTGGAAAGAGGCTTCTGTGAAGATTGGCGACTCGCGTGGGAAGCACCGCACGGCTGGTACCGACAAAGTGCGTTAGCCGCGAGTACGGGAGCAGGCCGGTAACCTGACCCGCAAACCCCCGGAAGATCATCTCATCGGCTCCGGTTCCCCGTTGAAAACGAACCTCTCCCTCGATGATCACGGTGAGATTGTCAAGTGGTTCACCCTCGCGGCCCATGATCTCCCCCGGCTGAAAGCGATACTCTTCGAGATGGTCCGTCAGCCAGTCGAGCTGTTCATCGGGCAAATCCGCGAAGACCTCAATCTTTCGCAGATCTTCGATCGAGATTGTTCCCGATGCGTTTTGAATTCTTTCCGTTGCACTCGCCAGATTCTGCGCCAAGTTACACCTCGCTGAGATATTGATGAGTGAACTGCACGGCAATCGAGCCCTCGCCCACGCCCGACGCAACCCTTTTCACTGAGCCGTGGCGTACATCTCCGGCTGCAAAGACGCCTGGCACGCTGGATTCAACCCAGTAAGGATTGCGCTCCAACTGCCATCCCTTCGGCATCTTTCCGTCTCGCATCAAGTCGGCCCCAGTTAATATGAATCCGCGCTCGTCTCGCTCCACCACGCCTGAGAGCCAGTCTGTGTTGGGTTCAGCGCCGATAAAAATCGACAGCATGTTTGTCGGCACCTTCGACGTATCGCCCGTCTCAGCACAATGAATCGAGACGGCTTCGAGGTGCGTGTCGCCGTGAACCTCCGTGACCTGGCAGTGGGTTTCAACCTTGATGTTCGGTGTCTTTTTGATCTGGTCTATCAAGTATTGCGACATCGTCGCGGAGAGCGACGGCCCACGTACCAGCATGACCACTTGCCGTGCGTATTTTGAAAAGTACATTGCGGCCTGGCCAGCCGAGTTCGCGCCACCGACGATGTACACGTCCTCGCCCTGGCACTCCTGCGCCTCAGTCATCGCCGAGCCATAGTAGACGCCGCTGCCTTGCAGCCGCTCCGCGCCAGGCACGTCAAGCTTACGGTAGGAAACGCCTGTCGCGACCAGCAGAGCTTTGCAGCCCACATCCGATCCCGTTGCCAGTTTGACGATCTTCGACGGACCCTCAACGCTGACGCCAGTTACTTGCTGCGGAGTAAGAATCTCCACCCCGAATCGCCGCGCCTGGGTCACAGCGCGCCGTGCCAGATCGCTACCACTTAGCCCCGAAGGAAATCCGAGATAGTTCTCAATGCGCGAACTCATCCCTGCCTGGCCACCCGGCGCTTCCATCTCGATCAGCACCGTGCTCAGGCCCTCCGACGCGCCATAAACGGCTGCCGCCAGACCCGCAGGCCCGCCGCCGACAATCACCAGATCGTAAAACGCTACCTCAGGTCGAATACGCAGCCCCAGCCTCTCAGCCAGCTCACCCATGCTCGGGTCAGAAAGTGACGTGCCATCCGGAAAGAGCACCTTCGGCAGGCTTGAAGCCTCTGCACCGGCCGCATCCACGAGGCGGCGCACCTCGGCACTCTGCCCCGCCGTCTCCACATCGATCCATTGGTAAGGCGTCTGGTTGCGGGTCAGGAAGTCTCGAATTGCGTAAGAGCGCGGAGACCAGCGCGTTCCTAGAACACGAACCCCATCCATCGGAGGCCGGTACGACCCCATCCAATCATCCAGCAGATCATCGAGCACGGGATAGAGATGTTCTTCAGGCGGATCCCAGGGCTTGAGCAGGTAGTGGTGGATCTTGGCGTCGTTAATGGCGCGAATCGCCGCATCGGTGTCGGCGTAGGCGGTCAGCAGAACGCGCTTGGCGTTAGGAAAGATCTCCATCGACTGCCCGAGAAACTCCACGCCATTCATCTGCGGCATGCGTTGGTCTACGAGCAGCAACGCCACTGAATCATCACGCCGCTTGAGCCCGCGAAGAGCCTCAAGAGCTGTGGCGCCGGAGTCCGCGCGCAGTACGCGGTACCGCTCAGCATAGCGGCTCCGCAGATCTCGCTCGACAGCACGCAATACTTCGGGGTCGTCATCGACGGTGAGCAGAACAGGCTTGGCCATGGTTCTTCCCTTACAATCCCTTGCGCGGGGTTACAAAGGAGAAACACAGACGATCCTTCTACCCCCTTACATTGCGACAGACTCTTAGATGAGGTCAAACCCTCGCCGGTTTCATTCCTTCAGTTTTTATTGTCCAGTTCTCGTCTCGGTCAAGTGCTCCAATTTCAACGTGGGCTCTACCGGATGGGGAAAACTCGATGCGGAGGGAGACGGGGGCTTCAAAC
>CAYVMS010000072.1:0-13909 GCA_964452615.1 uncultured Occallatibacter sp.
TGGCCGTGCCCCACTTCTGGCCGGTCTGCAAGCGGGTCGAGAAGAAGTAGACCTCAGACTTGAAGGGCGACTCGAAGGCCTTGTCCCAGTTCATCAGATCGGTAAGCAGGGGCAGGTTGCGCGTGTTGAGCGTGTGGAGGCCGGGGCCAAAGACGTCGGCGATTTTGCCTTCGTTGACAAAGGCGGCTCCCTGAGACTCGCTCACCGTGAGTTGGCCACCGTTCTCGATCTCCATGTCCTGCATGGGATAACGATAAGAAAGAATGCCGTTTTCCGGTTCATTCCACGCGATGACGCGGATGAATTGCTTGCTTAGAAACTGTCCGAGGGTCATTTTTCTTCTCCGCCAGAAACTATACCATGCGGCATAGTCAGGCCGTGCACACAACGAATGACAACTGGAGAAATACTCCAGCAGGGCAATGGTCGAAGCGCACCTGCGTAAAGGCCTCAACAAAATATGAGAACCGGAGGATTTCTCGCTGGTTATTTCTCCTCGAGATTCTTCCAGACGTCCTGTGCTTCGTCGTCGCCCTTCTCTCTGATGAAGACGTCGCCTGCCTTGTGCCACTGTCCCAACTGGTCGGGTCCGCTCCCTTCAAGAGTTACCTTGTAAGCGCCTGCTCCGGCGTCACCCGTGGCCCGCGCAAGAATGACGCCGTCATATGCGATTCCTTTGTCTGTAATTACTGTGACTTTCTGCCCCACATCGAACATTGCCATCTCCCTTGTCTGAGAATCTTCCTGCAAGCTTAACCGATCTTCCGGTTGATTTTTTTAATTTGCGGCAAGGATTTTGTTGGGTCTACGCGCAATATGAAGGACAAATAGAGAGATCAGCAGTGTGAGAGTACATGTACTGGCGGCAAAGCTCAGCGGCAAAGCTCTCGCTGTGATAACTTTGTATTAGCGGTCTTGAACGAGCTCGTAGCTCAGTTGGTAGAGCAACGCCCTTTTAAGGCGGCGGTCGTGGGTTCGATTCCCACCGGGCTCACCATTCCTTCTGAAGGGGTTAGCCGCTTTTAGACCTAGGCCGTTGAGCGACTTCTACCCGTGATGCACCCGTGATTACTGAACGGAGGCTGAAACGGGTGGAAGGAACGCCGAAACCAAGGCTCCCTGAGGATTAGAGCGATCCCTGTTCCGCCCATGAGCATAGAGTTCAAGGTTGTGGTCACGTTGGACTGACGCAGAAGCTCCTGTACGGTCTTCAGGTCAATCTGTAACGCAACCAAGAATGTCGCTAACCCGTTTGACCTTCCCCTGTCTGCGGAGCAATCTCATCAATAACATCGACCATCGAAGTTTGATAATAACCATGGTTTCCGGTGCATGCTATCGAATCTTTCATGCTAGAACCCATCTTGTACTAACGGGTATATAATCCTAAGCTAATTGTTTTGAGCGGTTTAGATGTGAACAAAAAATAGTGCAAATCCCGTGAAATTCCCCAGGCATAGAGCCGATAGGTGAAGGGACTAATGGTGGATGCGGCAAAGCTGAGTCCCTCCCATGAGCCAATTTCAGAGCCCATAGGAGGGCACAATGAAATCTTTCAGACTGTCCTATGCCGTTGCCGCCGCGCTGATGCTTGCATCGGTTCCCGCTTTTTCACAGTTCGATTCCACAGTAGGTGCATCTGACGTCACCTTGAGCGCAACCGTTACCGAGACGCTCACTGTGACCTTGGATAATTCAACTGTGAACTTCACTCTCACGCCAGGGTCCGCTACCAATGCCGGCAATAATACGGTCACCCCCACCACCGCCTGGCTTCTGGCCACTGGCCGCAGTTCGGTCAGCTTGTACGCCTATTTCGACGATCCGACTTCTGCATTGTCGAATGGTACGATGAAGATTCCGACCTCCGCCTTCTCCGTGAAAAACGGTTCCAACGCCGCTCAACCTTTCACCGGTGTTAACCCCTTTAGCTCTGGTGCAGGTGTGACCATCTTCACGACGGCGATTACCGATGTTAACCGCACTGGCAGCAGTGCTCCAACGCTCAATCTAAATATCGATCTCAGCTCGGTTCCAGTGTTGGGCGCAGGCACCTATACCGGGACGCTTCACTTCCGGGCGGAAGCGATCACTTAGGGATACGTCCGGAAGCATTCCACTTTGCGAGGTTTTCAGTGAATTATTCAAACCCTTTTACGTCAACCAGGATGGCAGCCGCCATCCTGGTTGCCTTGTTTTTCGCAGTCTTTATGCCGGCTCAGACTGTCAGTCCGGTGATCTCGGAGTACACCTCAAAGGTCGCAAAGGGCAGAATCGAACTGATCAATCCTGGCATTATCCCCTTGACGGTCATCATGGAGCCAAAGAGCTTTACCGTCTCTGAAACCGGAGCGATCTCTTACGGCCCGTTAGACAAGGGCATTCATGTCAAGCTCTCCGCCATGAGCTTTCAAATTCAGCCCCAGCAGAGCTACTACCTTTTTTATGAAGCGCAGGCCGATTCGGTGCCTGCGTGGTTTGTGCTCTATGCCAATATCGGTGGATACCACAAAAACAGCAATGGAATGAACATCCGGCTCGATCTTCCCCACACCGTGTACATATTGCCCAAGCAATCCGCCACAAAGGCCGACATCGCGATCAAGTTTCTCGGCCTCAGCGCTGACAAAGCTCACCTTCGCTTTAGCGTGACCAACTCGGGTTCCCTCTTTGGCCGCGCCATGGCCACGGAACTGAAAAACAAGAGCGGCACCACAGAAGGCAATGGATTCCCGATGTTCCCTCACTACACACGCATTGTGGAGATGGCCTGCAAGGGTGATCAGTCTGGCTCAGTCTTCGGCCTTCGCATGAAAGGCCTCAAGGTGGAAGAACCTCCATCCGATCCCGCCGAAAGTCGAGCATGTACTCCCTGACCTTTTGCCGAGCGGCGGTGGCTGGGTTGTTTCTCTGCTTGACGGCGGGGCTCCCAGCGCAAGTCTTCCGGCTCACAGGCGGAGCTTCAACCAGCTACCAGGCCCAGGGTGCGGGCATCGAGGTCAAGGGCAAAGGCTATGAAGGCTGGACCGGCGCGGGCGTTCTGGATGGAAAAATAATCTTCGGATCCTATGTGAAGATGGGCCTTCGTGGCTACGTATTGAAGCTTGGCAGCGACTACCTTCCCATGAGGCTGCCCATCGACATCTTCGGCACCCAATCGACCCTCTATACAAACGGCGTAAGTGTTGACAATAAACTGAAGGGAACTAGCTACCATGTTTTCGCCGGGCAGATGGGAACCACGTTCTCCTCGCCAATGTTCAGTGCCGGAACCTCCTCGGGACCACTGGTCGGAATCGTTTACGCCGATCGTCTGATCGCGCCAGACCTGCACATCTTCACCAAGAACATCTTGACCACCGCCAGGACCTCCATCAGCGGCATCGAATGGGATCCTTGCTCCATTTCATCGTCGCGGCTCGCCGGGGTTCCCCTGCTTCGCGACCTGAAAGCTGGAAAGCCCTATGGATGTATCTTCTCCTTCGCCGCGGGCATCGGCAGCGGCCACAGTTATACATCGGAAACACTCTCCCTCACTCAACCCCGCTTGAACCTCAAACTGGGTTATGTAAGCGCCGCGGACGGATTTCAGCGAACGATTTCCAGCACGCTCCAATCCGAGCTCGGCGGCGCAAACGTCACGGGAGACATTCGTCCAACAGGGAGCTTGGATTTAGCTTTCGGCTATCAGAACTATCTCATTCCGCAGCCAGGTAGCCTGCCCACTCTGCACGTACAGGTGGACCGGCTCTCAGGCGGCTGGAAACGCAGGGATAGCAATGGACCGGCCATCGGCTCCTCCTTCTTCCGGTCGGTAGTTCTCGACCGGACCACTAGTGGTGCTTCGTTGTGGGCCTCGCAGTCCGCCGGTCCCATCGATCTAAGATTCAATTATCTGGCCAGTGTAGCCAGCGGGAGCAACGCGGTTCAATCCCTCTCGCTGACAACCCAGGAGAAACTCAGCCCACGAATCAGCGTTCTCCAGGTCACCGGTTACTCAGGTGGTAATACTAGCGTTGTATTCGGGGGGAGCCTTCTAACCAATCTGATGACGGTCTCAGTCAATTACCAAACACTTTATGTGCCTCTTCGCCCCGACAAACCGTTCACTCAGGCTATGGCCATTTCGCTGAATTTCAACCTCCGGGGCAACGTCCGCCTGAGTACCGCTACCTCATTCACGCCTCAGGGCAAGATGTACTACACACTTGCCGGCGCCGGTTCATACTACCGCATGGCCGGCCTTGAAGCGGCTCCGCCGATGCAGAGCTTTCGCATGCAGCAGTATCTCATTCAAGGTTTTGTCAGCGATTCCGAGGGACACCCCGTCTCTGGGGCCGCAATCCGGATTGGCAAAGAAACCTTCTATACCGACCATGATGGCCACTTCTTTGCCCGCGAACGCAAGGCAGGCCACTACAAGGTCGAGGTTGACCTCAGCGCTTTCGTTGCCGATGGGAACTTTGCCGTGCTATCCGCGCCCGACGATGCTGTGGCATCCAAAGACGAATCCGCCCCCGGTATCGTCATTGTGCTCACACGCCACTGAGAACTGGGAAGCTCTGTAAAATGTTCAGATTGTTGCTTCCGCCCGGAAGTGAAGCGTCCCGATATAGGTGCCGGCGCCCAGCTCCGGGAGCGCGGAGAGATCGATGTTGAGTGTAATCGGAGAAACCTGGGAGCTGTGGCGGTTAGCATCTGTGATTGCCTGCGAGAAGATAGTTACGCCAGCACCCGCACTGAAGGTAGAGGCCGCGCCGGTGAACGAGCCAACCGATTTGCCATTCACTGCCGCGGAAACGCTCGAGCTGGGGATGTTCTGTGTCGCACCGGCAGTCAGCGCGGCTGCGGGATTATCGAAATAGGCGTACACCGTGACCGCGGTACGGGCTTCGTCCAGAACCCAGGTGGTCGTAGCGTTGATCCCGGTATTGCCTGCGTTGATTGAGCTTCCAGGTTTCACCGCAAAGAGAACACTGGTCTGATTGAGCGACATCGTGAGCGACTCCGGGATGGTCGCGCTCAGGGTAACCGCGCTGCCGGAGCTAGCCGACTGAATCGGCTGCTGCGCAAATGCGGGGACAGATGCAAGCACAATGAGAGTTGCAGCGGCCTTCAGTAGGTTGAAGCTCTTCACGGGCACTCCAACGGGCTTTGACGCAACCGGCTCACATTTGGATTGTAGCTTCGGCCTTTTCAGAATACCTCCACCGGGATCGAAATGCGGCTTGCGGCTCTGAAAAAAAGATTCACGAGCGACTTCAGCGTTGACGGTTCTGGGACGAGTGCCGGCCGCGATCTTCTCCAAAGACCTTTTAGCTCCGTCTATAGCGCCGGAAGTGGTGCCGGCAGTGCCTTGGGCGCCAGTGGCAATGTGAAGTGAAATGCCGCGCCGCGTCCCAGTTCGCTCTCGACCCAGACACGGCCACCATGGGTGAGAACAATGTGCTTGACGATGGCCAGACCGAGACCGGTGCCGCCGGATTCACGGCTGCGCGCCTTGTCGATGCGGTAGAAACGCTCGAAGATGCGATCCAGATGCTCAGAGGCGATGCCGGGGCCGAAGTCCTTCACGGTGAACTCAACCTCCGACTCCAGCAGCCGCGCGCCGACGCGAATGCGCTTGCTGTTCCTGGCGTACTTGAGCGCGTTTTCGATGAGGTTGCCAAAGACCTGATTCATGGCATCGGGATCAGCGAGGACCAGCGTGTCGGGAGCGCCGGCAAACTCTAGCTCAACCTGGGAATCGACCACAATGCCGCCCAGCGATTCGATTGCATCCTGAACGAGAGCGCTTGCACGCGTGGGCTGGAGCGCAAGCTTGTAGTCCGGGCTCTCGACGCCTGCGAGGGCTAGTAAATCTTCTGTGATCCGGTTCATGCGTGTGGCGTTCTTAAGGATGATGCCGAGGAATTCTCGCGTAGTCTCCCTGGGCGGCTGCGGATCCTCAATCAGCGTCTCGACGTAGCCCTGGATGGAAGTGAGCGGAGTACGCAACTCATGGCTGACGTTGGCGATGAACTCGCGGCGTGACCTCTCAGCGGACTCGATTCGGGTGACATCGTGGAGGACTGCCAGCGCTCCTCCCGAGGCCATGGGAACTGCATTGATCTCAAAGATGCGGCCGGCGGCAAGCGAAGTGGCGCGGCCGGAACGCGCCTCGCGCTGCTCCATCGCTGCATGAACGCAAGCGAGCAACTCTGGATCACGCACCGAGTGAACCAGCGGCCGGCCGACGCGAATCTGCGTGCCGGCAATGCGTTCCATCACGGCATTGGACCAGCGAACGAGCCCGTCGGGGCTGATGGCGACTACTGCCTCCTGCATTGAATCGAGCATGGCGGCCAATTCCTGGCGGCGGCTCTCGATCTCGGCGAAGCTTACTGCCAGCTTTTCGGCAGCCTGGTTCAGCGCTGTTTCTGGAGCGGAGAGCACCTGTTCGTCGGTGTGGGGCAGCCGCGCGGTCAACTCGCCCGCAGCGATCTTTTGCGCAAAAACGATCACGCGTTCCAACCGAGCTGAGATGCGGCTGGCAACCCAGACAGCCAGAGTCAATGCCACGGCGAGCGCGATCAAGCCGGACCAAACAATCTCATTGCTAAAGAGAAGGGCGCTCTTGCCGGGAGGGAGCTCCAATGCCTTGCCCGCAATCAGCGGGATGAAGACAAACTCCATCGCCGCGGCCTGGAAGGCCAGCAGCAGGAGAAAGAGGCCCAGCAGCCGGGTGAAGATCTTTGATTTCACTTGTGGCCTACTCGCTTTTGGGTAGTTCGAAGCGATAGCCGGCGCCACGCACCGTCCTCAAATAGCGTGGATTCTCCGCATCGACCTCGATCTTCTCACGGATGCGGCGCACATAGACGTCCACTGAGCGGGGAGTAACGAAGCGGGCATCGCCCCAGACGGCGTCCAGCAGGTGGTCACGGCTGAAGACCCTCCCTGGGTGGCGCGCCAGATAGTCCAGCAGCCGGAACTCGGTGGCTGTGGTGGTGGTGAGCTCGCCGCGCACCCTCAACTGCATGGCGTTGGCGTCAATGACGACCTCTTCAAAACTGATGACTGAGGGCGTTGTGGGCCGCTCGAAGCGACGCAGAACTGCCTTCACCCGGGCCACCAGTTCACGCGTGGCAAAGGGCTTGGTGATATAGTCGTCGGCCCCCATCTCCAGGCCTAGCACGCGATCGTTTTCACCGGCGCGCGCGGTAAGAAAAATGATAGGAACAGTCGACAGCGCGGGGTGATTGCGCAAGCGACGGCAGACATCGAGACCGTCGCCGCCGGGCACCATAATATCCAGCAGAAACAGCGCAGGCGCCTGGCGCTCTGCATCGGGAATCAGGTTAGTGGGAGTGTGAAACAGTCTCGCTGCAAACCCTGCGGCTTCCAAATGATGCTGCACAAGCCGCGCGATGTCAGTGTCGTCTTCCAGTACAAAAATGGTCTGGCTCAACCGGTCTGTCCTCACCCGGCGGCCGTTGAACTTCAGATGCGGAGGCCGCACGGAACCATTAACAGACTACTGCAACAGGGCAAAGGAATTGCAAACGTTGTGTGAATTTGAGAGGTCAGCTAGTCGGGAGGAGATTCGATCGCCGGGGCAGGGAGTCGACCAGCCTTCTCTTTTTCTTGACTTCGGACCCCGGTTTCTGCCACACTTTCGCGGCGTGTCTTCTACGAAGATGCGACCCTGTTCCTCCCCTTGGAGGGGCCGGAACACCCCCCGTTTCGCGTCCTCCCCAACATTCAGGGTCCGGGCTGTGCGCCCTGCTTCCGTAGCGCGGGCACGCGGACTCGACCGAAAATGGAGGGATCATGAAGAGATATCTGGCGGAGATTGTGGGCACTTTTATTCTGGTGCTTTTTGGTTGCGGCACGGCAGTCGTGGCCGGCGACAAGGTGGGCATTGTGGGTATAGCTCTTGCCTTTGGCCTCGCTCTCATAGGGGCGGCATATGGCATTGGCCCTATCTCTGGCTGCCACATCAACCCGGCGGTCAGTCTGGGTGTCTTCGTGGCGGGCCGCATGACGGCCAAAGATTTGATTGGCTACATAGTCAGCCAGTGTGTGGGCGCCATCCTGGCAGCAGTGACGCTGGCGGCCATTGTCGCAGGCTTGGGCGGCGGTTACGATATTGCCGCGAAGGGCCTTGGGCAGAACGGATGGGGCCTTGGCTATCAAGGCGAGTACAGCATCGTCTCAGCCATGATCTTCGAGTTCGTTGCCACGCTGATCTTTGTGATCGTCATTCTGGGCTCGACTCAGAAGAATGCGCCAGCTGGCTTTGCCGGCCTGGCGATCGGCATCACGCTGGTCGCGATTCACTTGCTGGGCATTCACATTACCGGGACGAGCGTGAACCCTGCCCGCAGCCTTGGACCAGCACTGCTGGTTGGCGGCCATGCGCTGGCGCAACTCTGGGTCTTTCTGCTCTTCCCAAGCCTGGGCGGCTTGGCGGCGGGATTGCTGTTCCGCTTCAAAGCGCTCGAAGCAGACTAGACCTAATCGTGGTTTACGCTGAGATTGCGGGCCGGCCTTCACACTTCGCGGCCCCCGATGGAGGCTTGCATGACTTGGATGATGCTGCTGGTTGGGCTGGCGGTAGGAATGGTCTCGGGCGTAGTAGGCATAGGCGGCGGCATTTTATTTGTTCCTGCGCTCGTCTGGCTCGTGGGAATGGACCAGCACAAGGCACAGGGCACATCGCTGGGCGCATTACTGTTGCCCGTGGGTCTCTTCGCATTCGCGGAGTACTATCGCAGGGGGAACGCAGACCTGCACGTAGCGCTGCTACTGGCTATTGGCTTTTTGGTCGGCGGCTATTTTGGTGCTGTCGGCGCACAGCACATCCCGGAGGTTTGGCTGCGACGCATCTTCGCGCTAACACTTGTCGCAGTTGGTGGCAGGATGTGGTTTAGCCAGTAGTTACTTGGCTGTTGCTACAAAGCGCAGACGGACATAATCGGCGGTCCATTTGCCATCCTCGTCGCGGAGAGCTGGTTTTAGCAGAGCGGCTGTCTCTTCGACTACGGTGTCGCGGAGCGCCTCGGGCACACTGTTGAGTACGCCGCGCCGAAAGGTGCGCAGCCAGCCAGTCATGCCGCTCTCGGGCAGTGACGTTGGGCGCGGTATTAACTCGATTCGCTGCACGTTGAAGCCGTGACGCTCAAGCCTGCGTGCGTAGGCTTCACTCGTGGGATAGTAGTTCTCATCACCCTCGTGGTCAGCGAAGCCGTTGCGCACCAGCACAGCCGTGAAAGCAACGCGAAGAGCCGCGATGTTGCCGTGGCCGCCCATCTCGGCGACAAATCGCCCAGTAGGCTTGAGAACGCGGTGTACCTCGGCCATCATGGCGTCCTGGCCGCGGACCCAGTGCAGGGCGGCGTTCGAGAAGACGGCATCGAAGGAACTGTCCGGGAAGGGAAGCGACTCTGCATTGCCTTCGCGGACTTCGATCCCTCGTGAACGCGCCGCAGCAACCATCTCCGTTGAGGCATCGACGCCCACCACGCAAGCACCGGCGGCAGCGATGCGCTGAGTCAGTTGGCCATCTCCGCAGCCAAGGTCGAGGATGGATTCATTGGGCTTTGCATCCAGCCATTCGAGCACTCCACCGGCCAACCCATGCACAAATGAAGCGTTTCGCCCGTAGTCTCGCGCATTCCAGGTCTGCACCATATCAGGTCTCCGCATTCAGCGTTGCGCAATGAGTAGTGTAACTCAGGGCACTTCAGATCGACTGCACCGGCAGAAGCGTTAGATCGTCGACCAGGCCAACTTCCTTCTGTACAAAGGGCTCGCCGTAACGCACTCCCGCCAAAAGACCATAATGGCGAGCCTCGGCAAAGGTGCGTTCGCGAATCTCCTTCTCGGGAACAAAGAGCCCTCCACCGGCCGCCTGGTTCGCATACTGCGAGCGGTAGGCTATCAGCGCGGCATAGCGCTGTTCGATGAAGGGAGTGATGTCCACGATGAAACTAGGACGCACGTCGGCATAGAGACTGGCGTAGACGATCTTGAAAGGACGATGCGGAGGCGTCCCAGTTTCGATTTTGGTCAAACCCGATAGGAAGCAGGCTTCGTAGCCGAGAGCCGCTACGGCTGCGTGGTCCGGGTGGCGCGCCTGCCAATAGGGAAGGATGACTATGCGCGGGCGAACGAGCCGCAGTACGCGCACAATCTTGATGCGATTTTCCAGAGTGTTCTCGACCGCGCCATCGGGCAGATCGAGCGCTTGCCGCCAGCCAACGCCTAGCAGGCTGGCAGCTTCGGCGGCCTCGCGCGCACGATCTTCTGTGGTGCCCCGCGTTCCTGCCTCGCCTTGCGTCAGATCGAGAATCGCTGTGCGCAGGCAGCGCGACGCCATGCGAAGCAGCGTGCCTCCGCATGTTTGTTCCACATCATCGCGATGCGCGGCGACAGCCAGTACATCGGCGCGATGCGGATCCTGAGCGGAGTCCATCTCTGTTCGCTCCTGTTGAATGGCTGGATCGAATCTGCTTGTCCGCCGAACTCAGTAGACAGTGTTGTTGCCGTCGTCAAGGGCATCCATGTAGGCCACGTCGTAGGCCGTGCCCGTCACAGTCACATACTGGTTGTCGATCGATGCACCGTTGACGGTCGAGTAGATGTAAACCTGTCCGCCCTCAGCTGTGTAGATCTTGTGTAGGCCGGTAACCGCGGCAATGCCGGTGGCGTCGCCGTTATAGGGCAGCAGGGTCACGGTATTGGTCGATGTGTTGACCATCGTCAGGCAGCCGTAGGGCTGATTATTGCTGGCTCGCTCGCCGTTGATGCAATTGATCATGCCGATCCAAAGAGTGTTATCGTCGGCCAGGATCATGCGGCTCGTGGCGCCGGGCGCGCCATCACTGATAGAGACCGGGGCCGATGCCGTCATGGCCGAAGAGCCTGTGGGCAGGGTCACCACCGTTAACTTGCCGCCCCAATGACCGTCGGACATCTTTTCCTGGCCCACGACGTATAGCGTGGAGCTATCGACCAGCGCATTGCTGGCGCCGCCGGAGATAGGCGTGCACCCTGTTGCGATGTTAACCGTCCCGCATTGTGCGCTGGGAGTGGCCGTCGTGCTGGGCAGCTTTCCCGACTGCTGTCCAAGAAGAAAGATCAACGGCGCCACTGGAAGCGGTGTTACCGAAGCGTTGGAACCGCCGCACTCCGGTCCGCAGTTGAGCACATACGCGGTTCCGCCATCAGCCGAGAAGACGGCTTTGATCGGCCGGTCGAAGGTCAACGGAATGATGTTCTGTTTCGTGCTGGCAGGATCTAGCGCCTGGAATAGGCACCAGACAGGCGCGTTTTGCGGCTCGCAATCCTCGGCGCCCAATGGCCAACTGCCAGGGCCGGCGGAGTAGGCGATGGTCTGCGCTGCCGTCAGTTGTTGCGGATAGTAGATGTAATTCGAGTTCTCAACGAATACCAGCGCAGCAGAGCCGCCAGGATTAACGCTGACCCGATAAACACCGGGGAGACTGAGGGGGAAACTGCCTCCGGTGGTCCGGTTCACAACCGTCAATACGTGGTTTGTCTGGCTGGCCGCAAAGATATAGGACTGGTTGCGCGTAATGAAGATGCTGGAGGACGGGCCGTTCAGGCCGGGCGCTGGAGCACCCTTCTCCTTGGAATAGTCGATCAGTGAATAGGTGCCGCCTCCGCCGCTGCTGTAAACCGCACCCTCCAATTCGTTGGGCATGTTCTGGATGGTGACGGGCAGCGTGCCGGAGAAAGAGGCGATAGAAAATGCCGCACCTGTATTGGTGCTGTTGTATTTGAACCGGATGTCGTAAAACGCATCCACGATACTCAGGGTGTTAGGATTCTGGACGGCGACCAGGACGCGATTGGCCAAGCCGCTGGGCGGCAGTGTGCGGCCCGCAAAATAGGTGGTCGAGCCACAACCAGCCAGCGCGGCTGCAACCACCAAGGCAGCGGCGGCGCTCATGCAAAGACTTCTCTTCTTCAAAATCCCCTACCTCGACCGAAAATGCGGAGCATCCCGCGCGGCTTTCCCGCGGCGAAGGCCGCAGCGTGAACCACTGGACGGCTGCCTTCGGAGCAACCGGTGAACGTCAAGAAATACCCAGCCCGGAACCGGTGCAGCCCAAGCTTAAGACCAATCGAAGTATAACAAAGCAGCCCTGCCGCTGGCGCACCCCGCCCTCATGCCTTAGCATTGCAGGAGAATGTCTCAATTTGCCGACATCTTCGCCAGCCGCCCCGTGCTCGCCGACGGCGCCATGGGCACCGTCCTCTATGCTCGCGGCATCTTCATCAACCGCTGCTACGACGAGCTGAACCTCTCCGATCCCGGCCTGATCATGGCGATCCACGAGGAGTATCTTCAAGCCGGCGCGGAGATTCTCGAGACCAACACCTTCGGCGCCAACCGCTTCCGCCTGGCCCGCCACGGCCTGGCAGGAAAAGTAACCGAGATCAACGCCGAGGGAGTTCGCATCGCCCGTCAGGCCGTCGAACACCTCAAGGACAAGCAGGCCGGCGAGGCCTGGGTCTCGGGCTCGGTCGGCCCTCTTGGCGTTCGTCTCGAACCGCTGGGCAAGACCGGCCTCGACGAGGCCCGCGAGGCCTTCGCCGAACAGATCAGGGCTCTTGCTGCGGCGGGTGTGGATATGCTCAGCATCGAGACGATGCCCGCGCTGAACGAGGCTCGAGAGGCGCTGCTGGCGGCTCGCGAGATCGCTCCCGATCTTCCTGTGCTTGTCATGCTAACGGTGGACGACGACGGCAACTGCCTCGACGGCGCATCTCCCCAGCAGGCCGCCGCGCTGCTCACCGAGTGGGGCGCCGGAGCCATCGGCGTCAACTGCTCCACCGGCCCTACCACGGTACTGACTGCCATCGAAGCCATGCGTCCGGCCACTCACCTGCCACTGGCTGCCATGCCCAATGCGGGCATGCCGAGGGCAGTCGAAGGACGCAACATCTATCTATGTTCGCCGGAGTATATGGCCAGCTTTGCCCGCAAAGCCATCCAGGCGGGGGTGCAGATCGTCGGCGGCTGCTGTGGCACTACGCCAAACCACACCCGTGCCATGCGTTCGGCGATGCGTGCCATCGACTCGCAGACTCGCGTACAGGTAGCCGGTGAGGCTCCAGCGATAACAACCGAGACTCCGCCAGCCCCTCTTGCAGAGCGCTCCCGGATCGGCACTCTGGTAGCCGAGGGTCGCTTCATCACCCTGGTCGAAGTCGTGCCTCCCAAGGGCATCAGTTGCAGCGCGGAGATCGAGGGCGCTCAGTTGCTTTCGCAACTCGGCGTTCACGCCATTAATGTGCCCGACTCGCCGCGCGCCTCGGCGCGCATGAGCGCACAGAGCCTCTGCATCCAGATTCAGCAGCATACCGGCATCGAAACCATCTTGCATTACACCTGCCGTGATCGGAATGTTCTGAGCATCCAATCGGACCTGCTTGGAGCTTCCTCCATCGGCCTGCACAACATCCTCTGTCTCACCGGCGATCCGCCCAAGCTGGGCAACTATCCCGACGCAACCTCGGTCTACGACGTGGACTCGATAGGCTTGGTCAACATCGTCCGCCGGCTCAACTACGGCCTCGACATCGGCGCAAACGCTATCGGCGCCAGCACCAACTTCACTATCGGCGTAGCCGCGAATCCCGGCGCGCCCGACATCGAGCAGGAGATGCGCCGATTCTTTTATAAGGTTGAGGCAGGCGCCGAGTACGTTATCACCCAGCCTGTCTTCGATCTGCGGCTCTTGGAGAACTTCCTTGATCGCATCGAGAAGAGCCGCATCCCGGTCATAGCCGGCATCTGGCCGCTTACCAGCCTACGGAATGCCGAATTCATGAAGAACGACCTGCGCGTCTCCATGCCCGAGGAGATCATGCTGCGCATGGCCCAGGCCGACAC
>CAYVMS010000073.1:0-13836 GCA_964452615.1 uncultured Occallatibacter sp.
GCAGGTCTTCGCTGCCCTTGCGCGTGTCGTCGGGAACCATGCGGCCGTTGGTGACGACGATTTGCAAGTCGGTGGCGTCGACCCAGATGCGGCCAAGCAGATAGCGCTGCTTCTTTTCGATGACTTTGGGAGAGACGTCAAAGACATAGCAGTCGACTTCGTCGACTTTTTGGCGTCCCACATACTTCACGTCGTATTTGCCGATGTCCTCGGTGGTGAGCACGAAGGGGTACCCGTGCTGGATGTCCTGAAGATCGGAGGGCGACATCATGACGCGCTGCAAGGTGCTCTCGGGGGCGTAGACAGTCTTCTCGGTGCGGCGGCCAGTGGGGTCGAAGATGACGTCGTCAACTTGGTAATACTCGCCGTCGACCTTGTTGTCGTCGTCGATGGTCTGAACGCGGGCTATGCGGCGGTAGGTGTAGTGGTTCAACGCCTGCTGGAACTCGCTCTCTTTGGCGGCAAACTGGCGGATGATCTGATCGGGCGGAATGGTCGGCTCAGAGATGTCCATGGGGCCGAAGCCCGCATCAAGCGCCATGGGGGTGAAACTGTCTTTGCCTTGCGCAGCAGCGGCCAGGGAAAGCGCTAACGCCAGGAGCAGTGCCAGAGTCCATCGACCTTTCATCGTTTTCTTCTCCTGCAACTTATCCGTCTACCAGATTAGACGCAGAGACGTCGTTGGTGGATTGTTTCTCCCTTTTGCTTTCGGGGGAGTTTGAGCGACTAGAGCGAGCGGCGACGGGAAGGTTCGTGGATTCCCACCCATTCGCCAGGAAAAAGGCGAATGGGTGAGGCACGGAGATGAATCAGAACCAGGATATTCATCAGAAACAGCGAGTTAGCACCGCTACGCGGAGATAGCGGGTTAGCGAGTTGGCGTTATCCGTAGAATGGTGATGGATGGCTTTTACCGAACAATACGATGTGCTGGTGGTGGGCGCGGGGCACGCTGGGTGCGAAGCGGCGATGGCGGCGGCGCGCCTGGGGCTGAAGTCCGCCCTTATCACCATGAACATGGATCTGATCGCGCAGATGAGCTGCAATCCAGCGGTCGGCGGCGTGGCCAAGGGGCACCTGGTGCGCGAGGTGGATGCGCTAGGCGGCATCATGGGCGAGGTGGCCGATGCGGTGGGGATTCAATTCAGGCTACTCAACAGCTCGCGGGGGCCTGCGGTGTGGAGTCCACGAGCACAATGTGACAAGCAACTCTACCGGGTGAAGATGCGCGAGGCGCTCGAATCGCAGCCGGGGCTGCATATCCGGCAGGCTGAGGTTGTGGGTCTGGTTGTGGAAGAGGGAGATTCGCTCGATGAGTCCTCATCCCACATCTCAGAAGCGAGATGTGGGGCACCCAGTTCACGGCGAAAAGTGTTGGGGTTGACGTTGCGGGATGGGCGTCGGTTGCTGGCTGGGGCAACCATTATTACCACTGGCACGTTTTTGAATGGGCTCATCCACTGCGGCGAGGAACGCTATCCAGCCGGTCGCAGTGGTGAGCCGGCCTCAGTATTGCTGGGCGAGGCACTGCGAGCGCTGGGCTTGCGGACCTGTCGCCTTAAAACCGGGACGCCGCCTCGGCTGGATGGGCGAACGATCCGGTGGGAGGCCTTTGAGGAGCAGGCGGGCGACGCGGAGCCGACACCTTTCAGTTTTAGAACGAAGAAAATCGTCCAGCCGCAGATCAGTTGCCACATCGCGTTTACCACGCCGGAGACGCTGCGCATCATTCGCGAAAACGTGCATCGCTCGGCGATGTATTCCGGACGGATCGAGGGGATCGGGCCGCGCTATTGCCCGTCAATCGAAGACAAGATCGTCAAGTTTCCCGATAAGACGCAGCATCAGTTTTTCCTTGAGCCGGAGGGGCTGAAGACGCATGAAGTCTATATAAATGGCATGTCGACTTCGCTGCCGATGGAGGTGCAATGGCAGATCATCCGATCGATTCCGGGTCTGGAAGCGGCCGAGATGCTGCGCCCTGGCTACGCCATTGAATACGACAGCATTGACGCGACCGAGTTGGATCGCACCTTACGTGTGAAGAGCATGGAAGGACTCTATCTGGCCGGGCAGATCAATGGGACGAGCGGGTATGAAGAAGCCGCCTGCCAAGGGATCATGGCCGGAATCAATGCGGCGCTCTGGCTCAAAGGCGAGCCGCCCTTCACCATGGACCGCAGCGAAGGGTACACGGGCGTTCTGATCGACGACCTGATCTCGAAGGGGACGAATGAGCCCTATCGCATGTTCACTTCGAGAGCGGAGTTCAGGCTGCACCTACGCATCGACAACGCCGACCGGCGGCTGACTCCGCATGGGCGCAGGCTGGGGCTGATCAACGATGAGGCCTGGGCAGAGTACAAGCAGAAGCAAGCAAGAATGAACGCGCTCGAAGGGCTGCTCACCACGCGCAAAGTGGACGGCGAACGGCTGAGCGTGGCGAGCCTCGGCGATCTGACATCGACGGCCGGGTTGACCTGGGCACAACTGCTCAAGCGTCCTGAGGTGGGCATTGAAGCGGTGCTCGGGGCGTTGTGCGAAGAGCTTGGCCGCTCAGAAAATCCGCTGCTGGCTGAGATGGCCACTGTGTTGAGCGGAAATGTCGATGCGGGAGACGTGATCCGGCGCAGCACTCTGCGCAATGAGGCCCGCGCTGTGGAGACCGAGATAAAGTTCGCCGGCTATCTTGAGCAGCAGAAGAAATCGATCGGCAAGCTGAAGTCAGCCGAGGCAGTTGCGATTCCGGAATGGCTTGAGTACAGCGTCATCAGCGGGCTCTCGCGCGAGATGCGCGAAAAGCTGGAGCGGATTCGCCCGTCGACGATTGGTCAGGCCAGCCGAATACCCGGTGTCACGCCAGCCGCTCTGAGCCTGGTGCATGTCTCGATCCGGTTGCAAGGGGAGAGGCGGGTTGCTGGTTAGCCGGTGATTGGTTCCCGTGGAATCGGCTCAGTGCCTTCGCCAATCAGATCCAGACAATGCTGGTAGACAAAGATGCGGTTCCGGCGTTGGCCAGTTGCTTCGCTGACGATGCCCAACCGCTCGAGATTGGCGAGTGCCTGGGCAACGGCTGCCAGAGTTTTTGAGGTTCCGGCTGCAATATTCCGGATTGCGCAAACTGGGTTGGCCTGCAGATACCCATGCACTTGCATTGCTGTTCCAGATGCTTTGCCCAATCCCTGCACACGCGCACCGTCGTCACGGAAGAGTTGACGTAGCTTTGCAGCGGTTTGAGCAGCCTGTTCGGAGGTAAAGATAATTCCCTCGAGGAAGAATTCCAGCCATTCTTCCCATACACCGTCCGTGCGCACCCTTTGCAACAGATCGTAGTAGCGATTGCGATGAGTCTTGAGGTAGAGGCTGAGGTAAAGCAAAGGCTCGCGGAGGACGCCGCTTTGGCAGAGCAAGAGGGTCAGAAGGAGCCGCCCCAGCCGTCCATTGCCATCCAGAAAAGGATGGATGGTTTCGAACTGCACATGCAGCAGGCCGAGTCTGACCAGCAGCGGTAGACGGTCGTCATAGAGGTACTTCTCGAAGGCATCGAGACAATCCATCAGCGTTTCAGGCGGCGGCGGAACAAATTGAGAATTCCCAGGCCGGGTTCCACCGATCCAGTTCTGGCTGCGGCGAAATTCACCGGGAGTTCTTTCGCTTCCCCGTCCCCCCTGCAAGAGTACGCCGTGAATTTCGCAGAGCAAGCGCAAGGAGATCGGGAAATCTTCCCTCAGCCGTTTCAACCCGTGCTCCATCGCTGCAACATAACGCGAGGTTTCTTTCAGGTCGTCCACTAGCGCTGCGGGCCCCACTCCGCGCTCAAAGAGGAGCAATTCCGACAGCGTCGATTGTGTCCCCTCGATTTGCGAGGAGATCACAGCCTCCTTTCGGATGTAGAAGTAAAGGAACAGGTGCGCATCGGGTAGTAGAGCGGTTGAACCGTCGAGCCGCCCGAGAGCTTGGTTGGCCCGGTCCAGAAGCGGATAGAGTGCGGCCAGATCAAGAGGTGGGTCGGGCGGCAAAGGCATAGGAATGTAGGCGCGAACCTGTTCGCCCGCCGTGGAAGAGATGCGGTATTCGCCGGTCTGACGTTTGATCCCCATGGTGGCTACCTTGGCGAGGATAGATAAGTCCTTAATGAACGAAAAGGCGTTTTTCTATATTAGCGCATTTCCGTCTGCCATTTTGTTCAGCAATCGATTCGTTAATGAAAATAAGCGTCTAATTTGCAGTAGTACGGTTCATTACTATTCAAATTGACATAAAGGTGGTTATCCCGGATAAGCCGCCTACGTTCTCCCAGGCTATTCGAGGCACAAATCGAACTTAACGAGACAGTTGCACCGCCTCACTGCGGGTTCTTGTCGCCCTTGCCGAAGAGCGGAATGTGAAAGGGCATCTCGGCGTTGGACGGCTTCTTTTGCTTGGCATTGGAGTCTTCGCGGAGCAGTGTTCGCTGGGAGTTGATGCAGAGCCAGCCGCTGTGAGCCCGCTCGAAGACGTGGGTGAAGACTCCCTTTTCGTCTTTCTCGGCTGAACCTGCCTTGTGGTGCAACACATAGGTTCCGTTGGCGACCGCGATGTCGCCCACCATGCGCACAGTGATCACCCGCTGCGCAAGATGAAGCGTCTTGTCTTCGCCAGTGATCAGATCGGCCAATTGCTGGTTGCGGGTGGTGATGTCGCCACTGGCGGCAACATCCACAAACAACGGTGAAAGCACAAGTTCCAGGGCATACTGATCGCGCTGGTTGATTGCGTCGGCCCAAGCGTCTTCAATCTTCTGGAATTCGCGAATCTCGGGGCTCTCAGCCGAGGTGACGGCTGATTGAGCCTCAGCCTGAGCTGGTGGCGGAGCCGGACTCTGAGTTAACGCAAAGCTGGGCAAAAGCAGGAAAACAGAAAAACCACCCACAAGTCGGGTTATATGCACGATAAACTCCCCTCTTATGATGATAGCTCTTGGACTCGCCGGGGAAAGTTGGGAGAGCGTGAATAAAAGGATAGAAAGGCTAGCTTAACGATTGCAACTGTTCGGGTTCAAGGACGGTGACCAGGGAGTCTTCAATGGAGATCCAGCCGTCTTTGCGGAACTGCCCGAGGGTGCGGGTAACCGTTTCGCGGGTGGTGCAGGCCATGGAGGCCATCTCCTCATGGGTGAGCAACAGCGGGAAGCGGAAGCCGCCCCCATCGAGATGCTCGCCAATCTGGTGAGCCAGTTCGAGCAGCAGGCGCCCCAAGCGGGCCGCCACGGTATCGGCCAGTGCGATGCGGCAGGCGTCCTGCAGGGCAAATCTGTATTCCTGGCAGATGCACTGGACTGCGCGCATCTGTGCTTCCTTGTGACTGCGCAGGAAGGTGAGGAAACTGTCGCGCTCGACGGGCCGGAGTTGCGCCGAAGTGAGCGCCTCGGCCGAAACCTCGTAGAGGCCGTGGGAGAGCACCGCGTAGAGGCCCAGCATGGAGCCAGGGCCCGCGACTCGGACGATCATCTGCCGATCGTGAGGGTTTCCCGCAGTGAGCTTGAAATAGCCGCCGCAGATCAGATAAAGGCAGCGCGCATCCTCGCCCTGGGTAAAGAGCGCAGATTGCGCGGGCATCGAGACTGTGGTGGTGACGAGTTCAAGGTCGGCCAGAACGGCGCTGCCAAGAGAGCAAAACCAGCCGGGGCGGCGGTTGGCGCAGACCGCGCATCCAACCGGAATCTGCCGGGCAATATGCTTCTGCCGAGCTGGAGCTACTACCGAGTTCTCTGTCTGCGCCATTGTCGTGCGCCGTCCGCGCCAGTTCAAGATCTTCCACCCGGCCACCGGCTTGCCCTGCAAAGTCGCAAGGGCCGATCCGAGACGAAATCGTTCTGGCCTCCAGGGGAAGAGACTCGTGCTCTATTAAGAGTTTGCCGGAACGGCTATAGCTGTGAATGTGATGGGACTCACGTCTATCTATATCCCCGGTAGCGCGAGACTCCTCTATTTGGTTCTCCAGAGGGCAGGCAGCGTCTGTGTTTTCGTGATTTTCCTGATGTAAGTAACCTTTTTTCATAGATTTGCTTGCGTAGAGCGGCAACCGGTGACAAAACTGTGCTGTTTTGGACAGCCAATGGACCGGGATTGTGTTGTTCTGAATCCAAGATTTGCTTCCCCTCTCTGGTAATCCCGATTTCGGCCGAAAGATTGTATACTTCTCGAACCAGTTAACTTTTCTCTGGCGGAACTCCGAGTTCAAAGTGCAGAATGGAATCTATGTCACCCCACACAGCGAAACTCAAACCGGCAATCGATGCGCCTATCGCGTGTGACGCGTATCACAGTTCGTAGATGAAACGAGACGATAGGATTCATCGAATGAAGTAATGCTCTGCGCAATGAGCAGCTTCCAGATGAGTACGACCGGTATTCAGCCGCTGGATCGGCGCTCCCGAGGGGGGAGGGCCGATTGGAGCAACTTGAGGCCGGATTCGTTATTTGCAGAAGAAACGACAAGAACACCCAAGGCGGTATTCGATGCATAAAATTTGGCCAGTTACACAATCGCCGATCGATGCGGCTCCAGGCAAGAGACCGGGACTAAGAGCTTGTTTGATGCTGCTGCTGGGCGCGGCTATGGTGTGCGTCCCAATGCTGGCGGCCCCGGCGCCGGGCGACAAGCCGGCCACCGCACAGGTCAAGGACACAGCTCCCGGCGATTTTGTGGGTTCCGAGACCTGCGCAACCTGCCACGATGAGGTGTCCAAGAAGTTTGCCGACAACCCGCACACCAAGATGGCTCTGATGCACGGCAATGCCGCAGGAGTGACCTGCGAGAACTGCCATGGCGCGGGTAAGGCGCACGTCGAAGGGGGCGGGGATGTAACCAAGATCTTCAACCCCTCCAAGGGCTCGACCAAAGAGATCAATGCCACCTGTTTGAAGTGCCACGCTGGCACGCATCCGGATTTTGAGCGCTCGCCTCACGCCAAAGCCGATGTAGGCTGCACTGGATGCCACAGCGTCCACGGCAGCAAGGAAGAGCCGCTGTTGAAGGCTGCCGAGCCTACGCTTTGCTACCAGTGCCACGCCGACCAGAAGGCGCAGTTCAACATGCCTCTCCACCACCGGGTGAACGAAGGCCTCATCAAGTGCAGCGACTGCCACGACGTGCACGGCACGTTCTTGCCCACCAATCAGAGGTCTACCGAAGACCAGAACGCGGTTTGCACCAAGTGCCACACCGATGTGCGCGGGCCGTTTACCTACGAGCATGCCCCGGTCAGGGCTGAGGGTTGCACGACCTGCCATACGCCGCACGGATCGCAGAATCCGCGACTGCTGAACATGCCTTCAGTTGCAACGTTGTGCAACCAGTGCCACAGCCCGCTTTCGGCAGGGGGAGTACACGGTCTGGATGCGGGCTCGACGACTGTTACGCCTTGCGTTACCTGCCACACGTTCATCCACGGCTCGAACGTAAGTCCGGCATTCACCAGATAGTGGAGCCATGCCGCACCTCCATGGAGTGTTGCGGCACGAATACCGGCGATACGTGAAAGTTTCGGATTTTTAAGGTGAGCGAGATTCTCAAGTGAGGCTTCTAATGACGAATAACGGTTGGTTTTCAAGGGTTCTTAATCAACAGCCCTCTTCCGCAAGAGTCCGCCGTGCTGCAAGCGCCATGGCAGTGATCACTCTCCTCGCCGCGGCAGGATTCGCGATCGCACAGGATGCCGTTCCTGCTGGCCCGGCTCCGGAGGCGAAGTTTACTACGCCGGACGGTTATACGAGCCACCACACGATCGATATGGGCGGGCGGATGACCAATCTCTCGGGCAGCACCGCCATGTATGACACCCTCGTCAATCTTCAAAGCGGTCCGCGTGTGCAGGGCGAGACCTTTGAAATGCACGCGCTTCCCGGCAACACGCACAGCCTGGCCGACAATATCTCTGCATTCGGCACGGGGTTCGGCGGCGATCCAAACATCATGGCCAGGTTGAATGCGTCCAAGGGCAAAGTCTACGAGTTTTCGGGCGTATTCCGGCGCGACCGGCTCCTCTCGAATTACGATCTGCTGGCGAACCCCAACCTTCCAGGCGGGCAGTCCATTCCCATTGGTCCGGCGAATGCGCGGACCGGTTCTCTGGCTTGGCCTCTGGTGAACAATTCTCCGGTCATGTTCAATATCGTGCGCCGGATGACGGACACGAACCTTACGCTCCGGCCGCTTGATAGGTTTACATACCGGTTTGCATACTCGCACAGCACCATGGAAGGTCCGACACTCAGCCCGTCCTACACTCCGCTTGGGATGAAGTACAACGCGCTGCTGCAGCAGTATGAGCGTAATGGAAACGACAACTTCATGGGTGGGATTGACTGGAAGCCCTCGCCGGCCACCAAGATCAGTTTAGAAATGCAGGCCAACCACTATAAGTCCGACACGTACTACACGCTGGATCCGAACGGCTTTCTGGTGCAGGAAGCGGATGGAACGCCAGCTTACCTGGGCAACTATACCTCCCTTACTCCTTATGCCATCGCGGCTTGCAACACCACAAGCATGGGCACCGCGTACACCAGTTCTACGGTCTACACTATGCTGTCGCCTGCGAATAAGCCCGGCGGACTGCCGATCATCAATCCGGCCTGCGCTGTGGTCACCAGCTACATGCGTTCGCAGCCAACCCGCATCTGGCTGCCGACTGAGACGATTCGCCTGCAGAGCACGGCTATCAAAAATCTTGCGGTGAACGGCAACGCTCACTACACGCTCGGCACCATGAATATGCCGAATTACTACGAGAATGCCCAGGGCCTGGATGGTGCGATTCGTTCGGCCGTTTCCACGGGCGGCTATGCCAACGCGCACCGGGCGGTGATCGGCGCTGATTTGGGCTTGTTCTGGCGGCTCTCTCCGGTCTTCGGCCTCGCCGACCAGGTGAGCTACTCCAGCATTCAGGAGCCGGGATACGCGAACATTCCCGTGCCGGCCACTCTGAGTACACCGGCGGCACCCAATCAGACCATCAACTACTCCGGCCCGTTGACCGCCGGGGTGGGTTCGCTGCCGCATGGCAACACCGGCGCTCTTGCGTATAACTTCTTTGGTCAGGAGTACATTACCAACAACGCGACTGCGAGTTGGGATGCATCGGCACGCGCCCGGTTTGCATTCACATATCGATTCACCAACCGCAACATCGGCCAGGGCACCCCGCATCGCGGACCGATCCCGATCGTGGTCAGTGACCCGGTCAGTGGAAACATCGCAATTACTGAAAACGCCGGAGTCCTTACTGCCGCAGTGCGTCCCGCGAAAAACTGGACCCTGAACGGCTCGGCTGAAGTCGGCTATGCCGACAACGCATTCACCGCGGTGGGCCAGCGTCAGTTCAGGCAATACCGGGTGCACACGATTTACAGACCGAATTCATGGGCGACCGTCTCCGGGTCGTTCAGTGATCGCGAGCGGCACAATAACACCAACAACAACCAGGATGTCGTGGCTGCGGGCGATCAGAATTACAGCGGGCCGATCAACCACGTCGACCACAACCGCATAGGCAGCATGGGCCTGGCGCTGACGCCGAGCGATCACTATGGAGTGAACCTCAACTACTCCTACAGCGACGTGTATTCGGCGACAAACACCTGCTACAGCAGCGGCGCTGCAGCCGCTACGGCCACCACCCCCGCCATTGCAGGCGCTGCCACCGTCACCAGCTCTGGAGCACCCAACCTTTGCTACAACCTTAATAATCTGGCTTCTGCTCCCGCGACCTGGCTGGCCAGGGACTTTATGGATGCGCCGACCCAATTCGTATCAGTGTCGTTCTCCTATAACCCAACCCCCAAGGTCCACTCGAATCTGGGCTACACAGCCAGCGACGTGAATGGCAGCCGCTTCTTCAACGACGCGCGCGATGTGAACGGTTCTTTGGTCTCGAACTACCAGTCCCCGTTTGTTAACCTGTCTTACACCATGCATCCGGGACTGATATGGAAAGCTCAGTTCAACTATTATGGCTATGGAGAGGGCGGACCCTCCGGCGCGCCGTTGTGCAGCACCGCAACGTCTGCGACGGCGACCATCACTCCCTGCGCTACAATCGGGGTTCCGACCGGCATGACGGAAGGGACTGCGGGGGCGACAGCGCCCCGGGTCTTCCACGCGAACAACGTGACCCTTGGAGTGCATTACGAGTTCTAATTGCGGTAGTTTCATCCAGCAAGACGGCATCGGCGCGATCCCCAGGTGGAACGAGGGATTGCGCCGATTGCTTGAAGTGGCATTCTGTTGCCATCAAGATTTCATTCCAGCGACCTGTCGTTGTCGCCGGGGTTGAAGCATGAAGAAGACGCTCGGCAGGAGTTGGTTCCGCACGAGATGGCTGTGTGAATCTAGCCGAAGAGACTAAAGGAGTCTTGCAATGACAATGACGATTCGATCCCAGGTGGTGCTGGCCGCTGTGTTCGCTCTGGCCAGTGCCGTGTGCTTTGCCCAATCAGGCGGCGAAGCGACCTACAAAGCCAAGTGTCAGATGTGCCACGGCGCCACCGGCACTCCCAGTCCGGGAATGGCCAAGGCGATGGGCGTCAAGCCGGTCTCCGATCCCGACATCAAGAAGCTCACGGTGGACCAGATGGTTGCCTCAGTCAAGAACGGCAAAGGCAAGATGAAACCGGTTGCAGGCCTCACCGATGTGCAGATCAAGGACGCGGTGACCTTCTACAGAGGGCTGAAGTAGGAAGTACAATTGAGCTGGGTTCGATCATCAGGCCCGCCGACCTCGGCGGGCCATCCATTTGAAGGGGGACACGGTGGCAGCGTTCGAGAGATTCCGTGAAGGCTGGGTGCGCCCGGCGCTGTTTTTCGGCAACAATCCCATCAGCCTTGCGGGCGGAGCCATCACCACCGCCTCCGGCGTGACCATGATCGGTTATTGGCTGGTCGAGCTGTTTGGCCGGTTCAACGACAACCCCTATCTTGGCATCATCTTCTTCCTGCTTCTGCCTGCCCTGTTTGTGGGCGGGCTGCTGCTGATCCCCATTGGCATATGGGTGCGGCACAAGAAGCTGCAGCGGGCCGGGCTAATCCCTGTCTCGTATCCCAAAATCGATCTGAACGACCGCATGTTCCGCCACGGCCTGGACATTGTGCTCGTGACCACCATCGTTAACCTGTTGGTGGTGGCCATGGCCAGCTATCGTGGAGCGGCCTATATGGATTCGCCGCAGTTCTGCGGGCAAAGCTGCCACGTGATGCATCCGGAGTACACGGCCTACAAGATTTCAGCTCACTCGCATGTGGCCTGTGTCGAGTGCCACATCGGCTCGGGCGCCCAAGCCTACCTCAGCGCTAAGGTGAACGGCACCAAACAGCTGATCGAAGTCAGCATGCATCCGATAGCTGGGATGGCTCCGAAGGTCATTCCCGACTATCCGACGCCTATCGAATCGCCAGTGAGGAACCTGCGCCCGGCGCGCGTGATCTGCGAGGGATGCCACACGCCTGCGAGATTCATTGGCGAGAAGCTGCTGGTCAAGTCCAGCTTTGCCGACGACGAAAAGAACACCGAAACGCAAACGGTCGTCGTGCTGCATCTGGGCGGGCAGGATTCGCTCTCTCACCTTACCGGGATTCACGGCGTTCACCTGGGCCATATTGAATACATCGCGACCGATCCGACGCGCACCACTATCCCGTGGGTTCAGAAACGCAATGCCGATGGTACGGAGACCGTGTTCGCCAACGCCGCCGCAGGCAACGGCGTTCCGAAGGGTGAGCGGCGTGTGATGGATTGCATCGACTGCCACAACCGTGCGGCGCATACCTTTGTGACCGCGGAAGACGCGCTCAACCGGGCAATGGCTGATGGCGCGGTCAGTCCCGATCTGCCATGGGTTCACAAGAAGGGCCTGGAACTGCTCAAGGCCAACTACGCAAGCGAAGACGAAGCGCGCGCAAAGATTCCTGCTCAGCTCACGGCCTTCTATCAATCAGAACATCCCGATGTAATGGCCGCGAAAGCTGCGCTCGTAAAGTCGGCAGGCGACGAATTGGTGACCCTCTACAGCCAGAATGTCTTCCCCTATATGAAGGTAACTTGGGGGACGCATCCCAATCACATCGGCCATATGAGTTATCCCGGCTGCTTCCGCTGCCACGACGGCGAGCACGCGGCCAAGGATAGCACCAGCATTACTCAAGACTGTGCGGCCTGCCACAATCTGCTGGTGGTGGATGAGGCCAAGCCGAAAGTGCTGGCAGATCTGGGCATACAGTAGGGAGCACAACGAAAATCTGGGTGCCCCCACCCTCGCCGCGCACTTGTCTTTGCGGCTAGGGTGGGAAACCACGAACCTCGGCACCCTCCTTCATTCACGCCACACTGTGCCTCGGCGTGATAGGCTGGCGTTTCACCTTGAAGGAGCCATTTTTCATATGCATTCCAGCCAGCCTGTCCACTTCAATCTTGTCGTCGCAGCTCACGCCACAATGATCGAACACGGCTTTCAGCCCGATCTTCCTGCCGGAACCGACACTGAGGTAAGCGCCATTCAGGCGCACCCGGAACCGCCCGCTGCCCCTGGGGCACAAGACCTGCGCACGCTGCTTTGGTCTTCGATCGACAACGATACCTCCAAAGATTTAGATCAGATTGAGTGGGCTGAACAACTGAAGGATGGCCGCATTCGCGTGCTGATCGGTGTAGCCGACGTGGATGCACGTGTGCATCAGGGAATGATTATCGACAGCCATGCGAAGAGCGAAACGACTTCGGTTTATACCGGCGTCAAGGTTTTTCCTATGTTGCCGGCGGAACTCTCTGAGGGCATTACATCGCTTAATGAAAACGAAGATCGGGTCGCGGTCGTAATTGAGTATACGGTCGACCAGTCGGGCACAACTGCGGACGGAAAGGCCTATCGGGCCTTGGTTCGAAATCGAGCACAACTAGCTTACAACGCCGTTGGTGCGTGGCTCGAGGGCAGAGGCTCCGCGCCGGCCAAGGTGGTTGCCAGCGCCGATCTGGCCACCCAGCTCAAGCTGCAAGACACGGCGGCGCAGCGCATGGTCGGCGGCCGTTTCCAGCACGGCGCTTTGGATCTGGAGACCATGGAGACACGACCGGTGATGCTGGCCGATCAGGCGGTCGATATCGCGCGTCTTGAAAAGAATCGCGCAACGTCTCTGATTGAGGAGTTCATGGTGGCGGCCAACGGCGTAATTGCGCGGACCTTTGAAGAGGCCGGCGTGGCCTCCATACGCCGCATTGTGCGCACGCCCAAGCGCTGGGACCGAATCGTCGAGCTGGCCCAGGGGCTGGGCACGACGCTGCCCGCCGAGCCGGATTCAAAGGCTCTCAATGATTTCCTGCTGGCGCAGAAGGTGAAAGATCCGGACCACTTCCCCGACCTCTCGCTGGCCACAGTCAAGCTGATGGGGCCCGGCGAATACGTATTGGTGAAGCCCAATGAGGTCTCGCCTGGCCACTTCGGCCTTGCCGTGCAGGACTATACGCACTCGACCGCGCCCAACCGCCGCTTCCCCGACGTGGTAACGCAGCGCCTTCTGAAGGCTTGGTTGGCCAAAGCTCCGCAGCCTTACACAACGGATGATTTGACCGCCATCGCCGCGCACTGCACGCTGATGGAAGATAACGCCCGCAAGGTGGAGCGCGAGATGCAAAAGCGCATCGCCGCCGTAGTGCTGCATCCGCGCGTCGGGCAAAGCTTCCCCGCCATCGTCACCGGCGTCAACAACTACGGCACCTTCGTCCGTACGCTCGACCCGCACGTGGACGGGATGGTAGTAAGCGGCGGCAAAGGACTCGATGTGGGCGACAAGGTGACAGTGAAG
>CAYVMS010000074.1:0-13758 GCA_964452615.1 uncultured Occallatibacter sp.
CCTACTTGCCAGCCGCATCCGTTCGCTGTAGTATCAGATTTGCCTATCAATCGGCTGACGCGTGCCACCCTGAGAGGGGCAGAGCAAGCTCGCCGCAGAGCAAGGAAGCTTCGCCGGGGAGTTCATTTCATCCCAGATTGCAAGGAGCGAAGGTTCCTATAGGAAGGGCATCACCTGAGTAAAGAGCTTGCCGCACCGCGACGATCCTGACAACCGGATGGAGCTGTATCCACAGGCTCCTGTTCTATGCGGGCATAGCGTCTTCACCCAGGTCATGACGAGCCACAGAAGCTGATTTGACGCCGCAAGTGTGGGGGCGAGGGCCTGTGGGGAAATGCCGGAATCGGCTCGAGTCTGCGAATAGGTTTCGACCCGTGGAATCGTTGTCGATTGGGTTCGGATTCCGGCTCCGGGGAAGTTTGTAGCATATTCTGTGACGATTTTCGCCGCTCACCGTCGAGTTCCCCGTCCAGATTTGGGCGTCGGTGGGCAAGGAAGAGTCAGCACCTTGCAGAACAAGGCTGAACCACTAGAAACAGTGCAGCGGATCACCATCCAACAAATCGCAATGCACCAGGAAGCAAAAGCATGACGACAGAGACAACCGAGCCCCAATCTGAAGTGGGGCCGATCCCGGCCAACGGCCAGGGACAGTCGCAGGGGCATCGCCGCCGCCGGCGCCGCCGCAAGAACAAGAGCAGCCAGGCAAGCGCTGTACAGCCGCAACAGCCTTTGGCGCAAACGCCAGCGCCACCTCAGGCACAGTCTCCACCTCAGCCTCCGCCGCAACCACAACCTGCGAGGCATAAGGCTGCTCCGGCGCATCAGGCTGGACATCAGGGCAGTCGCCAGGGTGGACACCAGAACCAGGAGCGGAAGAAGAAGAAGTTCTTCCAAAAGGGCTCCGCCTCGGCAGCCCAGCCCGGCAATAGTGTTTCAGGCCCGCCGCAGAGCAAGCAGCGGAAGGGCGGCGGGCGGCAAAAGGGTCCCAGAGAGTTTGTGGGCCCCATGGACCACAGCTACCGCACCGTGAACGGGAATGTGGCTGACGGCCCTCCCTCGACCATCCAGATCACGAGCAACGGCCACAACGGCTCTTATCAGGAAGCCTACGAGCCGCAGCCTGCTGTTGCAGTCCGGGCGGACGCACCGACGCGCATCTTCTGCTTTATTGAGGATCTGTTTTTCCTGGCCAAGATCCAGGAGACGGCTCGCAAACTGGGCGTGAAGGTGGAGTTTATCAAAGGCGACAAAGAGTCGGTGGCCAAGCTGACTGACCTGCCGGAGGCCGAGCGGCCCAAGCTGGTTGTCTTTGACCTGAACAACCTGAACGCCAAGCCCATGACGCTGATTCCCAAATTGAAAACCAAGCTGAAGAAGGCGACGTCAATCGTCGGCTTCCTCAACCACTTGCAGGGCGAGTTGAAGGCCAAGGCTATCGAGGCAGGGTGCGACGCGGTGATGCCGCGGTCGGCCTTCTCGCAGACCTTGCCCAACTTGCTGCGCCGCTATGGCGTGGAAGAGGAAGAAGACAACACACCGCAGCCGGCATAGGACGCTGCACTGTGCACGACATGAGGGCACTTCCGTTGCGGGAGCGCCCTCGCTTTATGAGTGTGGAACTTATCCTGGGGGCCAGGTGAGCGAGCGGCCGCCGAGCAGGTGGACGTGGAGATGATCCACGGACTGACCGCCATCCGAACCAGTGTTGATGACAACGCGATACCCCTTGTCCAAGTTGTTGGCGCGGGCAATCCGCGCGGCGACCCACATCAGGTGGCCGAGCAGCGGGCTGTCGCCCCGCCCTGCCTCGGCCAATGAGACGATGTGCTCGCGCGGTGCGATGAGGATGTGAACCGGAGCCTGCGGATTGATGTCCGCGAAGGCATAGCAAAGCTCATCCTGGTAAAGGGTTGTCGAGGCTATATTTCCGTTAACGATCATGCAAAAGAGGCAACTCATAGCGCGTTCAGTTTACAGGAATTAGGTGGGTTTGGCGTAGAATCCGAATATTCCCTCGGAAAGGCTGCAGCGAAGAAGGCATGACATACAGAAGAGCCCGGCTTCTATTTGCAATCGCAACCTTGACGATTGGAGCCGGTTGCTTTCAGGCACAATCGACTTCGCCGTTGCGCTTGAAAAAGACGATCAAATTACCCAATGTTCAAGGCGGGTTTAATCATATGTCAGTGGATGCCGAGCATATGCGGCTTTTCGCGACAGCAACTGCCAACAAGACTCTGGAGATTATTGATCTGAAGGATGGGAAGCCTTGGCGCAGTCTGGAAGAAGAACGTCCTGCGGCGGCGCGCTACGCTCCTGAGTTCAATCAGCTTTATCTTTCAAGCGGGCAGAGCGTGCTTATCTACGACGACGACACATTCAATCTGGTTGCCAGCATCCATCTCGATAGCGGTGTCGATGAATTGCAGTATGACGCGCGCGCCAAACAGCTCTATGTGGGCTGCATGACACCTGGCAAGACCGGTATTGCAGTGATCTCCATTCCGGACGGTAAGCTTTTGGGTAAGATCGCGCTGCCCGACAAGCCGCAGGGTATTGCGGTGGAACAAAAAGGCAGCCACATCTATGCCAGCATGCCAACCTTGAAACAAATCGCGGTGATCGATCGCGACCAGCGTATGCTCGTCAGTTCATGGCAGCTAACAGATGTTGAAGGGAACGCACCTCTCGGCCTGGATGAGGCCCGGCATCGCCTATTCGTCGGCATTCGCCGTCCAGCACAGTTGCTGGTATTGGATACCGCAACCGGCAAAGCTGTCGCTAAGGTTGACATAGATAGCGATACCGACGACCTCTTTTACGATCCGGCTCATGGGCGAATCTATGTTTCGTGCGGTGAAGGCTTCGTCGAGGTTATCGAACAGCTTGATGCCGACCACTACCGATTGCTAACTCGCATTTCTACGGTCGAAGGTGCGCGAACATCCGCCTTTTCTCGAGAATTGTCCGGCTTCTATCTAGGAGTGCCAAGACGCGGCGACCAGCCTGCCGAACTGCGTGTCTTCAAAGTTGGAAAATGACCGAGCGGCCTAGTCCGGCGATTGACATTCCCGGCCCTTCTGAACAAGTGGAACCCGCGAACCCCACGTCGCGTATTTAGAATCCAGAGCAAGGAGAACGCCCATGAGCAGCCAGACCTATCCGAACCCGCAAGCCATTTTTTACCAGCAGTATGAGGCGGTGCGCCGCGATGAGGTGGTGGGCATTCTGTTGGCGCTTTTTCTGGGCACCTTCGGCGTTCACCACTTCTATCTGCGCCGCATCGGCCTGGGGATTCTATACTGCTGCTTCTCTTGGACGGGCCTTACGACGGTGCTGGGCATCATCGAATGCTTCTTCATGCCCGGCCGCGTGCGCGAGTTCAACGCCATCCAGGCCGCGGGCATCGCAGGCATGCTCGGAATTCCCACGCCCGGCTGGGGTCAACCCGTCAATGTCACTGTGAACGTCTCCCCGGCAGCGCAACCCGGAACGCTCGCGGCCTGCACGCGCTGCGGCCGGACCAACCCGCAAACAGCGCGTTTCTGTGCAGGCTGCGGTGCTACGCTGCAATAGTTCGGCAGCGCCAGCGCTCTACATATTGGCTCGCCCGGCGCGCATCGACTCATTAAACTGCGGCTTGGTAAAGTTCAGCGCAGCCTCAAGCTTTGCCTGGTAATCCAGCGCGCGCGCCATCAGCTTCAGCGTAGCAGCGGCAAACTCGCCATCGAGCACGAACAGTCCCTCGCCAGCCTTGCTCTCGGCCATCCGCAGCAAGGCCTTCTCTGTCGTATTCAGGTATTGCGCATCCCTCGGGTCGGCAATCCACACCGGCTGCCCCTGCCCCAGCACGCCGCTGAGCCAGTAGACCTTGCGCAGAAGGTAATCCAGCCGCTCCTCGTCGTTGGTCTCGGTGAAGAGAAACTTCTTTTGCCAGCGGCTGTAGTAGCGCGTCGTCACGGGCACCGGCTGGCGGTTGCCGGACTTCAAAAACTCAAGCTGGCCCAGGTCCACGACCTTGCGGACGGCGTTATAGACAAAGGTCTCCGCATAGGGCTGCTCCATCGACGGCACGATCTCGGCGAAGGTCAGCGTGACCGATGCCGCGACCTTGGCGTGCAGGTCATGCGCCCCACCGTCGGCCAGCTTCAGCTCGCCATGGACGATGTAAGTGTCCGCGCCCGAGATCGACTGGTGAAAGGGCCATTGAAACTGCCCAAAGGCTACCGGAAGCCCGCCCAGCGTCACGTAGCACTCAGGCCGGGGATTCCGCAGCCGCTTGGCCTCGGCGGCCAGGTGCGCCGTCATCGTGGGAAGCAACTCCTGCTTATCAAACTCAAAGCCCTCGCTCAGTTCGAGCTTGAGCGTCCTGCTGGCGGCCTCGGCGCCAGGCAATCCAGGCTGTGCACCAGCTTGACCCAATTCAAAGACGGCCGTTGGGCGGCCCTTCGAGTCGGTGCCTTGCGTTGTGGAGACAAGCACCAGGCCAGCCTGGGCGGCGGCGGCTTCAAGAGAAGTGGCAAGTGTAGACTTCGGCGCTGCGGTCATAAGAGGGGAATCCTATGTCGAAGATCGTTACGCCTTCATTTTAGTGCATCGCAGTGATAGGCCAGAAGTCACGGAGGCGGGGCTAGAGCTTGTCTCAAAAATGCCGCATTGTGTCAGAGCACGACTCTATAGGCCGCGGAAAAACTCATTGGGAACGCTCACAAGTGTCAGGGCACGGCTTCACAGGCTGCGGAAGAACTCGATGCGGAGGGAGGCGGGGGTTTCAACCCCCGCAAAAATCCAGCAAAATGAGTGCTGGCTTTAGCCGCGGAGGGACGTTTGCTGCCGCGATCACCGGAAATCCCGAGTGTTTCCGCAGCCAGTTCAGTCGTGCCAAAAAGTGCCATAAAGCTTTGGGCTTTACCCCCTGCGGGATTGCAGTAACAAACTGCCAGACAATTTCTGCTACAAGTTCCATTCAATGGCAGAATGATTCTCTCCATCAGTTTACGCCGAAGGCTGTCGGCGACACCGAAGACTCTCAGCAGACAATTCGGCGAACACTGGCTGACATATCGGGACTTAAAGCGAGTAATCTGCCTCCGTAAGCGCATTTTTGCCTCATCGAGCTTGAAGTGATTATTGGAATGAAGTCGAGTTGTTGGCACATGCGTTTCAACGGCGCCCCGTTCAAATGGAAGTTTGGCATTGTGATCGACTGATCAAGAGCATGACGTCGAAGGGCCGCACCGCAATTTCAAGACCTGCTACGTCATCACGGATTGCACCTCCGTTTTCTGGAGGGAGCGAGGATGAAGCCGTCCCGCGCGGAGGTCTCGCCGCTTCATCAGCAAGAAGAAGACCGGAACGAGGATGAGTACGTGGATAGTTGATGTAATCATTCCGCCAACGATAGGTGCGGCGATCGGCTTCATTACATCTGAACCAATGCCTGACTCCCACAGGATTGGCGCGAGGCTCAAAATCACGGCGGTGACGGTCATCAGTTTGGGGCGCAGGCGCTGGACGGCTCCGGTGATGGTCGCCTGCACAAGATCGGTTTCAGTCATCGGCGCGCCTTGCCTCATGCGTTCTTCCAGCGCTTCGTGCAGGTAGACGACCATCACAACCCCGGTCTCAACGGCGATGCCGAAGAGTGCAATGTAACCAACCCACACGGCCACACTAAAGCTGTAGCCGAGCAGCCATTGCAGCAGCAGCCCACCTGACATGGCGTAAAACGCTGGGATGATGAGTACGGTGGCCTCGGCGACGGATTTGAAAACCAGATAGAGAAGCAGAAAGATGACGAAGAAGACGATAGGCAGAATGATCATGAGTCGCTGCTTGGCGCGCACCTCGAACTCGTATTCGCCAGCCCAGCGCCACGTGTAACCGGCGGGCAGCGCAATCTTCTGAGTCAGCAGTGCGCCGGCGCGATTGACGAAACCGCCGTAGTCGCTCGTCTTCAGGTTCAGATAGACATAGCCCGTAAGGGAGCCGTCTTCGTCCCGGATCATTGCGGGGCCGCGCGAGTAATAGACTCGCGCAACCTCGCTAACGGGAATCTGCGCGCCGGAAGGCGTCGGAATCAGCGCCTCCGTTAACGTCTTCGATGTACCGCGGAAATCGCGCAGGTAGCGAACCGCAATTGGGAAGCGCTCGCGACCTTCGATGTTTTCGGCAATATCCATGCCGCCGATCTCTGAAGAAACCACGCGTTGGACATCGCCGACGGTGAGGCCGTAGCGCGCAGCTGCGGGACGGTTCACATCCACGTTGAGGTAGAAGCCTTGTGAGACGCGTTCGGCATAAACAGTCGTCGCCTCAGGCATGGTCGAAAGTACCTGCTGCATTTGTGTGCCGAGGTCCTGAATGCGATTCAAATCGGGGCCCTGGATCTTGATGCCAATTGCAGTTTTAATGCCGGTGAGTTCCATGTCGAGACGGTTTTCAACGGGCATGGTCCACGTGTTCGTGAGACCAGGGAACTGCAGCTTCTCGTCCATCTCGCGGATAAGCTTGTCGTAGGTCATGCCGGGGCGCCACTGCTCGCGCGGCTTAAGCATGATTGTGGTGTCGTACATGTCGAGTGGAGCATTGTCGGTGGCGCTATCAGACCGGCCAACGGTTCCGAACACCGTTGAGACCTCGGGGAATGAATGGATGATTCGGTCCTGCTGTTGCATGAGGGAAGCGGCCTGCGTGATGGAGATTCCCGGCAGCGAGCTAGGCATGTAGAGCGAAGAGCCCTCGTATAAAGCCGGCATGAACTGGCTGCCGAGCCGGAAGCAGAGGGGAACCGTCGCTGCGAGAAACGCGAGATTGAGCGCGACGACGATCTTCCAATGGCGCAGACACCAGCGCAGCACCGGCAGATAGAGGGTCTGGCTGACGCGCGCTGCAGGATTCTTCGATTCGGGCAGCAGTTTACCGCGCAAACAGAAGGGCATCAGCGCCGGTACCAGCGTGATGGACAGCAGCGAAGAGAAAATGAGCGCCAGTGTTTTGGTCCACGCGAGCGGACGAAACATTCGCCCCTCCTGCGCTTCAAGCAAAAAGACGGGCAGGAAAGAAACCACGATGATGATGAGCGAGTAGAAGAGCGCCGGACCGACCTGCTGCGCTGCGCCGACCAGGATGCGGCGGCGTTCTCGGTCGTTGAGCTGGGTTGTCCCGTTGCGTTCGGCGATGTGTCGGTAGCCGTTCTCAACGATTACGATGGCCGCATCGACGAGCACGCCGATAGCCAGCGCCAGTCCGCCCAGCGACATGATGTTGGAGCTCACCTGCAGGAAGTACATGGGGATGAAAGCCGCGAGAACAGCGATGGGCAGCGTGATGATGGGCACCAGAGCCGACCGGAAGTGAAAGAGAAAGAAGATGCAGACGAAACTGACGATAATGGCTTCGATGATCAGGTCGCGCTTGAGCGTGTGAATGGACTGGTTGATAAGCCAGGAGCGGTCGTAAGCCGTAACGATCTCTACTCCCGGCGGCAGCGACGGGCCAATGGCTTTGAGTTTGGCCTTCACGCCGTCGATGACGTTGAGAGCGTTGGTGCCGTACCGCGTTACTACGATGCCTCCGACAGTCTCGCCTTGGCCCTGCCATTCGGCCGCACCGCGGCGCACGTCGGGGCCAAGTGTGACAGTGCCCAGATCGCGTACCAGTACAGGCGTTCCGTTCTTGGTCGCAACGGGAACATCCTCAAGGTCGGCGACATTGCGCAAATAGCCCAACCCGCGAATCATGTACTCAGCGCCGCCCATCTCCAGTACATCGCCCCCGACTTCGTTTGTGCTTTGTCGCACGCGCTCGATAACCGTCGAAGCAGGAATGCCGTAGGAGAAAAGCTTTTGAGGATCAAGATTTACCTGGTATTGGCGCACGAACCCACCGATGGTCGCAACTTCGGCTACACCCGGAACAGTTTCGAGTTGGTAGCGCAGAAACCAGTCCTGGAGCGAGCGCAGATCGGCGAGGCTGCGTGTGTGGGTGCGATCGACAATTGCGTACTCGTAAACCCACCCGGCGCCGGTAGCATCCGGGCCGATCGACGGATGAACGTCTGCCGGCAAACGCCCAGCAAGCTGCTGCATGTATTCGAGGACGCGCGACCGCGCCCAGTAGAGATCGGTGCGGTCGTCGAAGATAACGAAGACACAGGAATCGCCGAACATGGTCTGTGCACGGACGCTCTTGACGTGCGGCGCGGCCAGCAGCGCGGTGACAATGGGATACGTAACCTGGTCCTCGACAACATCGGGCGGCTCTCCTGGCCAGTTTGTGTGAACCACCACCTGCACGTCACTAATATCGGGGAGGGCGTCGAGAGGTACCCGCTGCAGCGACCACACGCCTGCAACCGTGAGCAGAATCGCGGCGGTGAAAACCAAAAACGGGTTACTCGCGCACCATGCAATTGTTCGCTTGATCATCACATACCTCCGGTGGCATCGACGGTGAGCTTTTTGGTTGCGATGGCGGCTCCGGCGCGCTGAACAGTGACATTGACTTGCCACGTGCCGCCGGAGTCGAGCTCAAGCGTTCCTTCGTAATTGCCCTGGCCCTTGGCGCTGAGCGCAGCGGTTGCGCGCTCGGCAGCCATACCCATTGCCGGCATAGCGGGCATAAGGAATATGGCCGATACCTGGAGACCATCGACAGGCTTCCCGTCGGCACCGGTGAGCTTGATCCGCACCGTGTTCTTGCCCTTTTGCGGGGTCGATGGCTCGGTGGTCATCTCGATCTTGATTTGTTCGTGCTGCGAGCTGGATGCCTGCGACTGGGGCGCGGAGGAGATTGCATTTTGCTGCGGAGGAGTGAACGATCCTAGCGCCGCTTGCAACTGGGCCTCGGAATCCACCAGGAAGTTGGCCGAACTTACGACTTGATCTCCGGGCTGAAGCCCCTTGAGAACGATGACGGAGTCGTCGATCTGCGGGCCGGTTTGGATTTCGCGCGGTTCGAGATTGCCGTCACCGTGATCGATGAATGCAATTGCTCGTGAACCGGACTGCAGAACAGCGGACGCAGGTATCACGAGTTGCTTTTCAAGCGGGAGGTTGATGTCGACGTTGACATACATGCCCGGTTTAAGTTGAACGCCGGGATTGCGGAAGATAAGGCGCACGCGCACGGTGCGCGTTACTGGATCGACCTGGGGAAGGATCTGATCGACACGGCCACTGAACTCGCGGCCCGGAAATGCATCAACCGTGACCTGTGCCGGATCACCTGGCTGCAAACGGCCCACCGCTTCCTGAAAGACGTTGGCGTAAACCCACACCGTCGAGAGATCGGCTATGGTATAGAGCTTGGTGTCGGGTTGAACGTATGCATTGGGCAGCGCATTGCGTTCGATGATGAATCCCGATGCGGGCGACTCGAACGCAATCTCACGCTCGACCTTGCCGCTCTGTTCAAGCGAATTGACGACTGTTACCGGGACACCGAACTGGCGCAGGCGTTCCTCGGCCGCATCCAGCAGCCAGCCACTTTCCTCGACAGCTATTCCATGCGAGTCGGGGGCAAGAGTCTTCTTGTTCTGGCGGGCGAGAAGATATTCCTGCTCGGTGCTCACGAGATCGGGGCTGTAGATGGTGAACAGACGCTGCCCTTTCTTCACATATTGATAGTTCGCGTCAGCAAAGACATCCTGAATCCATCCGGCAAAGCGCGTTTGCACGTAGGAAATGTTCTGCTCATCGATGTCCACGTTGCCGGGAGCGCTGAGCTTGTCGCTGACGTTCTTCATCTGTGCGACGGCCGTAGTCACGCCGATCTGCTGCAGGCGCTGCGGCGAAATCTGGATCGGACCGAGTTGCGGTTCCGCGCTGGCAGGAGCTGTGCCCTGAGTCGCAGGCGCGCTTGAAGCCGCTGGACCACGCGCCACGACTGGGTCGCCGGTCTGTTCGGCGGGCATGGGATGGTTGCGATGCAGGAACAGGTAGCCGACTCCACCCGCGAGTGCAACGCAGGCGGCCAGAGCCATAAAGAATGCTTGACGATATACGCGGTCGCTCATTGATCTTCCTCCGGCTTTGCTGCTGTTGGCTGTTGCGTTTTGGCTTCGATTGGTGCGCCAACGGCGAGTTCAAGTTCAGACATGCTCGTGGCAAAGTCTCCCATCGACTGGAACCACGCTAGATCCACATCGATCACAGTCATTTGGCTGTCGAGCAGGTCGAGAAGATCGGTCTGGTTGTTTTCGTAGGCGATGACCGCTGCGTGAAGCGTTGACTTGGCCTGCGGCTCAAGCGAATCGTGGTAGACACGCGCCAGCCGCTGCGCCGCGCGCGCCGCGGCCAGAGCCTCTTCAATCTGGCCGAAGACCGCGTTGCGCATCGCCGCGACTTCGGCGTCCTGCTCCGTGACCTTGACCCCGGACTCGTTGACCTCCGCATTGTGCTTGTGGCGATTCAGCCATGGCAGAGTGACCGAGCCCTCGATCATGTAATTGTTGCGGGGATTGTTTCCTGTCGGCATCAGCATGTACCCGCCAGCGATGTTGAAGTCGGGCACAAAGGCCTTATTGGCGAGCGATTGCTCATTGCGGCTTTTCTGCGCTGCAGCCTGCGCTTCCTTGAGGTCAGGGCGTAACTGGAGCGACAATTGTTCCAATTGCTTGCCGGCTGGCAATTCCGCGCCGACTCCAAAGTCGCCTTCAACGCGAATCGGCGTCGCCGGATCGCGGCCGAGCAGAGTGTTCATCTGCGCGCGGGCAACTTCCGCGTCGCGGTCGAAGCGGATCATGTGCTCTTCAAGGCGCGTCATCGCAAGCTGTACCTTCAGCACATCCTGCTGCGGAACCTTGCCGACCGTGTACTTGATGCGCGCTGCTTCAATGGCTTGGCGGGCAATGTCCACATGCTGGTCGTGAATCTGCAACTCTTCCTGCGCCAGCAGCAGATCGAAGAAGGCCTTGCGAACCTCAACACGAATCCGCAGCCGCACCAGTTCCAATTCATCCTTCGCCTCGGTCACATCGGATTTGGCAATTGTGGTTTCGAGAGCTCGCTTTCCCGGCCCCGGCAATGACTGGCTCAACATCAACATGTTTTGCGCGGCGTTATAATCCCATGGCTTGTTGAGCGGCACCTGCCAGTTGCGAACCATGAACTGCGGATCGTCGAGGTTGCCTGTGGTTGGCACGTGCGCCTCGGCCATCGAAACCTTCCGCGCAGCGACATGAATCTCAGGGTTTTCGGCGAGTGCGATTTGCTCAATCTCGTCCAGAATCAGCGCCGGCGTTAGGCCGTCGGGTGGATTCGGATTGTCGATGAACGCGTTGAAGGCGGCTAGCTGGCCGCTTGTGCCCGGCGTTTGCGCAACACTACTGTTTGCAGGCGCTAGAACGACAAGACTGCAAAATGCAATAAATAGAGCTTTCATTTCTCCCTCGACACTGTTCCTCTGAATGGGCGGACGGTTCATGGCATGGACCCACGTGTGCAGTGCGCCAGACGCGCAGAGACGCTCAAATCCTCAGTCAGGAATCGATGGAAAGATCAGATTCGAAGGATGGTGCTGGCGCCCGATTGGGATCGAGGGGACGGAGCTTTGGATGAGAGTGGGCTCTGACCTGCAAGGCGAACGAGATCAGATGGAAGTTCGGATGCGAGCGACTGTACGGCCCCAGTCTGAGGTGTGGGTGCCACCACGCGCCCTCGGGGTACGGCCGTCCCGGACGAGTGTAACTGGCAGCAAGAGTGAGCCGCGCTAATCGTCGCCGAACCGCAATCCATCATAATTGCGCGGCAGCAGGAGTGGCATTGAGCGGGCGTGATGCAGGCGAGTGCCGGGCCAGCGGTCCAGAGGGCCACAATCGCCAGCATCAAGATCGCGCCTTTTCTCCCCATGGGCATAGTGTAAGCCAAACCCTCACACATAGCATCTTCTGACAAAATCCTGCGTGCCGTGATGTAGATCACCAGAACAGGATATCTAAATTTGGTGAGAAGGTCTAAGCCCCACGCTACCAATCAAGTGGGCTCAATTGACGCCTTCAGTCTAAAGGGGCTCATCCTGCGTCAGTTTGCGACTTCCGAGTGGATTTCTAACGATAAACGCCTAGGGTGCAATAGACCGAGGTAGCGATCTGGGTCATGCTGTTTGCCACGGCGATTGGAGGCCGTACCGATGGCAAAGAGCAAGCGCAAACGGACGCCCAAATCTGTTCTGAAGCTCCCGGATCTTGAACAATCCAAGTCCGCTGTCCTGAACAGTCTGACTTCTCCAAGTTCGCAGCGAACCTACGATCATGCGATCCGGGAGTTCATCGAATGGTATTGCTCGGAACCCAGGCTTGCTTTCAACAAGACTGTGGTCACCCGGTACCGCATTTCCCTGGAACAGCGGCACTATGCATCAACTACCATCAATCTGAGACTGGCTGCCGTCCGGAGATTGGCTTACGAGGCGGCCGATTGCGGTCTGCTCATTGCAGACTTGGCTGCCGGCATTCGCCGGGTAAAGGGCGCCAAGCGCTTGGGCGTGCCTGTCGGCAATTGGCTCACTGCGGAACAGGGCAAGCGCCTTCTGTTGACGGCGGACAGTGCAAGCGTTCGAGGCAAGCGGGACTATGCCACACTAGCGATTCTGCTTGGCTGCGGGTTACGTCGCGCAGAACTCACTGCTTTGCGCGTCGAGGATATCCAGCAGAGAGAGGAACACTGGGTCATTGCCGATCTTGTCGGCAAGGGCGGCCACATACGAACAATTCCGGTTCCGGACTGGGTGAAAGCTGGAATTGACTCTTGGATGCAGGCTTCCGGAATCACCACGGGCACTCTCCTTCGCTCGATCAATAAGGCTGGAAGGATCTGGGGAGCCGGCTTCAGCCCCAAGGTCATCTGGGGCGTCGTGAAGGAGAAAGCAAAAGACTGTGAGATTCCGGCTCTCGCGCCGCACGATCTCAGACGCACATGCGCCCGCCTGTGCCATCAGGCTGGCGGTGAATTGGAGCAAATTCAGTTTTTGCTGGGCCACGTTTCTGTCCAGACGACAGAACGCTACTTGGGCTGTAAGCAACGGTTTCGCAATGCTGTCAATGATCGAATTGGCCTAGAGCCAGAAGGGGTGGGGCCTCCATAGGTTCCACCCCGCTGGGCGACTTAACGTTATTAAACCTCTGCTCTATGGAAGGTCAGTCACAATAAATGCCATTTTCGCACAGCACCGGATGGTGATATATATCGTAACCTATGGCAGAGAACACGTTGGAAGGAAAAATCTGATTCCATCTGCGACCGGACCGGCTGATGCGATTCCGCATCCAGCCTATTGAACGCCTCAATGCTATGCAAACGACAAGCATGGGTCCACGGGGTTTTGTCATTGCAAGGGGTGTCGCGGCGATGCGCGTGGTCGCGGGGAAAAATATGCGTTTGACTGTGGCCATCTCTAGGACTCACCAACCGGTTCCCGAAAGCCACCTCTTGATCAGGAATGGCTCTTTCCCGAGGAGCCTCCTACTCCAATTGAGGACGCCGATCCCGGTCCTGGCGAGAAGGCGCCTTGAACAGGACTAATTTTGACGTCGGTAAATATTCATTATGGAGATTCTAGATTTGAGCAAGAATCATCTGATTCTGTTGACCCAATTTTGGCGCAGACGGGTTCCACTTTTTGCCTGTCTCAAACGCCGCCGCGATGATTTTTCTAACAATAAAGCGCCACCGCCGCAGTCTTGCAGCGGTGGCGCTTTATTGCGTATGGCTATTGCACGATGAGTGTGACCGAGGCCGACTGCGTCGACTGCGA
>CAYVMS010000075.1:0-8527 GCA_964452615.1 uncultured Occallatibacter sp.
TCACGGTGATCGCGCTCTGCCTGATGCTGGGCGCGGCGGGCAAGAGCGCGCAGTTGCCACTCTATATTTGGCTGCCGGATGCGATGGAAGGCCCGACACCAGTCTCCGCGCTAATCCACGCAGCAACGATGGTCACAGCGGGCGTCTATATGGTCGCGCGCACGCATGTATTGTTCGACCACTCACCTTTTGCCCTGGGGATTGTTGCTATTATCGGCGCGGCGACGGCCCTCTTTGCGGCCACCATCGCTCTTGTGCAAAACGACATCAAGCGGGTGCTGGCCTACTCGACGATCTCGCAGTTGGGCTACATGTTTATGGGTTGTGGCGTGGCGGCTTATTCGGCGGCCATCTTCCACCTGATGACTCACGCCTTCTTCAAGGCGCTGCTCTTCCTCGCGGCGGGTTCGGTGATTCATGGACTCGGCGGCGAGCAGGATCTGCGCAAGATGGGCGGCCTTTGGAAGAAGCTGCCGGTTACCTTCGCCGTTACAACCGTCGGCGTTTTAGCCATTGCCGGAATCTGGCCCTTTGCTGGGTTTTTCTCAAAGGACGCGATTCTCTACGCGGCCTTTTTGCAGGGGCCCAGCGGCCGAGTGCTGTGGGTCGTCGGGATGTTCACTGCGCTGCTGACCTCCTTCTATATGTTCCGGCTATGGTTTCTGGCCTTCATGGGCACGTCGCGCAGTGAAGATGCACATCCGCATGAGAGTCCGTGGTCGATGCGCGTGCCGCTGCTGATTTTGGCGCTGCTCTCAATCTGCGGCGGCTGGATTGGCATCGATTTCGCAAACGGCTGGGTCAACATGGATCGCTTCAGCGGCTTTTTCGCACCCGTGTTTGGTCCTCCGACGGCAAACGGGGGCAGCAGCGAGATCGAACTCTATCTGAGCATATTAGCCATCGGTGTGGCGTTGTTTGGTTGTCTCGTGGCCTATCTGCTCTACGGCCAGGAGTCGGATGTTCCAGCGCGCTTGGCCGGTGCTTTTTCGGGCGGCTACAAATTGCTGGCCAACAAATATTTTGTCGACGAGTTCTATGGCGCGACTGTTGTCAAACCGTTGCTTGGCTTTTCAAAAATCATCCTGGGCTGGGTTGTGGATGTGGGCATTCTCGGCGGGCTGGCCTGGCTGCTCGGCGGCGTGGCGATGTTATCAGGCGCGATCTTGCAGCGCTGGCAATCGGGTAATCTGCGCTCGTATGCGGCGTGGCTGGCTGCGGGCGCTGCGGTTTTGCTGATCTTTGTGCTAGTTCCGTGGACCACGGTCTGGCCTGCTTCAATGGAATTGGTCTGGAAAGCGGCGGGGCATTGAGAGAATGAACGAAATTAATAACTCGATCCTCACGTTGATCCTGCTGCTTCCACTGGCTGGGGCGGTGCTGGTCGCACTAGCACCTGACCGCTGGCGGCTGCCCAACTGGATTGCGCTGCTAACCACAATCGCGACCTTTGGCCTGACGCTGCACCTTCCTGCGCACTTTGACGGTGGGCTAAACGGCTTCCAATTTGAAGTGAATCGTCTGTGGATCGAGTTATCTCCAAGTGCAATCGGGGGTCGCGGAATCTTCTACCACGTGGGTGTGGATGGGCTCAGCCTGTGGCTTGTTGTCCTGACAGGGCTGCTTGCTCCGGTGGGCGTCGTCGCCAGTTGGAATGCGATTGAATCGCGGCGCAAAGTTTTCTACGCGCTCTTTCTAGTGCAGCAGACAGCGATCTTAGGCGTATTCATTTCGCTGGACCTGATTCTTTACTACGGCTTCTGGGAATTGTCTCTTGTTCCCATGGCGATCCTGATTGCGATGTACGGCCGCAAAGATGGACCCAAAGCCGCTCTAAAATTCTTCCTCTTCACATTCATTCCATCGGCGCCGCTGCTGGTAGCGATACTCTGGCTCTATGCGCGAACGGGAAGTTTCGACTTCGCCACGTTACAGATTCTGATCGCGCATGGGAATCTTCCCGGTTATCAGATGTGGTGGGTGGCGATGGCGTTTCTCTTCGCGTTCGCCGTCAAAGTCCCGGTCTTTCCGCTGCACGGTTGGCTCGCGGATACATTCAGTGAAGCGCCCGTCGCATTGGCTATGGTGGTTGCAGGCAAGCTGGGGCTTTACTCGATGCTGCGCTTTCACATCGGCCTCTTCCCTAACGAGTCGCGAATCGTAGCTCCAGTGCTGGTTGCGTTGGCGGTTGTCGGTGTTCTCTACGGGGCCTGCCTTGCCTTGGTCCAGCAGGACTTCTGGCGGCTGATGGCCTTTGCGGCGTTGAGCCACCTGAGCCTGATTACGCTCGGCATCTACGGCTTGACGACGACGAGCTCGGAGGGCGCAATTTACCAAATTCTTAATCACGGCGTGGTGGATGGCGCGCTCTTCCTGCTGCTCGGCCTGCTCTATGACCGCTATCGAACGAGCGAGATCAACAGCTATGGGGGCTTGGCAACGAAGCTGCCCCGCACGGCGACGTTCTTTGTCTTTGCGACGCTCGCAATGATCGGATTACCGATGCTCGGCGGATTTATCGGCGAGTTTGTGATTCTTCTCGGCACTTTTACCGGCGTCAGCAAAGGCTGGGCGATTGCAGCTACCTTTGGTGTGATCCTAGGTGCTGCTTACATGCTTTGGCTGGTGCAGAGGCTTTTCTACGGGCCCGAAAGCGCGCTGACCGGTTCGAAACCAGCGCAGGATCTACGCCTGGGTGAGTTGGCTGTGCTGTGGCCGCTGGCCGTGCTGATGCTGGTGATGGGCGTCGCGCCGATGGGTTGGCTGCCAACGATCGAGCAAGGGGTGAGCCGACCGGCATTGAAGATTTATTACCAGCCTGCGTCCGCAAGACCGATCTCAATGCCTGGGGAGGTCCAGCGGTGAATTCTGTCCCTGAGATCTTCCGCATCCTTCCCGAAGTCATCCTCACGCTAACCGGCGTGCTGATCATGTTGACCGACGCAACCCTGCCCTCTCATTCGTCGCGTCGCTGGTTGGGCGGAGTAGGCGCTATTGGTGCCACTCTCGCCTTGTGGGGCAGCCTCTTTCAGCTCTCGTTGCCTGAGGGGACCGGCTTCTCCGGCACAATCGAGACCAGCGCCTTTACAGTCTTCTTCCACGTACTCATCTGCGGACTCGTGCTCGTCGCTCTGCTGCTTTCGCTCGATACCCTGCCCGAGGAAAGCCATCACCAGGGCGAGTTCTATGCGCTCATTGTCTTTGGCGCGGTGGGTATGTGCCTGTTGACGGGCGCGGTCGAGTTGCTGGTCGTCTTCATCGCTCTCGAGATTTCGTCCATCGCCACCTACGTTCTGGCTGGCTATCGCAAAGAGACGCCCCGCGGACCGGAAGCGGCAATCAAGTATTTTCTCCTAGGCTCGTTTGCCACGGCATTCCTGCTCTACGGCATCGCTTTGATCTTCGGCGCTACCGGCACGACGCAGATCTACGAGATTGCTCGCCTTGCGCCCATTGCAGAGAACCACTCGTTTATCCTTGCGGGGCTAGGGCTGATGCTGGTGGGCATTCTCTTCAAGGTCTCGGCCGCGCCCTTCCACGTGTGGACGCCGGATGTCTACGAGGGCGCACCCTCGCCGGTGGTAGCGCTGATGTCGACCGCTCCAAAGGCTGCGGCCTTCGCGCTGCTGCTGCGGGTGGTCTATGAAATGCTGCCTACGCTTAGGCCCGTCTGGGAACCGATGCTCTGGGTGGTCGCCGTGCTCTCGATGACCGTCGGAAATCTCGCTGCGCTGCGTCAGCAGAACGTAAAGCGCATGCTGGCCTATTCCTCGATTGCACATGCCGGCTACCTGCTGGCGGCCTTCGCCGGACTGGGAAATGACGGCATCGCCGCCGCCAGCTTTTATATCGCTGCCTACGCGGCCATGAATGTTGGCATCTTTGCCGTGATTACACTTGCCAGTGGATACGACGAGAAACTGCCGCGCATCGACGATTTTCGCGGACTCGTCTATCGCTCACCGCTGCTGGGCAGTTTGCTGATCTTCTTTCTGGCTTCGCTGGTGGGGATTCCCTTCACCGGCGGATTCTTCGGCAAGCTGGCCTCGTTTTCGGCGGCGGTCGGCGGCGGAGCCATCTGGCTGGTCATCATAGGCCTGCTGAATTCTGGCCTGGCCGCGGCCTACTATCTGCGGCTGGCCTTCGTTGCCGCGCAGCGTCTGAACGATGAAAAGCTCGCCGCTCCCGCGCCGCAAGTGGGTATTGCAGTGGGCGCGGCCCTGCTCCTGGCGGTTGCCGCTACGCTGGTTCTGGGGATTGTTCCCAGCGATGCGCTACGCGCAGCCGAGCACGGAGCACATACGTTGCAAGCGCCTCCCGCCGAGACCGGCGCTCCAGGATTGGCCGTTTTGCCACAGCAGCAACCGTAATCAGTAGGTTGGATCGAGCACCGAGTCGGAAGAGACTGGCTTCTTTTTTGAGATTCCGAACAAACTCGGGTTGAGAAGGCTCCTGTAGAACTGTGCGGTCCGGCCCAGGACGTGCTCATTCACATAGTTCTTGAGAACCCAGGCGCGGGCCGCCAACCCCATGCTGCTGCGTCGTTCCGGGTTTACCAGCAACTGAAGCACGGACTCGTGGATGGCCTCCGGAAATCCGGGCGGAATCAGCAACCCCGTCACCTCTGGGACAACGGCGTCGCGGGAACCGGTGGACATGGTAGTCACGACGGGAATTCCACTGGCCGCTGCCTCCAGTACAGCGTTTGGAAAGCCCTCTCGCCATGTCGGCAGCACCATGAGGTCCATCACGCGGTAGTATGGCGCCGTGTCGGCGACATAGCCAGTTACGTGAATCTGCGGGTGGTTCTCGATGCGGGAGCGCAGCACGCGGTCGAGCGCGTCTTCGGCGGCGTCAAACCAGCCCACCAACAGCAGATGTGCGTTAGGCATTGCGGACAGGATCGTGTCGAAAGCTTCGATGAGCTCGGGCACGCCTTTGTCGCGCGTCAATCGGCCCACGAAGCCCACTACGTGGGCATTTCGAGGTAGACCCAACCGCTCACGGAGAGTTCCTGGCCCTGGATGAAAGCGCTCCACATCGACCCCGTTACTGCTGCCGCTGCCAAGCAGGCGCAGCTTTCTCTCCGGCGCCACGCCCATAGCAAGCGCCTGGTTGCGCAGGCTGTCGCTGTTGCATAACACCGTATGAGCACAGGCTGAGGAGAGTCTTTCAGCGTAGAGCAGAATGCGGCGCTTGATTCCAGTACACGTTTCCAGCTTGAGCCCGCGCAGGAAGTAAACTCGGGCAGGCACGCGGAAGAGCCACGCGGCAATTGTGCCCAGAAGCCCGGCCTTGGGCGTGCTGAACTCCGTCATATCCGGCTTGAGCCGAAAGATCAACCAGCACAGGCGCAGCAACGCCAGCAGGTCCGCGACCGGCGCGATCTCCCGCCGCATGGGAATCGCAACAGACTCGACGCCTTCCTGGGCAGCCGTGCGGGCAAGCCACTCACCGGGGTTCGACACCAGCGTTACGCGAAAACCTGCTTCGCGCAGCGCACGCAGACGGCCACCAAGCACCAGGCAGGTCTGCGCGCTGGTAATGCCAACAAGAATATGCGGTCTTTGGGGCCTATGCGAGGTCCGAGCCAGAAGAGCGACCAACGATGAAAAGCAGTTGCGCACACTCCATGATGCAGGCAGGCAATCGGCATCTGCCGTCTTGCCACAGTGGTTGAACACGAGCCCCTCCCCAAATGGACTACGGCGTCCCGATATGAAACCGGAATCGGTAACGCCGATGGAAAGGTGCCCAATGGATTCGAGAGTTCATTCTTACTAGACGTTCTACCGGGCCCCACGCCCTGGAACATCGACTCTCGTTCCCCTACTCAGCCGCTCCCCCGTGACAACGCAGACAAATCCTGAATGCTTTGCAACTCTGTTGGAGATAGTGAAATGAATTACTGACAGGAAACATTAGTGGACCTATAAGTGTCAAGAATATGTTTCCATTGGAGAAAATGGACATTAAAAGTGATAAAAGAAGGATCAGTGCTTTATACTCGCTGAAACCTCTGAGGTCTTGTTCATGCCCATAGCTCCACGTCCGAGGATTCTTTTGCTAATTCCTCACCTTGGTGGGGGCGGGGCGGAGCGCGTGATTTCACTCATCGCGCAGGGGCTAGACCAAGAGAAATACGAGTTGCATCTGGGAGTAGTCACGCGAGCGGAGAATTGCGCAGAATCGCTGCCACCGTGGGTTTACGTGCATTTTCTCGAAGCGCATAGAGTGCGCGCCGGAGCCCTTCGCATGGTGAAGCTGGTTCGCCGCCTAAAGCCGGATCTGATTCTCTCGGGGATGTTTCACTTGAGCTTTTTGGTGCTTTTGCTGCGCCCTTTGTTTCCGCGCAAAACCCGCATCCTGGTGCGGCAGAACGGTACTGTCTCGGCTTCCCTGGCTTTTGGGGGACTACCCTGGTACACACGCCTTTTTTACAATGCACTGTACCGCAATGCGGACCATATCATCTGCCAAACGCAGTCGATGGCCAGCGATCTTAGCTTGGAGTTGGGGATTCAGCAGAGCCAGCTAGCTGTACTGCCAAACCCTGTGAATGTGGACGAGATTCGTAACTCCATAGGCGTGAATTCAGCATCGCGCATAAGCAATGAACCGCATCTGCTAGCCGTGGGCCGGCTCTCGCGGGAAAAGGGCTTCGATCTGCTGCTGCGGGCTTTGGTCGTGGTTAGAAGACAGCTTCCCAACGCCACTCTGTCGATCGTCGGCACCGGCCCGGAAGAATCTTCGCTGAGGGCCGAGTGTCATACCCTGAGGCTCGATGAAGCGGTCAATTTTGCTGGGCAGGTCGCGCAGCCATGGAAGTGCTTTTCGGATGCAACGCTTTTTGTGCTCCCCTCCAGGCATGAAGGTATGCCCAATGCACTGCTCGAGGCGGCTGCCGGTGGACTGCCGATTGTGGCCTTGCCGACATCGGGTGGCGTGGTGGAGCTTTTGCGAAAACAGCCGGGTGTGTGGGTTGCGGATGAGGTCTCGGCAGAGGCGCTGGCCGCTTCTCTACTTTCGGCTCTCGGCAGCCTGCGGCAAGGCGAGCGCTTTGCTCACCCCTTTGTCGAGGAATTCCGTATGGACCGTGCGATTAAGGCTTATGAGGCGCTCATCGACCGGAGTCTCGAGGAAAAGGTGCGTTGACGCCAGCGTGGCTATGCGACCCGGCTAGTCTGTGACTTTATGGCTGTTTTGGCGAATCGTGAGGAAGCAGCTTCCAGGCCCAATACCAGAGGAAGATGAAGGTGCTTACTGTCCAGAGCGAGGTGGCCAGCGCGATTCCAGCCACGCCGAGCCATCGCATGAGGATCAGATTCAACGCAATGTCCAGTGCCAGATTCAGCGCGCCGCAATAGAAGATCAAATCGCTACGGCGCATCGCCACCAGAAAACGGTAGAAAACGCGGCTGGAGACAAAAAACGGAATCTGAATGGCGTACATCGCTAGCACCGGCGTCACCAGTGCGGTATCGCGCGGCCCAAAAACTCCGTGCTGAAATGTAATCCGAATCAGCAGATGCGCACCCGCAATCAAAGCCAGCGCGATTGGCGTGGAAACCAGCGCAGTGAGCCGGACCCATGTGCGCAGTGTGTGCCGGCAGCCGTTCCAGTCCTGGTGCGCGATCATGCGAGAAAAGTGCGGCACAACCGCCGATGAGACCGCCCCTGCCAGCAGCGTGATCACCACGCTCACAAAGCGATTGGCGTAAGCCAGCGCTGAGACGCTTCCAGCGGGCAGCATGGCGGCCATCGACTGGTCCACAAGCAAGCCGCCGGAGGCCACGACGCCACTCAGCAACACCGGTCCATACTGGCTCGCTACTTCGCGTGTGGCCTCGGTCGCGCCATGCCACCAGAGGCGAAAACGATAGCCGTGCGAGTCCATCATCCAGGCCACCGCGCCTGCGTGAATGAGAGCGCCACCCAGCGTCGCATAGACCATCGCCCAGATTCCGTAGCGGCCACTCAGCAGCAGCGCTCCCGCGATGATGATCGCCGGAGTCGCAACCGGCGCGAGGGCAGGCAGCGCGAAACGATCAAAGGTATTCAGAACCGCGGTACAGTTGGTCGCGATTCCGGTGACGAGCACCACGGGCAGCAGCGCGTAAAAGAGCCGAATCGAGAGGGCGAGCTTCTCCGGCGGAAAGTGCGAGGCAATCAGGGGAAAGAAGCCGCGCGCGGTGAGAGCCATTACTCCCGTAGCAGCGGTGAGCAGCAGGCAGACCCAGAGCATGGAACTCGAGAGTAGCTGCTGTGCACGGTCGTGGCCTTCGTGCTCCCGCACACGGATCAGCGTAGGCACGAGAGCCTGGTTCATCGACTCAGAAATCAGATTGATGAGCAGGTTGGGAATAAGGAAGGCGGCGAGAAAGGCATCCATCGCATCGGAGCGGCCATAGACTCCTGCGACGGCGAATTCCTTGAAGGTGGCAACGACTTTTACCAGAATTCCCGCCGCAGTGACCGACGCCGCCGCGCGAAAGATGCGGCGATTGACGCTGCCGCCCTGAAAGAG
>CAYVMS010000075.1:8627-13519 GCA_964452615.1 uncultured Occallatibacter sp.
GGCTGTTCGACGGCCAAACGCCCGGCAAGCGCAAACAGAGCCAGCAGAAGCCATGTAGTACGGCTAACTTCAACGGTTGAGACCAGCGAAGCGATGAACCAGACCAGCAAGGCTGTCGCCAGTGCCCACCTGAGCGGGCCGCGGGTCCGCGTGATCGACCAGACCGCAGAACCAACAATGGCCGTTGCCAAAAAGAGCGCTACGACTCCTCCGCTGACCGCAATCGAGAGCGCCGTGTTGTGCGCCGTATCGACAGGCGCCAAGCCAGTTGCAGAGACAAAGGTATCCGCCCCGGTCCCGAAAAACGGCGCGCGAACAAAGGCATGCCAGCCGGCCTGCCAGATGTTCATGCGCTCGTTGAGGTCGCCGCGTTGAAGCTGCTCATTAATGGTGGCGAGCCGCTCAATGGTCCCGTGCGGAACCATAATCCAGAGAGCGGCGGCAGCCGGTGGCAGAGCCAGAGCCCCGGCCAGTAGCCTCTTTGGATGGCCGATTACCAGAAGAATGCCGCTGCCTGCCAGCGCCGCCAAGGCGGCCAGAAACCCTCCTCGTGAGGCTGTGAGCAGGACAGCTACAAACCCTACGGGAAGATAGCCTGCCGCCAGCAGCCGCCACGGTCCGCGCGATTCGCTGTTCACGAGAAGCGCCGCAAGAGGGAAACCCAGATCGAGAAAGCGGGCCAGGTCGTTTGGATCTTGTCCGTTGGCGGCAAACCGGATCTGATCGCTGACAGTCGCTTCGGTGGTTGCGAAGCTGGCCACGGTGAGCGCTGCTAAGACCCAGGAGCCCGCCACAGTCGCACGCAGCAGCGCGCGCAGATCGCCGGGGCTCTCGGCAAACTCCCAGACCAGCCAGACAATCATCATCTCCTGAAAGAAGCCGCGCATTCGATCCAAGGTCCCAAGCGGCTCGATGCTCCAGAAATAGCTGCAGCAGAGCCAGAGATAGAGGGCCAGAATGAGCCAGAGCATCGAGCCGGGCGCGCGCAAGCGGCCCGATTGCAGCACGGCGGGAATTGCCGTGAGAAGCAGCAGCAGGCCGACGACGCGAGCAATATTACCCAACTGCTCGCCCAGGTCCAGGGAATATTCCCAAGGGATCGCAAAGGCGAAGAGCAGCAGCAAGAGCCAACAAATTCGGCGCATCGAAGAGAACCTCTCAGGCGTTCGGGTCAACCACTTCCGAGGCTTCAACATCGACGAGTCCCACCGGAATTTGCGCTCGCCGGAGAATCGCGGGCAGGAGTTGGAGAACAGCGAACAAAACAAGAGCGTTCTGGAAATTCACAAGTTTCAGCGCACACGGCACAGCGCACACGACGAGCACGCTAGCGCAGAAGCTTGGATACCAACGCGTCAGCCCAAGACTCCTGAATCTTCCCCTTACGCAGAGGATCCACGGCACACAGAGCAGCACCGATGCGGCATCGATTGCATATCTCAATGCGCGCGTCATGCCCAAGCCAGCTACGTCGCCCCGCAGCAGATGGAGAACGAATGAGAGACCCACAATCAACAGCACGTAAATCGTGAACTCAATCGCACCGAGCGGCGTAATAGGTCGAGCTGGCCTTCTTCTCTTCGATGCAACGGGGACGGGTACTGCCTCTTCAATCGTGCTTTGAGGCTTTGACTCGGCAGCCTTCGGATTGCTTGAGAAGACTACTGCCGGAAGCTGAAGGACGAGGAACAGCCCAATTGTCTCAAGGCTGTTGGTCAACTTGAGCACGTGCGCCGCAAGACAGCCGGTGAAGACGATAAGAAAGTATGGCCAGAAGGTCCAGCGTGGCAGCCCGGCGTCTCGCAGACGGCTCTCCAGGCTTCTCGTCCAGAAGACACCCAGAAGTGCCACGCCATATCCAACAACCGCCAAGACGCGCTTGCTGTCTGGATGAGAGTGCGTCAGGCGCAGGGCAGCGCCGGACAGAAACACGACCAGCAAACAAGAAAACAGGAATTTTATGCGGCCAATCTGTTGGTTCACCCTTGAGTTAGACAATGAACGTTCCTTCCCGCATCGATCAATATCGTTTCCGCTTCGGAGCCCAGTTGGATACGCCAAGACCGCGGCCTTTCAAGAAGCTCCTGGTTGGCCTTTGGTAAGTGATTCCGGCTTCATCAGTACGTCTCACAAGTATTCCTTCCAGCGGATCACGAAGGCAATTTTCATTGTCATCGGAGACGCTGCTCTCCGGTAACGGCTCCTCAGGCCTGGGCTTGCTTGGCAAGAACACAATCGGGATCTGGATGAGAACAAATATGGCCAGAGCGCCATAGCCGGTAACCCAATGGAACGCATGGGGCATCAGTGTCGCGACTAAGACGACAATGCAGTACTGCGCCGGTAAGAGACCGTGCGCCCATCCGGCATCTTTAAGCCTGCGGGCAACATTGCCAAACCAGGTAAACACAAGCACTACATAACCAATCCATGCGATCCAACTTCCAACGCCGTGGCCGGAGGCGTCATCGAGATAGATCATCAAGGACCAAAAACAGAAGATCACCAGGAGTGTGACAAAGAATCCCTTGGGACTTATCGGCCTGACCTGTCGCATTTTTTTGGTCTTCGTTGGCTGTCTGTCTATCTCTTGGTCTTTGGTCTCTGCATTCATCAGCGCTTCTGATCCGACTGACTCCGCTACCATCAGCGCTGCTGAATTTCTCTTGCTCCTCAACATTGCTAATGGAAGCTGAATTAACACAAACAATAGAAGAGATTCATATCCGTTGATGAGTCTTAACCACAAAGGCACCATGGCTACGATGGGGATCGAGAGGTAAAACAATCCATACCATTGTGACGATCGTCCGGCATCCTCAAATCGGCGTATGGTGTTAATCAGCCAAACAAATCCCAAGACAAAATAACCGGCACGCGCGATCAACAATCCGAGATCATCGGTAAAAGTATCTTCCAACCAAATCAGAGGTAGCCAGAGACAACCGATAGTCAGAAGGCTCCGCAAAAATTCAATCGGGCCCAGCATCAATCTTTCTGGAAACGTCCTGGTCGGTGGTTCCACCTTCTCATCGTCAAGAATCTCCGCAGGAATCAGTTTGCTCGGAATGACGCCGCCCAAAATAACCATGAGCGCAAACAGCACTAGGCCGATTACCGAGTAACGATTCCATAGGAAGAAGAAAAAAGCCGAAAATAACCACAGGAGAAAGGCTGGCCAATCAATCCAATCTGGCAGCCTAGCGTCCTGCAAGCGTCCTCTAAGAGTATCCCCCAGAGGTCCCACGGCAAGACAAATACCCAGAATCCTAGGAGCAGGGCGCAGGTATTCCGGAATGAAGTGAAGTCTGGCCAGCGTCTTATCTGGCAAGAAATGCTCTATCGCAACGACCGCGGCCGTGAGCAGCAGAATCCGCAAAACAAAATCAACCCGTCCAACAGGCTCGATCGATCTGGCCACCTTCGCTCTCCTTTCATCCGTCAAACGGCAACGTACAGACTTAAAACCTCTGCGAATAAACCAGCCCAGAATAAATCGTCACACCGATGGCCGATTGAATGGCCGATTCCATGGTGTGATTCCACAGGCTTCTTGCCTGTGAATCCGGAACAAAAAGAATATCGCGATCATGAACCGGCTGGTCTGGCTCCTGGCCGTGCAGCATCTTTCTCAAGTTAAGCGAAGTGAGGGTGCGTCCGCCCTTCTGCTCGCGAATCAGCAGAGCCTTGCCCATGGCCGCGTTCTGCGTCGGTCCCCAGGCAAGCGTGAGGGCCTGCACAACAGTAAGCCCTTGGGCCGGATCGACGGGAAACCCGCCTGGACGCTGCACATCCCCAACCACAAAGACCAAGCCCGCGCGGCTGACCTGAACCGTGTCGCCGGGTACGAGTTCTGGATTGTGATCGGCTGCGGTGTCGGTTCCGCTAGGGTCGAGTACTACAGGATGCGGCGTCTTGGCGTCGTCGCGATGGAAGACATTCACAAGGCGGCCAGCGCTGGGGGCAAGGCCCGATGCGGCTGAGATCAGATCAAGCAACCGGTGGTGCAGCGTGTAAGGATAGACGCCCGGATGAACCACCTCGCCCAGCACGCTCACGTCCTGCCCGGCGTATGCGGTGACCAGCACGGAGACTTGCGGATGCCGCAGCATTCCCTGCGCCACCAGCGCCGCTTCAATGGCGCGCGCGGCGGACTGCTCGTCGAGTCCCTCAAGCTTCACCTCATGAATCATCGGCAGCGTGACCATGCCTGATGGGGACACGCGGACAAAGGAATGAAACTCCGGCATGTGAAACTCGCTGATGTCGAGAGAGTCGCCAGGGGCAATGGGAGCCGGCATGGGAGAGGCCGACTGCGCACCAGCCGTTGGCGACAGCCCCGTCTGGCTTGGACTATCCCAGACCGCCGGAGCTTCGTTGCGATTGGGCGATCTGTCCGTCTGCTCAGTGGCAGGAATGCGAACCACTCCCGATGGCAGGCCGGATGTGTTTGGTGTGGGCGCCTGTGCATTCACCGCCTCGCCAGACAGCAGGGCGGCAATCAACACCAGCGCGACTCGTGTTATCGAAAGACGAAGTGACTCCATCAAAAGCGCGCCTCCCACCGCCAGCCAGAGGCTGACAAACAAAGTGATCGCCATGTCGAGCGGCAGATTGGGCGCAATTGGCTTGTCTGGTTGGCGTGCATAATCCACCACAGAGATATTGGAGCCCTGAACTCCGGCGGCCAGACCCGCTTCTTCCGATTTTTCGAGCACCCGCACATAGAGTGCATGATTGGCGTTGGCTTCTTCGCGCATGGCCGCGTATTCGGTGGCCGCCTCATTGACCTTTATGCCTTCGCCGGTCACCTGCTCAAGGTTCTTGCGGACCATCTGCTCGCGATCGGCCGCCGTCTGCCAAGCGCCCTTAAATCGTTCAACCAGCTTGGT
>CAYVMS010000076.1:0-13449 GCA_964452615.1 uncultured Occallatibacter sp.
ATTCAGAGTTTCCCCAAAATCGAGATGAGATCTTCGCTTAAAGTCCGAGCCCTCTTGGCGTTCCTCAGTTCCCCCCGCACCAATACTTCACCGAATACGCCGCCGAAGCCGTCAGTGCCGAGTTGGCTGTCAGTGTCAACGCCGTCGTCGATTCGCTCCAGGTCGTTGTCGTCACCTGTCCCACTCCGCTCTGCGACACTTCCACCACGCAGTTCGCATAGTTCGTGTGTGTATTCGGAAAGCTCAAAGTCGCCAGCGTTCCGGTCGCCGGACTGGTCCCCGTCGTCAGCGTCACCGTCCCGCTCACCCCGTCGCACACATGGCTGCTGGCGCACGCAATCGACGGACTCGTCCCCGCCGCAGCCCCCGTCGCCAGCCCCATCGTCCCAGACCCAATCATGAACTTGCCCGCCACAAATCCCGTCGCCGTCGTATTCCCGCTGCCAGTCACAGTCAGCACCACAGCCGGACTGGAACCACCGCCTTCGACCAGCAATCCCCCAGTTCCGCTGTTGGCGGTGCCATTCAACACCACGGCATTCGCTCCGGCCCCGGAATTGATATTCGTGTTTCCGTTCTGGTAGAAGACCTCGCGGTCCAGCGAGTTCACGACATCGGACAGGCGTAGATAATTGCTCGCGTCTTTCTTCAACTTCCACTCGCCGGTCCCGTTGTAACTATTGAACCCAAGCGCTCCCACCTGCTCCGCGCCCGATCCAGGCTGGATCAAAATGTCGTCCTCACTCGCCGCCCCATTCACAAAGTTTGTTGTGTTTCCAGTGAATGTAGGTGCGTTCACCAGCGCCACCGCTCCGCTGCCGCTGGCCCCGTTGCTCAGATTCGCCGCTGCAATCGAACAACTCGAACCCAGCACGCAGTTCTGTCCCGCAACCGTCGCCGAAGAGTTAGCCAGATAGGCGTTGCCAATCGCCGTGCCGTTCCAGGCACCACTCGTAATCGTCCCCACAGTGGTCAGCGATGAGGTCACCACATTCGCGGCCAGTGCGCTTCCTGTCAGTGTCCCCGCAGGCGCAATCACCGCGCTCGCACCTGCGGCGGTAATCAATCCCTTCGCATTGACCGTAAAGCTCGGGATAGCCGTCGATGTGCCAAAACTTCCCGCATTGCCGTTAACGGTAGCCAGCACCAAAGCGCCGGAAGCTGCCAGCGCGCCATCTCCTGAAATACTCTGCGGCACATACGCCGTTCCCCCACTATTCCCGATTGGAATCTGTCCCGGACCAGGCGCGGCAGCCGATCCTGTTCCCCCGTTCGCCGCCGCAACCGTGCCCGTTACATTCGCAGCCGTGCCCGTCGTGCTTTGATTCAATAGCGGAAGATCGCCAGCGGTAATCGCTCTCCAAGTCGGCGTTTGTGCGCCTCCGCTCGCCGGTCCTGCCAAGAACGTGTTCGCGTTCTCATTCGCGTACGTCGCGGTCAATGTCCCCGAACCAGTGACAGGAGAGCCGCTCACCGCAAAATCCGATGGCAAACTTAAACCAACGCTGGTCACCGAGCCACTGCCACTGCCCGTTCCGCAAGCTGAACCTGTGTTGGTAATAAACCCCGAGTTATCGATCTGCAAACAGTTATGGCCGCTGCCCGCCGCAAGCCCCGGAAACTTGATCGCTGTCGTCCCCGTGAAGCTGGCGTACAAGCTATTACTGTTGCCGCCATAAATATCGAACCCTGTCCCCGATCCAGTTTCATAATTGACGCGCACGACTCCCGACGAGTTAGAAGCATCGACATACGTATCGCCGCTATTGGTGCTCTGGTATGCCTTGAAGCTGTCCAATCCCCCGGTTGCCGAATTCAGCGCCCAGTTATTGCTGGCATCCTTCACCATGTACCATTGGCTATTGCCGTTCCAGTCCTTGTAACTGAACGATTCCTTCTGACTCGTTGTGAGCCCGGCCCAAAGGGTCGCGTCGATCTCCGCATCCGCCTGGTTCTTTACCGTTGGCGTGCCGATTAAAGTTGATACTCCACCCACCTGCAATGTGCCGTTGAACTGCGCATTGCCCGTGTTGCCAATCGTCGCGACAGTCGTCTCACTCGGGCCTCCCGACCCGAAAACCACTCCGCCGGTCCCCGAGTTATTCGATCCATTCAGCACCACCGCGCCAGTCCCGGCAGCGTTTATTACGGTCTGGTTATTCGTGCTCGTCTGCCCGTTGTTATACTGCCCCACCGAAATGCGGTAGACATTATTCAGCTCATCCAGAATCTGATAGAACTGCTCGCCGGCCGTCGCGTCGCTCAACCCCATCGTCCACCGGTATCCATAATCGGTTTGATAGCGGTCCAGCAATCCGCGCTCATTTCCTGCGCCCGTCCCAATCCGATAGTGGTTAGTAACTGTTGCGTCTTTCTGGCTTCCGTACCAATCGCCATTCAAGCCATTGAAACTCCGATGAAACGTATCGAGGAAGCTATTACGCGTACCGTTGTCCGTCAAAGCCCCGGTGAACATCGTTCCCCCGGTCATCCAGTCGTTGTACGCGCTTCCCGCATCCGCCACCACCTGGTTGGTCGAGTTTTCGTTCCGCAGCCCAACGATCGTGTTGTTCTGAGCGTTCGCTCCCAGGTGCAATGCCGTTGCACAACCTTCGATGTCGCCGCCGCTGAAAGTGTTCCCATCACCCTGTTGCAAGTTGATTCCATACGTCCCACTAACCGGACTTCCGCCACTCGTCGGGCAGTCGATATGCAATCGTACAAACGTGCTCGCGTTCAACCAATCGGTCGTCGCCGGATTCGCTATCTGGTGCCCGATCGCATTCACCGCTGTCTGGAATCCATTGAATGCGTTGTCGAGAAATGTCCCGCCCGTGTAGTTTCCCGTCCCATCCAGTGTCATGCCTGTCTGGTTCGAGTTACCCAGAAAATAGAGGCTTTCAAGATCCATCTCCTGTGTACGAGTAGCCGCCAGTCCCTGCGCGTTGGCGCTTGTCGCCGCCGTCGTATTGATCACAACGTTGTCCAGGTGGAATCCCATCGTATCGACCGCATACGCCGGATCTCCCACCTGCACCATCGCACCCGTCCCCGAGTAGAGAAACACTGTTCCGCCCTGGCTTCCGCTCGCCGTGCTTGCGCCGCGCAGAGAACACCCGCGCAACGAAACATTCCTCGTTCCCGCCGTCACGATCAATTGATTCGACGTTGAAATCGTCGCACAAGGCAGCAGCACCGCCGCATTCGCCGTCGAGATCGTCAGGTTCGAACCCATCGACAAATTCCCAGTAAAGTTGCGCGCGTCGCATACGCCGCCATTAGTCGAACTTAGCCCGTTAAGGCATGCGCTCAGCTTGGCGCCAAAGTCAGCTCCTGGGAACTGATCGACTTGATACAGCCCACCTATCTTCGTACTCGTAAATGGTCCCGTCATCGTACCGCCAGTGATCGGCACAGCCAGCGCGAGGTTTTCATCCACATAGTGCTTGTCTGCCGCTTGCAACGGTTGTGCCGGATCGCAACACAATGTCAGCGGCCCTGTCATCGTTGTTCCCGATACTGTCAGGACTTCGCCGGCAAGCGATTGGATCGCCTGGTCCACATAAGCCTTGCTCACCGCTTGAACAGCCTGTGCAGCCGGCATCACCTGCGACTGGATCTGCCCCAAAGTCGCCTGTGCTGCCACAGGCACTACCCAATATTGCGTACTCGTCGTGCCATCGCTCAAGTAGTAATCTGCCGTGTAATACAAACCCGCCGGCGTCGCCCCCTGGTTAGCCGCAAGATTGAGGCTTACGAATCCATCCGGCGCAATCGTCACAGTCGTACTGCCCGCAACGACCAATTGACCGCTCGCCGTTGTGAATGTTGGCCAGCTCACCACCAGCGTCCCCGAGCTTGGCTGGCCGTTCGCCAGATACACAGTTCCTTGAACCGCCGTCGTGCTAATCGTCTGTGCCTGTGCCGCAACTCCCAACACCAAACTCATCAGACACGAAGCGATCAACAACAATCTCGTAAGCCCATTGGCGCGCAACCACTCCCGATTCGTCAGCTTCATCCGTCTCTCTACTTTCTTCCTGGGAGGGCTGCAATGCGCCATCCGCTTTTCTCGCTGTCATCCCCACATAGTCATAAGCCCTGGTAACATCGAGCTTCAAACATAGTTCCGGCACAAGAGTCTGTCATAAGATAGATCTGTCATCCTGAGCGACCGAAGTGAAGCAAAGGGAGTCGAAGGACCTGCTTACCGTCACTCAATTCTTCAACAAACGTCGGAAGCGCGCGCTCACTATCTCCGCGAAGCGGTGCTAACTTGCTTCATCTGTGCTCTCCAGATCAATCTCATCGCCCTTCCACTCCGGCTCCGACGCAAGCTCCCCTGCCATGCTGCGAGGGCGGTTGCCCACCGCTTCATTGTCGCCATCGGCCTGCCCCTCAGCAAGAGAGATCAGCAGCTTTCCACATGGAATATTGCCACCAATCAGCTTCTCGTACAGCGAATTCGCAATTTCCTCGCTGTGTTCTTTCAGCTTCTTGTCTGCCGCTGTTTTCAACTTCGCCGTTCCCCGGCTGACCGTCTTCTTTTTGGCCCCTGCGGCTCGCGGCTTCCCGCGAGCCGCCTGCTTCTGTCTTCCCTCATCCATCTCTCCGCCAATCCCGTCCCAACCTTCGACGGCATAGTATTCTCCGCACAAAGAGAAAGAGGCGATCTCTCTTGGAAACCACCCCTGAATCCGCCTGATTGGTTGATCGAGCGCCGCGAATCTTTAGCACTCTGCGCCACTTTGGTCCAAATCATTCAGGAAAGCATAACTCACTTCTTCTTCGTTTTCGTTCTCATTGAATGTCCTTAGCTTAACTAAACTCCCAATAATTCCCTGCAAAGCAAAGAACACTGAGTTATTCGCTTTGTTTCAACCACTTATCCTGAGTTATCCGTTCTCTGCAAATTGACACGAACCATCAAAGGGCAAGGAGTATCTCCGAAACCAAAGTTTTCGCCCTCAACTCCGGGTACCCCACCCTCGCCGCGTTTTCGTTTTTGCGGCTAGGGCGGGATACCTTGAACCCCAAAAGCAATTGTGTCGATCTTGTACGAGCCACAGAGCAATCGAAGAATCCCTGTCTAGCCAAAAAGCGTCGTCGGCACAGAACAGCGCCCCCTCCGCAAAAATGCTCTACCATATTCCCGTGACGACCCACGCCATTCACGTCCCTACGCTTCTGGTCCACGGTGGCGCTTGGGCCATCCCCAACGACGCGGCCTCTGCCCACGAAGCGGGTGTTCGCCACGCCCTTGAAACCGGCTACGCCATCCTTTCTTGTGGCGGCTCAGCCCTCGATGCCGTCGAAGCAGCCGTCACCGTCCTCGAAGACGACCCCACCTTCGATGCCGGCCGCGGCAGCTTTCTCACCTCAGACGGCCGCGTCCAACTCGATGCTCTCCTCATGGACGGTAGCCGCATGAAAGCCGGTGGAGTAGCCTGTGTCGAGCGTCTCCGCAATCCAATCCAGACCGCCCGGCTTATCCTTGAACGAAGCCCCCACATCTATCTCGTCGGCCCCGGCGCCGAACAGTTTGCCCAAGCCCACGGCGTCCCTCTCATCGATAATGCGGAACTCGTTCTCGACCGTGAGCGAGAACGTCTCGCCCAGACTCAGGCTCGACAGACCTCCGGCAGCTTTGACGAAACCTTCTCCGGCCCCACTCCCCACGACGACAAAAGTCCGGAAACTGCAGCCCAGCAAACTATCGCAACTCGGATAGCCTTCCAAAACGAGGACAGCACGAAGTGCCACGACACCGTCGGTGCAGTCGCCCTTGACTCTCGCGGCGATCTTGCTGCTGCAACCTCTACCGGAGGCACCCTGAACAAGACTCCCGGCCGAGTCGGCGACTCTTCTCTTATAGGTTGCGGTTGCTATGCGGATAATCTCTCCGCCGCCGTCTCCCTCACCGGCTGGGGCGAGCCCATCATGAAGCTGGTGCTCGGCAAGTGGGCCACCGACCGCGTCGCTTCGGGCACAGCACCCGAGTTAGTCGCCCAGGAAGCCATCTCCTACCTCTACAACCGTCTCGGCGGACACGGCGGCATCATTCTCCTCGGCCCAGACGGCCGCTTTGGCCTCGCCCACAACACCCCCGCCATGGCTTGGGGCCTCGCCACTCCCACTGGCTTCCGCACCGGCCTCACCATCTGAACAGCCACCGGGACCGCTGATTTGCTGACTCACTCTTTCGCTAACCCGCCGGGCAATTCACCCATTTCCAACCACGAATGATTGGTGCCCATTCGCCTTTTTTCTGGCGAATGGGTGGGAATCCACGAACCTCAACCAGCCTCGCCTGCTAGCTAGCTCCGCTGCCTTTGCAATAATTCCAATATGCTCGTCCTAGCCTCCGCCTCGCCACGCCGCCGCGAACTCCTCACCCAGGCCGGCTTCACGTTCGAGATCCACCCCGCCCACATCCCAGAAGATCCACACCCCAACGAAGACCCCATCGCCTACGTCACCCGCCTCGCCCGCGAAAAGGCCCAAGCCGTCTTCCGCGAATTGACCCGGCCCACCGATGGCCCCGTATCTAGTTCGGCTTTGTATCAGGGCACGACTTCAGTCGTGCCGCAAGAGCCACAAATTGAGCCGGGGGCTTTAGCCCCTGAAGAAAGAGCCTCCACGAAGCTGGGTGCCCCATCCTTTCGCCTTCTTTCTGGCGAAAGGATGCGGCACAACGAACCCGATGGCGCGCAAGCGCCGTCTGCCGCACTGCAAGTGCTCGGCGCCGACACCACCGTAACCCTCGACAATCACATCCTCGGCAAACCCGAAGACCCAGCCGATGCCGCCCGTATGCTTCGTCTTCTCTCCGGCCGCACCCACCGCGTCATCACTGGCGTCGCCCTCGTCACCGCCTCGCGCACCGAAGTAGCCGCCGAAGCCACCGCCGTCCGCTTCCTTACCCTCTCAGACCAGGAAATCGATGCCTACATCGCCACCGGCGAGCCCATGGACAAAGCAGGAGCCTACGCCATCCAAGGCCACGCCGCCCGTTGGATTCCCCGCATCGAAGGCTGCTATTTCAACGTAGTCGGCCTCCCCATCTCCCTCGTCTCCACTCTCCTCGAATCCTGCCAACTTATTGATTCTCCAAATCGCTGAGAAACCAGCTCGCCTGCCCGCCAATTCTCTGGCAAGTACCACCCCTCGATGCCCCTTCAAATCGATGTAGAATCGATGCATCAATTCCACATCATCGCTACAGGCACCCAACCGTCTGCATGCCAAGGAAGAATTATGCGAATCTCCCTCTACATCCGCAACCTCCTCGTGCTCATCGCCCTTGCCTCACCAGCCATTCTTAGCGCACAGTTCCAGGAGCCAACCCCTGATGAACTCAAGATGACCGCGGACCCCAAAGCCCCTGGCGCCGCCGCCGTCTATCTCAACATTGAAGAGATCACCAACGATCCGCTCCACTATAGGAGTTTTTACGCGCGCATCAAAGTGCTTCAGGAGAAGGGCAAGGAGCTCGCCACCGTCGAACTCCCCTACTTGCAGGGCAACACAAAGATCACCGAGATCAAGGCCCGCACCATTCATTCCGACGGCACCGTGATTCCTCTCGTCGGCAAGCCTGAGGATCTATTGATAGTCAAGACCAAGACCAAGGATGGCGATTCGCTGCAAGTCGGCAAAAAAGTCTTTAACTTGCCCAGCGTCGAAGTCGGCAGCATCCTCGAATATCGCTATCAATTGGACTACGACGAGGAGGAAGTCTCTTCCCCGTCATGGGAGGTGCAGAGGCCTTACTTCGTCCACAAAGCGCATTACCTCTTTACTCCCTTCAAGGCATTTCTGCCCGGCATCCAGAATGCAACCAGTAGGTACATCGAAGATGAACGTGGACGTGTGCTCAACTCCCTGATTTGGTGGTGGAGCCTTCCGTCCGGCGTGAGTGTAAAAGGCAACGCAGTGGGAAATTATAGCGTCGATGTCACCGACGTCCCTCCCATTCCTGACGAAGAATGGATGCCGCCCATCAAGAGCTTCCTTTACAAGGTCGAGTTCTACTACAAGAGCGAAAACAGCTCCTCCAATTTCTGGAACTCCGAATCCAAGCTCTGGTCAAAGGATGTAGATCACTTCGCCGAGCCCTCCAAATCCATCAAGGAAGCCGTTGCCAGCCTGATCGCCCCCACCGACAGCGAACTCGATAAAGCCAAAAAGCTCTACAAGGCCGTGCAGGGGCTCGATAACACTGACTATTCCCGTAAGAAGAGTGATTCCGAGCTCAAACAGCTCAATCTAAAGGCAGCCAAACACGCAGAAGACACCTGGAAGCAGAAGAGCGGCTCCAGCGAAGACATAGCACTCCTCTACCTGGCTATGCTGCGCGCCGCCGGCCTCACCGCCAACGCCATGAAGGTCGTGGACCGCGAACAGGGCGTCTTCGATCCCTCCTACCTCACTTTGAGGCAACTCGACGATACGTTTGTGATTCTCAGCACCGGCGGCAAGGAGTTGGCCCTCGACCCAGGCGAGCCAATGTGTCCCTTCAAGACAGTGAGTTGGAAACACTCCTGGGCCTCAGGCCTCCGCCAGGGCGCTGGTGACAAGAACATGGTCACAACGCCCCAGCAGGCGTACACAGACAATAAAACTGCCCGCACCGGCGACCTCACCCTTGACGAGCATGGCTCCATCACCGGCACACTCCGTTTCGTAATGACCGGCCAGGAAGCCCTCCGCTGGCGGCAAATCGCCCTCCAAAACGACCCCGACGAGGTCAAGAAGCAGTTCGATCAGTCCCTCGAATCCCAGGTTCCCGATGGTGTTGAGGCTCACCTCGATCATTTCCTCGGCCTTGACGACCCCTACACCAACCTGATGGCCGTGGTGAATGTTCAAGGAACCCTCGGCACTGCAACTTCCAAGCGTCTTCTCATCCCCAGCTTCTTCTTTGAAACGCGCGGCAGCCATCCCTTCGTTAATCAGGAGAAGCGTCTCGAACCGGTCGACATGCATTACGGCGATCAGGTCAGCGATCAGATCGTCTATCACCTGCCTGCCAACTACACCGTGGAAGGCGCACCCCAGGACAACAATATCCCGTGGACGGGCCACGCTGCTTATGGCACTAAGTCGGTTACTGCCCCCGGCCAGATCACCATCGCCCGCCAACTCTCCCGCGCCTTCACCATCGCCAAGCCCGAGGAATACAACGACCTGCGAGCCTTCTACCAAAAAGTCTCCGCCGCCGACCAACAGCAACTCGTCCTAACCCGCACACCAGCCGCAAAAGGAAACTGATGATCTCGTCGACCTCTCACCCTTTCCTCGCATCGGCCAGGCACGGCCGCGCTCAGATTTGCACGCGGGTCGGCTCCGCGCTTTTTATCCTCATCTCGGTCTCACCCGCTCTGCTTAGCGCCCAGTTTCAAGAGCCGACCCCCGAAGAGCTGAAGATGACCGCAGACCCCAAAGCCCCAGGAGCCGCCGCCGTCTATCTCAATATTGAAGAAATCGCCAACGACCCCTTCCACTACCACAGTTTTTACGCGCGCATCAAAGTCCTTCAGGAGAGAGGCAAGGAACTGGCCACCGTAGAACTCCCCTATCTGCACGGCAACACCAAGATCACCGACATCAAAGCCCGCACCATTCATGCCGACGGCACCGTAATTCCTCTCGTCGGCAAGCCGGATGATCTATTGGCATTCAAGACGACCGGCAAAAGCGGTGAATCGCGATTCAATCGCAAGGTCTTTACCCTGCCCAGTGTCGAAGTCGGCAGCATCCTCGAATATCGCTACAACCTTGAGTATGACGAGGATGACGAGTATGACGACAATCGGTTCTCGTCTCCCACTTGGGAAGTCCAGCGTCCCTACTTCGTCCACAAGGCCCATTACTTTTTTACGCCCTTCACGGCCTTCCTGCCTGGCAGCCTAAACAAGACCGCCAGATACCTGGTGGACGATCGCGGGCGCTGGCTCAACAACCTCATCTGGTGGGCCAGTCTTCCCACAGGCGCTAAAGTGGAGACGGACGCTGGAGGGCATTACAGTGTAGACCTCGCCGATGTTCCTCCGATTCCAGACGAAGAATGGATGCCGCCAATCAAAAGCTTCCTTTTCAAGGTCCAGTTCTATTACAAGAGCGGCTACAGCACTGCGGATTTTTGGAACTCTGAAGCCAAGCTTTGGTCCAAGGACGTAGATCACTTCGCCGAGCCCTCCAAGTCCATCAAAGAAGCCGTTGCCGGCCTGATCGCCCCCACCGACAGCGACCTCGATAAAGCCAAGAAACTCTACAAAGCCGTGCAAGGCCTCGATAACACAGACTATTCCCGCAAGAAAAGTGATTCTGAGCTCAAGCAGCTCAAATTGAAAGAGGCAAGGCACGCCGAAAACACCTGGAAGCAGAAGAGCGGCTCCAGTGAAGACATAGCTCTCGTCTACCTGGCCATGCTGCGCGCCGCCGGCCTCACCGCCTATGCCATGAAAGTCGTGGACCGTGAGCAGAGCGTCTTCGATCCCTCCTACCTCACTTTGAGCCAGCTCGACGATACAATTGTGATTCTCAGCGCCGGCGGCAAGGAGATCGCCCTCGACCCAGGCGAGCCGATGTGTCCCTTCCAGACGGTAAGTTGGAAACACTCCTGGGCCTCAGGCCTCCGCCAGGGCGCTGGCGATAAGAACATTGTCACAACGCCCGAACAGTCCTACACCGACAACAAAACAGTCCGCACCGGCGATCTCACCCTTGACGAGCATGGCTCCATCACCGGCACGATCCGTTTCGTAATGACCGGCCAGGAAGCCATTCGCTGGCGACAGATCGCTCTCAAGAACGACAACGACGAGGCAAAGAAGAGATTCGATCACTCACTCGAGTCTCAGGTGCCCGATGGCGTCGAGGCCCATCTCGATCATTTCCTCGGCCTCGACGATCCCAGCGTCAACCTGCTAGCGGTGGTGAATGTTCATGGAACCCTGGGCGTTGCAACTTCGAAACGTCTTCTCGTCCCGGGCTTTTTCTTCGAGACGCGCGGCAGCCATCCCTTCGTGAATCAGGAGAAGCGCCTCGAACCGGTCGACATGCATTACGGCGATCAGGTCAGCGATCAGATCGTCTATCACCTGCCTGCCAACTACACCGTGGAAGGCGCACCCCAGGACAACAATATCCCGTGGACGGGCCACGCTGCTTATGGCACTAAGTCGGTTACTGCCCCCGGCCAGATCACCATCGCCCGCCAACTCTCCCGCGCCTTCACCATCGCCAAGCCCGAGGAATACAACGACCTGCGAGCCTTCTACCAAAAAGTCTCCGCCGCCGACCAACAGCAACTCGTCCTAACGGCATCTCCGGCAACAAAAGGAAACTGATGATCTTCCGTCGCCGCAATCTCAATTTCTTTGCCGTGGCCGTCTCTTGCGCTGCGGCTTTGCTGGGTACGATACCCGCCACGGCAGCCAAGCCTCAGCCCGCTCCCGACTGGGCAGTCGCCGCAGCCAAAACGCCCACCCCCTCCTCCGCCAAAGACGCACCCGCCGTTGTCCTCTTCGACGAGTACCTCATCACTGTCGATACAAACAATCGCGCGGTTGAGCGTGAGCGCTTCGCTGTTCGCATTTTGAAGCCGCAAGGTCGCCATTACGCGAATTGCCGTGCGGCGTACGACATTGACGAAAAGCTCAACTACTTTCGCTCATGGACCTTTACCCCGGACGACCGTCAGCTTCAGGCCATGGATACCGACTTCACCGATCACGGAGCCTATGCCGACGCCGTTCTCCAGTCCACCGAACACATTCGCATTGTCAATCCTCCGGCGGGCGATCCCGCTGCCGTCGTCGTCTGCGAGATAGAGACGCTGTTAAGGCCCAACATGAGCGAGGAATTATGGCAAATACAGTTGCCAATCCCTGTTCTAAATCAGGCGTTGGAATTGGCCCTCCCGGCGGGCGTTCGCTACGCCGAAGCCTGGCACAGGTTTGCACCGGTCAAGCCCAGCGAACTCGCTCAGAACCATCTTCGATGGGAGATCAAGGAGATGCCCGCCCTTGATCTCGAAAACATACACTCCACGCCAGATTGGGAAGCTTTGGCCGCACGAGCCTCCATCCAATGGGGCGACACCGCAGCAAACGGTCCAGAGAACCAGTGGCGCGCCATCGGCCTCTGGCAGGAACAACTCGAATTGAATCGCCACGATCCGACAGCGGAGATCATTGCAAAGTCCCAGGAACTAACCGCCGGGGCGCCCGACCTCTACTCAAAGCTCAGCCGCATTACCGAATATATTCAGAAGAATATTCGTTACTTCATCGTCGAGCGCGGCATAGGCGGTTGGCAGCCGCACTACGCAGGCGACATCTATCGCAACCGCTATGGAGACTGCAAAGATAAGGCCACCTTGTTGATCTCGATGCTTCAGGCCGCAGGCATCCGCGCCCATTCCCTCTCAGTGGATCACCGTCGCGGTTTTGTTGACCCTGCTGCACCGTCCCGTTTTAGCGATCACATGATTGCCGCAATTGAAATGCCTGATGGAGAGAGTGATCCGCGGCTGATGGCGCTCGCAAAAGCGGCCAACGGGAAAAAGCTGCTGATCTTCGACCCAACCGATGAAAACACTCCGGTCGGCCTGATTCGTGCCGAATTGCAGGGGGGCTGGGGCTACCTGGCCGACGGCGCAAATAGCCAGGTTCTTCTCATGCCCGTGCTTCCACCCGAGTCCGGCGGCCTGAGCCGCAAAGGCTCGTTCACCATCACCGCTGAGGGCGCTCTCTCTGGCGATGTGAGCGAAACTTTTGTTGGGAACGACGCCGGCCGAGAGCGGTACTTCATCAAAGAGAACAACTCAAAGGATGTCCGCGAAAAGCTTGAGAAAGCCCTCGGTCGCGATCTCCCCGGCCTAGCCTTCAAAGGATTTGAGTTCCACCAGACTCCAGATCTTGATACGCCCTTGTCCCTCGATCTGCACCTTAGCGTAACCGGCTATGCCCATCCCTCCGGGACGCTTCTGCTCTTCCGCCCTCGCATCATGGGCAGTCACCTGCAGTCCGTTCCCGATGTGATGCAGGGCAAGCCCCGCGCATATCCTATCGAACTCTGCAACCCCGGCCGCTGGCGCGACAGCTTCGACATCACCCTGCCCACAGGCTACGTCGTCGATGAAACACCAGACCCTGTCGATCTCGACCTCGATTTCGCAAGTTACCACTCCAAAGTCTCAGTCAAGGACAATCTCCTCCACTACGAACGCGAATACGTCGTTCGCCAAGTCGAGATTCCGCCCTCCAAAGCCGCCGACTTCCGCCTACTTGAGTCCGCAATCCTCTCCGACGAAAAGAACGCAGCCGTCCTCAAGAAGCAGTAGCCAATCTTATTGGGAACTTCGGGTGCCCCATCCTTTCGCCATCTTTCTGGCGAAAGATTCTCTCTTGCACGTCAAGCATTTTCGGTGGGGAAGGTTTG
>CAYVMS010000077.1:0-2533 GCA_964452615.1 uncultured Occallatibacter sp.
AGCAAGCTGGAAGGCAAGTGCGGCGCATGCGAATACAAGGAGATCTGCGGCGGCTCGCGGGCGCGAGCTTACGCAGTCACCGGCGACCCGCTGGCCCAGGAGCCCTGCTGCATCTATCAACCGAAGCATTGGGACCCGGAGTTGGAGAGCGAGGCTGCGGCCTTCGCGGAGAACTCGAGATAGCCGGAACACCGGCGGTGCAAAATCATCTATGGAAGGTACAAGTCCCGAGCCCAAGAACTTGAGCCTAAATCGTGGCCGCCATGCTGTCGCAGTAGATCGGCCACGTCATTGTGGCCCCTGATCACAGCCCAGTGCAAGGGTGTCGCCCCATTGCGAGTCATGGCATCCACATCAGCCCCGTTTGCCAGCAGCAGTTCCGCTACGTCTTTATAGCCTCGGTATGCCGATGCGTGTAATGGCGTATTGCCGTTGGCATCTTTTGCATTCACATCAGCCTTGGCGGTCAGCAACAGTTGCGCCACGTCCAGATGATCGTTACAAGCAGCGGTTTGCAATGGCGTGGTGCCGTCTTTCCCCTTGGCATTGACGTCGGCACCATGCGTCAACAAGAGCTCGGCCTCGTCCTTGAATCCCTTGTTCGCAGCCCATAGAAGTGGCGTCCAACCGTAGTTCTCTCTAGTATTGACGTCGGCCCCATGTGCCAGCAATAGCTCCGATACGTCTTTATGATCGTAATAAGCCGCGGTATTCAACGGCGCATAGCCGTCATCGTATTTGGCGTTGACGTCGGCACCGTGTCTCAGCAGCAGCTCCGCTAAGTCCTTATTGCCGTTCAGTGCCGCCTGCTGTAATGGCGACCATCCCCGGCCCGTCTTTGCATCAACGTAGGGTCCGTCGTGATGCAGCAATTTCGCCAACCAGCGCATAAAGGGATTGACTTTGCGTGACATGGCATTGACGTCGGCCCCATGCGCCAACAACAACTCCGCCACATCTTGGTGATTTTTTGCAACCGCCGAGTGCAAGGGCGTGTTACCGTATTGATCCCGGGCATGGACATCGGCGTGGCTGGCCAGGAGTAACTCCACCAAGTCCGTGTGACCGCCAAAAGCTGCCCAATGCAACGGGGCGGTGCCTTCGTCCAACCGAGCGTTGACGTCAGCTCCGTGGGCCAGCAGCAATTCCGCAACATCCTTGTGGTCGTAGGCAGCAGCCCAATGCAAAGCCGTTGCGCCGTTCTTGCTCTTGCTCAAAACCAGATCGGGATTGGTCTTGAGCAGCGCCGCTACTTTCGTTATGTCACCCTTAGCGGCGGCGCCACGAAACTCGGTGCCTGCAGGATCATTCCTGTGACAGGAGGTGGCAAGGCTGATGCACGCCAGCGCGAGGAGCATGACAACGGCACGGCGGGAAGCTGCGAAGCGACCGAAACGCCTAACTATAGGGCACATCATTCAGGCTCCTTGGAGTTTCCAAAGAGTATATCCGACCGCTTCGATTCAATGCTGGGAGTTACCACTGCGGAAGTTTCTCTCTCTTCGCTCGGCGGTGTATTTCCTTTTGCTGCAAACAAGATACTCAACTTCAGCCGCTGCCGGTATTATGCTTCTTGGAGGCTTGATTCCTCATGAAACTTACTGGTAACACGATCCTCATCACCGGCGGCGGTTCGGGCATCGGACGCGGCCTGGCTGAAGAGCTGCACAAGCTGGGTAACCAGGTCATCATCGCTGGCCGCCGCAAACAGGCGCTCGACGAGACCACGGCAGCCAACCCCGGAATGAAGTCGCTTCCGCTGGACATTGAAGACCCGGTCGACATACAAACCTTTGCCGCGCAGACGGCTGCTGAGTTTCCCACGCTCAATGTGCTCGTCAACAACGCAGGCATCATGCGCCCCGAGAATTTGCTCGCACAGCAGCCAGATCTGGCCGACGCGGAGGCAATTGTCACCACGAACCTGCTTGGGCCCATCCGGCTGACGGCGGCGCTGCTGCCGCACTTGCAGAAGCAGCCCACTGCCGCGATCGTCAATGTTTCCTCGGGCCTTGCCTTTCTTCCTCTGGCGCTCACCCCGACCTATTGCGCCACCAAGGCCGCGATTCACTCTTACACCGAGTCACTGCGTTATCAGCTCAGGGCAACGCAGATCGAGGTTCTGGAGCTGATTCCGCCGTATGTGGCTACGCAACTGATGAATGGCGCCGACGATCCGCGCGCCATGCCGCTCGACAAATTCATTGCTGAGGTAATGCAGATATGGAAGACGCAGCCTACTCCGTCTGAGATCTGCGTGGAAAATGTGAAGGGCCTGCGCTTCGCCGCCAAGAGCGGCCGCTATGAAGCGATCTTTGCCGGCCTGAACTCTGCCCGGCCTGATGGGCACTGAGCAGACTCCCAGGTCTCAAGGTCGAGACCTGGGGCACCCGCCTGTGATGATTTCTTACCTGTCAAACGTGAAGATCACATTCACCGTGGTCTCGACCTCGACAGGCTGGCCGTCGAGCAGATAGGGCCGGTAGCGCCAGGTGCTCACAGCGTCTAGCGCAGACTGTTGTAGCATCGGCGG
>CAYVMS010000077.1:2633-13391 GCA_964452615.1 uncultured Occallatibacter sp.
CTGCGGCGGCAGCGCCTCAAGATAGAGCAGCGGAACCAGAACAAACGCCAGCACGATGGAGGCATTGAAGGTGAAGGCCGCGATCATCCAGCGGCGGCTGCGTGTGCGGATTCTTCCCGCGGATTCAAAGGTTGAGTCTTCAAACATGGCCTGCCTCCCAGCAAAACTGAATTCAGCCGCGCCGGCTGGGAGTTATGTTCAGACGCGAGCGGGCTGGCCGCTCTCGCGCTCTAACTCGGCGCGGGGAGCGGGACCTTAGGCACTCCGCATATCCCAATCGGAACCACTGTACTTAGATAGACACCGGGACGCTACAAAGTGTTCCAGGAGTCATAAAGAACGATGGAAGCTATCGCGAATAACATGTAACCATTCCAGTAACAGCACCGTAAGAGTAAGTAGAAAGGGGAGGGACGGATGCAGAACGAAGCGAGCAGCGTCCTGAACCTGTTTTGCCAAGGCGACGCTACTGCTTTCGAGGCGCTCTTTCGCCAGCATCAGCGCGCTGTCTACGGCTGGATTCTGCGCATCGTCCGCGACCCGTCGGCGGCTGAAGAGCTAACGGTTGAAAGCTTCTGGCGGATTTATCGGGCACGCGAGCGCTTTGACCCGGCGCAGGGATTTGAGGGCTGGGCGCGGCGCATCGCCACACATGCGGCTCTTGACTGGCTGCGCGCGAGGCGCGACAAGTTTGAGGTCGACGCGGAAGAATGCGGCGAGTTGGCGGCTCCGGATAACTCCGATGCTGCTGTAACTACTGAGATTCGCAGTAAGACCGCGCTGGCATTCGAACGGCTATCACCCAAGCTGCGCATTGCGGCGACTCTCGCGGTAATCGAAGAACAGCCGCACAAAGATGTAGCTGCAGCGTTGGGAATTTCAGTTACAGCAGTCAAACTGCGCGTCTTTCGCGCGCTTCGGCTGCTCAGAAAAGACCTGGAAAGACAAGGAATCACGCCATGAATGAACATGATCGGGACCAGATGAAAAAACTTCTGAAAGAAGCACTGCCGCCGGTGGATGCGGAGGACGGGCCAGCGCGCGACTTGTGGCCCGCGATGCTGCGGCGGCTGGGCGAGGAGTCTGCGGCGCAGGTCACAAAAGGCCGGACCGGATTTAATTGGGCCTGGTTTGACGGGGCTCTCGCAGCCGGGCTGGTATTGCTCGTTGCGTCGTTTCCGGCATCGATTCCCTTACTGCTTTACTACCTGTGAAACGGCGGGCGCAAGAGCTCGCAGAAACTGGAGGAAGTTATGAATTCACATCCTTATCTTCGCGCTTATCTGGCAGGGATCTTTGTGCCAACGCTGGTTCTGCCGGTGTTGCTGACAGTGTTCATCGTGGTGCGAATCGTGCTCAAAGTGCCGGTCCCCATCGAGCAGGCTCTGATCTTTCCCATGGCTGTGGTGCCATCGATCTTCGGGTTGTGGAACATGATCTGGCTCGGCTCGCATGAGCACACTCATCTGCCCATCGGTCTTCACGGCGCCATTCTGCCCCTTTTGATGATGCCTGTTGGAGCTACGACCGCTAGTTTCCTTGGAGTGCTGGTGCTGGGCTCGCATGGAGCCACATGGTTCAATGCCTGCGAGGTGCCTTATGTGCTGATCGTGCCGGTATTTTTGGCCGCGCTGGCTGGCTACTACCTGGTCTGGAAGTACATTGTAGGCGCCTTCAACCGCGCGCTGGGACTTGCGTGAGCGGTGTCGCGGTTCACGGAAACGAACGAGGTGACGGCGATGAGCTTTCGGAATATCGAGTGGCTTTTTCCGATTGTCGTTACTCTTCACAATGCGGAAGAGGCCATATGGCTTCCCGGTTGGTCGAAACGGGTGGGCTTCTGGAAGTCCCCCGTATCGCCGGGCGTCTTCCGCTTTGCTGCGGCGGTCTTGACGATCCTGGCCTTCGCGGTGACGTGGTTGAGCGCGGAATCGGGAAAGCAGAGCATCTGGACCTACCTGGCTTTTGGAACCATGGCCGTCACGTTAGCCAACGTCCTCGTTCCGCACCTTGCGGCAACCGTGGCGCGGCGCAGCTATATGCCCGGAGTTGTAACGGCCGTGGCCTTGAATCTGCCGGTGCTCTCTTTGCTGCTGGTAATGGCTCTCAGGGAAGGCTACGTCTCCGGCGGGAAGGCCGCGGTCTACTCCATAGGCGTGGCGGGCCTGCTGGTGGCGGCTATTCCCGCGCTCTTCAAGATGGGAAGAGCGCTGAATCTTTAGGCGCTGATTGGCGGCCAGGAGCTACTCTCTATGCGCCGGGATTGAAGAAGTCTTCGAGACCGGCGCGCTTGGCGTGGGCGGCCATTGAGGACTGAATCTCCAGAGCCAAGGCCAGCGCTTCGCGGCCCTGGCGGGCAGTGACTTGCGGCCCGCGGCGGGTGCGGACGGATTCAAGGAAGGAGGTAATCTCCAAACGCAGCGGCTCGCCCGGCGTGACGGTTGGCTTGGAGAAGCTCAAGCCTGCATTCGATCCCGCTGGATTTGTGATCTGCGCGATTACCGATGGATCAATCTTTGCCATGGCGGCGAACTGCGCAATCAAGGCTGGATCAATCTTCGCCAGGTCGATCTTTCCCGATGCGATTCCGTCTGCGATCCCTGGCGGCAGCATTGCGGCAATCTGCGACGGCAACGAAGCAATCATTTCTGCTGGCGATGCCTTGGCTGCGACTGGCTCGACGCTAATCACTAGCAGATCTTGCCGCGCGTAGTCGATCGAGACATATTGCCGCGGCTCGAAGAAGCGCAGCTTGCGGACTCTCTCCGTCGAAACGCGCGAGGCGGTAAAGTTGGCCACGCAGCCCGACTCAAACTCGACGCGGACGTTGGCGATGTCCACCTTGGGCGAGAGTATCGGCAGCCCTACGGCCCGCACCTCGCGCACTGGCGATGCGGCAAAGGTGAGCACGATGTCGAGGTCGTGGATCATCAGGTCGAGCACCACATCCACATCGAGCGCACGGGGCGTGAAGACCGAGAGGCGATGCGCCTCAAAGAACATGGGCCGGCGCAGTTGCGGCTGCACGGCCAGTACGGCTGGATTGAAGCGCTCCAGATGGCCGGGCTGAAGGATTCGCTTGCCCTTTTCCGCGCGCGCCAGCAGGTCGTCGGCCTCGGCGAGGGTGGCGGCCAGAGGCTTTTCGACGAGCAGATCCAGTCCGGCATCAAGCAGCGCAGAGGCTACGGCGTGATGATGCACGGTGGGAACGGCAACGGTGGCCGCATCCAGTTTTAGGTCAGCGGCCAGCAGTTCATCCACGGTTGCGAAGACAGGGATTGCGTATTTGGCGGCGGCCTCTGCGGCGCGAGCGGGGTTCGGCTCGACGGCAGCAACCAGGGCAACGCCCACGCCGGCGACGTCGGCTCCAGACGTCTCCAGTTCGCGGTAGACGCGGAGGTGATTTTTGCCAAAGGCTCCGGCACCGGCAACGGCAACGCGCAGAATGGACTGACCAGCTATATCCCTGCCCCGCTTTCCGTTCCTGGGGCTGAGTGCTGTTCGGGCTCCTGGCCTTGGACTGCCTTGAGGCAGCGGCTGTAGAGTTCGAGCAACTGGGCGACGTGCTCTTCGGGTTTGGGCGCTCCGGTGCCGCTGAATCCAGTGGAAGGCGCGGCCGGGCGGCCCACTCCGGCAGTCCCGGCTACAAACTTGAGCAGGTCTAGTGCGATGTCTTCATTGCGGCGGGCGCCAAGGCTCGCGTTGGTCAGTGCATCCATGCTGAAACTTCTCCAAAGAGGATGCTACCAGATCGAGGGTTGCGGGATCTCATTCATGGCGGCGCGCGCAAGGGCCAGGCGATCCTCGGCCAGAGCTGCCTCCTGCATCCTGCCAAGCCGTTTGAGGGCGGCGATCTCTTTCTCCAGATTCTCCGCGATGGTCTCGAAGTTGGGGCTGGAGGCTTTTTTACGCTCGGCATAAGACTCCTGCAACCACGCGACGGCCTCGGCATCGTTGCCGCTATCGAGGTAGATCAGGCCGCGTGTTCCGTAAGCCGCGGCCGGCCCGGGATCTCCATCCTGCGAGAGCAGTTCGATCGCACGGTCCACCAGCTTGTGCGCCTCGTCATAGTCGCCCATGCGCAGGCGGCAATTCGCCATGTTGTTCAGCAGCAAGCCGATACGCGAAGGTTTGACGGATGCGGAACGCTCGCGCACATCGCGGGCCTTCTCATAGTGCGCCAACGACTCCTCAAAGCGCTCCTGCTCGGAATACATGATCCCGAGGTTTATCCATGCTGCGGCGGCGCGTTCAAGTTCACGCCTTGCGACGTGAATCTCCGCTGCCTCGTTGTAGCAGCGTTCGGCCTCGACAGGATCGCCCTTTCGAAGGGCATTGCCAAGATCCAGCAGAACGGCTGGTAAGTGATCGTCACCCGGATACTCGCGCAGAATTTGCAAAGCAGCTTGCAGTCGAACGATTGCGTGGTCCCTCAGGCCGATCCTGGTGTAACACTGGCCCACGCGCCAGAGCATGTCGGCCATGGCGATCGGCTTGTTCTGCTCCGAGAGAAGCTGAATGGTCTCTTCGAAGAGGGGAATCGCCTGACGGTATTGCTTGCGCATCATGAGGGAGCCGGCCGCCAGTCGCGTCTTCCGTATCTTTAGATCGGGGCTGTCCGCCATGGAACTCCTCGTTTCGCGGGTCGATGCAGCACTAGTATAAGTCCCCGTGTGGAGTCTGCGCACTTGATTCATGAGGTCCTAATCGGCCTGGATCACTCCCATTCCGGTTCACTCCCATTTCAGTTGCTCTCTCAATCGCGGTAACCTTGAACTGATGCGAACGGCCTATATCGGAATGGGAGGCAACCTGGCCAGCCGGGCGGGCAGGCCCGAGGCGACTCTGGCAGCGGCGGCCTTGCGCCTGGATTCACTGGGCAAGCTTGTTTGCCGGTCATCGCTCTACTCGACCGCGCCGGTCGGCTTTGCCGAGCAGCCACGCTTTGTGAATGCCGTGGTGGCGCTGGAAACGGCGCTCGGGCCGCGTGAGTTGCTCGATGAGTTGCTGGCCATCGAGCAGGAGTTCGGGCGTGACCGAGCTGCAAGCATTGCCAATGGGCCGCGCACGCTGGACTTGGACCTACTGCTCCTGGGTGATCTCGTGATCGACGAGCCGGAACTGACAATACCCCATCCGCGACTGGCCGAACGGACTTTCGTCCTGGTGCCTCTCAACGAAATCGCCCCGCAGGCTCTTGATTCCAGGAGCGGAAAAACTGTGTCACAATGGCTCCAGAGCTTGCGTCAGAACGACGAAGGCGAGACCGATGCGGTGGTTCCGATCCAAAGCGATGGCTGGCGCGCTGGCGCTTGCTGCGGTGACGCACACTCCGCCGCGGATCTGCGCACAGTCGCCTGTCACAGTCACAATTGAGGATAGCCAGGGTGCTGCGCTTGCCGGAGCCGCGATAACGAATGCTGGCGCTGGAGGAGAGCTGCTGGGTCGGACTGGTCTGGACGGACGTCTTACCCTTCACTGCGCTCTTCCCTGTCCCGTGCGCGTGGCTGCTGCGGGATTCTCGGAGAAAACCCTGCAACTCAGCGGCGACGCGGCCGTCCAACTGGATGCTGCCGCCGTTACCGAGCAAGTGACGGTCACGGCCTATCGCGCTCCGTTGGGCGCATTGGAAAGCCCCGCGACCACTCGGTTGCTCTCCGAGGCGGCTCTCGACACAACGGCATCGATTACCCTCGACAGCCAGATGCGCCAACTACCGGGAGTCGAGCTTTTTCGCCGCTCGTCCTCGCTAGTGGCCAACCCGACATCGCAGGGGATCAGCCTGCGCGGTCTCGGCTCGACCTCCGCCAGCCGGACACTCGTCACAGAAGACGACGTACCGCTCAATGATCCTGTGGGCGGCTGGATTCACTGGCAGGAACAGCCGGAGCTGGCGATCGAGCGCATCGAGCTGGTGCGCGGAGGAGCGAGCGATTTGTATGGATCGAGCGCCATCGGCGGTGTGGTGAATGTGGTCTCGGCGCGTCCGGCTGCCGATGCTGCCGAGTTGCGATCAAGCTACGGCGGCGAAGGCACCTTTGATAACAGCCTGCTCGTTCAGGGGATGCGCGGACCGTGGGGAGTGCTTGCCGCAGGAGGGATGCTGGGGACCGATGGCTACATCCAGGAGGCGCCGTGGCAGCGAGGGCCGGTGGACATCGCATCGAGCGTTCACAGCCAGAATGCAATGGTGCTGGCCGAGCGAGTACGCGGGCCGCTACGGCTTATGGTGCGCGGCAGTGGCTTCAACGAGGCGCGCGGCAACGGCACTCCCGATCAGACCAATGGAACCCGGCTCTGGCGATACGCGGCGGGCGGCGACTGGCGAGCTCCGCACGGTGCCTCGCTAGTAACGCGGATTTATGGCTCAAGCGAACACTATCGCCAGACCTTTTCGCAGATCGCGAACTCGACCACATTGCGCAACAGCGAGACGCTGACCAAGTTTTCGCTCACGCCCGACAATGAACTCGGCGCGGCTGCCCATTGGAGCCAGCCGATGGGCGCGGGGCTGCTATTGTTGGCTGGAGCCGATGTTCATGACGTGCGCTTCTGGGACCGCGAGCAGAGCTACGGCACTTCCACCGCGCTGACCAATCTGCACGATCATCAGCGCGACTCGGCGGCCTATGGAGAACTGATGTGGGTCCGCAAGGCATGGACGGTCACCGGCTCAGGCCGCGTGGATTGGTTCCAGAACTTCGATGGCCAGAAGCTCATGTTGGTAGGGGTTGCTTGGGCGCCCTCCGCCAGCCAACCTCCGCAATTTAACCAGGCGGTCTTCGATCCCCGGCTTGGCATTTCGCGCAAGCTTGGCGATCATTGGGCGCTCTCGGCATCGGGCTTTCGCGCTTTTCGTGCGCCGACGCCCAACGAGCTTTACCGCGCAACGCAGGTGGGCAACAAACTCACCAACCCCAACGGCTCACTGCTCAGCGAACGTGCCACTGGCTGGGAGACTGGTCTGGCGACGCGCTGGCGCTGGGGCAATGTGCGATCCAGCTACTTCCTGACCCAGGTCAACAGGCCCATCGTTGCAGTGACCACCAACCCTACGTCCTCACCGATCCTGCTGGTGCGCGAGAATCTTGGCCAAATTGAGAGCCGCGGTGTGGCTGTGGACTACGAGCTTGTGCCGCTACGCTGGCTCGCGCTGGATGGCGGCTACCAGTACGCTCATGCGACTGTCAGCAGCGGCAATCAGGATCTCGGCAACTGGATTCCGGAGGTGGCGCGAAACATGGCAACACTGAATCTGCGCGCCAGTCAAGCACGGATCGGAACACTCAGTTTGCAATCGCGGCTCAGCGGACGCCAGTTTGACGACGATGCGAATGCATACATGCTGCATGGCTACTTCCGGCTCGACGCCTACGCGTCCCATGACTTTGGAAAGCGCTTGCAGATCTTTGCCGCTGGAGAGAACGTCTTCAATCGCCAGATTGAAGTCTCGAAGACGCCGACAACTACGCTGGCGATGCCGGCAGTTGCGCGCGTTGGGTTTCTGGTGAAGCTGGGCGGAGAAAAGCGGTGACGCCAGGTTCAACTGGGTGCCCCATCCTTTTCGCGGCGTCTTGCGAAAAGGGTGGGTAACAATGGTGTTCGTATCGCAATAACCTCGCAAATGCCATAATTCCAGCCCTGCCCGATAGAATCGACTAGTGAGCCTCGACTTCAACATACTTGCAACATCACCCGCCGGCGGGCGTCGCGGACGGATGCATCTGCCTCACCGCACGGTCGAGACGCCGGTTTTCATGCCGGTGGGCACGGCTGGAACAGTCAAGGCCGTACCGCAAGATGTGCTCGAAGACCTCGGTGCGGAGATCATTCTCGGCAACACTTATCATCTCTATCTCAGGCCGGGCCACGAGGCGATCCGGCGCATGGGCGGGCTGCACAAATTCATCAGTTGGCCGCGGGCGATGCTCACCGACTCCGGCGGCTTTCAGGTCTTCAGCCTGAGCGCGTTGCGCAAGGTTACGGACGAGGGCGTGAGCTTCCGTTCGCATCTTGACGGCAGCAGTCACTTCTTCACTCCGGAGCATTCGATGGACGTGCAAATCGCGCTGGGCGCCGACATTTGCATGGCCTTTGACGAGTGCACCGAGTACCCGGCCGAGCGCAGCCGCGCCGAAGAAAGCCTGCGACTGACGATGGCCTGGGCGCAGCGGTCGCTGGAGCACTTCAACGCACATCACCACGAAGTGCCTTGGTACGACGAACTCGGCGGGCGCACGCAGAGCCTATTCGGAATTGTCCAGGGCGGAATGTATCGTGATCTGCGCCGTGAGAGCGCCGAGCGGCTGGTGGAAATGGACTTTGACGGCTATGCCATCGGCGGACTGAGCGTGGGTGAGCCGCGCGATTTGACGCTCGAAATGATTGCGGAAGTGCTGCCTCTGCTGCCCGCCGATAAGCCGCGCTACGTAATGGGCGTTGGTTATCCCGACGAAATCGAACAGTATGCGCGCATGGGCGTGGAGATGATGGACTGCGTGTTGCCCACCCGTGCCGCGCGTCACGGCCTGCTCTTCACCAGCGAAGGACGGCTCAACATCAAGGGAAAGAAATATGCGGAAGACCAGGGCCCGCCGGACCCGGCCTGCAATTGCATGGTCTGCCGTCGCTACTCCCGCGCCTATCTGCGCCACCTGATGCACTCCGGCGAAGCGCTCTCTGGCACACTGAACTCCATCCACAATCTCGCTTACTATCTGGGGATCATGGAGCGAGTGCGGCAGAGCCTGGCTTAATCATTGAGGATGCAGTATCCGGAATTTCTGGAAGTTTTTTCTGCCGGGTGCCCCATCCATTCGCGTACTTTGCGAATGGATGGGAAACCACGAACCACAACCAGCCCGGAATATTCAGCCTTCAGCCGATCGCTCCGCCGAGCAGCGCTTTCAATGCCTGCACATACTCGGTCAGCGCCGTGCGGCCCGCCTCAGTCATGCGATAAAGTGTCTGCGGCTTGCGCTGGACGAACTTCTTTTCGACCGAGACATAGCCAGCTTCTTCAAGCTTCAGTAATTGCGCGCCGAGGTTGCCGTCGGTCGAGCCGGTCTTCAAGCGCAGCCACGTAAACTCCGCTTCTTCGACGCCCGACAGCAGCGAAAGCAAAGCCAGGCGCAGTTTCCCGTGAATCACAGGATTCAGCTCTGGCAGTTCAAGCATGACTAGCCCCCTGCTTGCGCGCACGGGCTTCGCCGATCATCAGGTAGATGCCGAAGACAATCTGGCAAAGGAAGATTGCAACCAAGAACACGACCATGCACTGCTCATTGGAGCCAAAACACGCTGCAACGGTTGCCGCCCACCAGACTACTGCGCTGGCAATCTGCGCCTTCCAACGAACGATCATTCCCGAGGCTCCGTTGGCAACGCCCAGCATGGCAGCCACCACCGCAACAAATATGTGCTGGTTGAATCTTCCGCTAAAGCCCAATCCCAGAAAGAGCAAGGACATTGAGATTCCCATGACGGCCCATATGGAAAAGATGGCCCGGCCAATTGTTGTCCCCGGCTTCCGCTCCGGCTGGCTTCGTCTCCGCTTCCATATGTATGCCCAGCAGAGTATCGAGGCGCTCACCATCGTGACCAGCCAGACCCAGGGCGACTGATTGTAGGCGGTCCATCCAATGGCGAAATAGTAGGCCACACCCCATAGGACAAACGTCCAGCCCCAGCTCTCGGTCGTGCGCCGGCCCTCGGCGATCATGTTCTCGATCAAGTTCAGCCTGTCTTTCAACTCCATATCTTCAGCGTTTTGTGTCATAGTGATTCTCCTCGGAGGAAAATCTCAGCTTTCAGAGAAGTCCTCTATATGGAGTACTCTATAAAATAGAGTTAAGGGTGTCAAGGGGTATTTTTCATTTCTTAGGTTGCTGTTCTTGAGGGCTATGGCTGGGAGAGGCGAAGGGGCTTGGAGTCTTGTTTCGCTGGCCTTTGAGCTTGCACAGTCGCTGACTCGCGCAGCTCGCCCAACTCCGCTACGGCCCGCTCGACAACCCCCGCCCAGTCTCCGGGCCGGCTCTGGCGCAGCAGGCGGGCCGTTGGATACCAGGGGGTTGTCTCAGTCTCTTGCATCCAGCGCCAGTCGGCCAAATGGGGCAGCAAGATCCAGACGGGCTTGGCCATCGCTCCGGCGAGGTGGGCGATGCAGGTGTCTGTGGTGATGACTAGATCGAGAGTTGCCACCATCGCTGCGGTCTCGGATAGATCGCGGTCGGTGCTCGACCCGTCCCAAACAAAGACGTCGCCGGGCAGTGCGGCCAACTGCTCTGCCGGTGGCCCTTTTTGCAGCGAGATCCAGGTGGTGCCGGAGATGCGTAGCAGAGGCAGTAGAGTTTTCAGCTCGATGGAGCGTCGGCTGTCGGCCTTGTAGCGGGGATTGCCTGCCCAAGCAATTCCCACACGAAGCGGCTGAGTCAGATTGGACCGAACGCAAGTAGTTCGCTTGCGCTTATCTGATGCAAGACCCGCGTCGGCTCCGAGGTAAGCTCCGGGCCAGGGAACTGTATCCATTGTTGTGTTGAAGACGGCAGGTAGGCTCATCAACGGACACTCCAGGTCGAACTCCGGGAGCTTTGCGCCAAGCAGCGCCGTCTCCGCGAGTCCGGCGTGCACTGCAGGCAGGGAAGCCATCAGCCGCTCGACTGGTTCCTGAACCTGGAGGATGACCGTGCCGCCGCGCGCCTCAACCAATGTGGCATAGCGGCAGAACTGGATCGTGTCGCCCAGCCCCTGCTCGGCATG